>SFDP01000014.1 GCA_004558185.1 Lachnospiraceae bacterium | reverse complement strand
TAACAAAATATAACCACTATATAGTGCATTATGCCAATAAAAAGAAGCCCCAACGGGACTTCCTGAAAAATCAGATATTAATCAGCTGTGAATAGTAACTTTACAAGCCTGCCTGCCATCAGTTTTCTCTTGACGAGAAAGAGAACATACAGGGACCTAATATGAATCAAATAGGAGGATAGAGCCTTGGGAAAAGTAATTGCTGTTTGTATAAGTGAAAAAAAGGGAACCCAGAAAAAGAATGTAGGAAGTGCAAATTTTTTGGAAAACTGGGGAATAGAAGGAGATGCCCATGCCGGAAAATGGCACAGGCAGGTTTCCCTGTTATCCCATGACCGGGTAGAAGAATTTCGCCAAAGGGGTGCAGAGGTTGATGAGGGTGCCTTTGGGGAAAATCTGGTGGTGGAAGGCTTTGACTTTAAGCTACTTCCCATAGGAACGAAATTTAAATGCAATGATGTGGTTCTGGAATTAACCCAGGTGGGCAAAGAATGCCATTCCCATTGTGAAATCTACAAAGCGATGGGAGACTGTATCATGCCCAGAGAAGGGGTTTTTACCCGGGTACTCCAGGGAGGAAGTATCTGTGTAGGCGATGAACTGGTGATACTAAAGGAAGATTAGGGTGAATGGAGGTAAAAATGAGTAAATCCATGCGAGTGGCTGTTCTTACACTCAGTGATTCAGGATATGAAGGAAAAAGAGAGGATAGAAGCGGAGTGGTCATCCGGGAATTGATGGAGGAGGCAGGCTATACAGTAATTGATTCCAAAATTCTTCCGGATGGGATTGAACCTCTGGCCGAGGAACTGAAAACGCTTTGCGATGCTGATTTGGCGGATTTGATTCTGACCACCGGGGGAACCGGATTTTCCTCCAGAGATTTGACCCCGGAAGCTACTTTATCAGTAGTAGAACGGCAGGCACCGGGAATAGCGGAGGCCATGCGTTGGCATTCCTTACAGATAACCAGTCGAGCCATGCTGAGTCGGGCGACTGCAGGAATCCGTAAAGGCACTCTCATTGTGAATCTCCCCGGCAGTCCAAAGGCTGTACGGGAATGTCTGGAATACATTCTTCCCAGTCTTAAGCATGGGCTTGAGATTTTAAAGGGAACTGCTTCAGAATGTGCCAGACCATGAGAGCGCAATGTAACCATAAACCTAAATGACTTCGAGCTCTTACTCCTAAAGGTGACCATGGAGTTAGAGCCGCGTCTGGATTCAGACACAGGGTTATACTGGAAACGGTATGGCCTTCCGTAATTGAAAAGGAGACAAGATTGAAAATGAAAAAAATGCTTACCATGTTACGCGTGATTTGCCTGTCCTGTGGTGTACTTGCAGGCTGTGGCGGTTCAACCACAGCAAAAGTGGAAGATAAAAGCAATGAAGTCCCTGAGACTCAGGCTTCCACCCAACCGGAGGATAAAGAAGAAGTCTCTGCAGAATCTCAGGAAGAAGCAGTAGAACTGATTGTTTTTGCAGCAGCCTCCATGACGGAAACGCTGACGGAATTGGGAAATGCCTATATGGCTGAACATCCCAATGTGAAGCTGGTATTCAATTTTGAGTCCTCAGGAACCTTGAAGACCCAGATTCAGGAAGGAGCAGATTGTGATATTTTTATTTCAGCAGGGCAGAAACAGATGAATCAGTTGGATATTACTGCTGATGCTTCCATAAACACCGAAGGTTTGGATTTCGTTTTATCAGAAACAAGATTTAATATTTTGGAGAACAAGGTGGCACTGGCCGTTCCAGAAGGTAATGAAGCAAATATTAATTCCTATGATGACCTGTATAATGGTCTGAAAGAAGGAAGGATTATGCTGGCAATGGGGAATGGGGATGTACCTGTAGGACAGTATACCCAGAAGATTCTTGCTTATTATGAACTTGGCGAGGAGGAGCTTGCCAAAGCAGGAAGTATTACCTACGGCTCTAATGTGAAAGAGGTTACCACCCAGGTAGCTGAAGGAACGGTAGACTGTGGGATTATTTATCAGACGGATGCTTATTCTGCAGGTCTCACCGTAGTGGATGTGGCTACTGCCGAGATGTGTGGTCAGGTGATTTACCCGGCAGCTGTATTGAATATTTCAAATAATGTTAAAGAAGCACAGGCATTTTTAGATTATCTGACAGAGGATGCACAAGATGCCGTTTTTGAAAAAGTAGGCTTTACTCCCATGAATTAAAAGCCACAGTGCAGAATGGGAGGTAAGGATGGATTGGTTTCCTTTAATCAATTCTCTGCGTATAGCAGGGATAAGTACAGTGATTATCTTCTTTACAGGAATTTTTTCTGCTTATTACATCGCTAAAGCACCCAGGGTAATTAAGGGCTTTCTGGATGTGATTTTAACCCTTCCCCTGGTGCTTCCTCCTACGGTGGTAGGTTATCTGCTGCTCTTGGCTCTGGGGCCCAGACGTCCTGTAGGAGCATGGCTTTTGGCCGTCTTCGGTGTGAAAGTTACCATGACCTGGTGGTCGGCAATTTTTGCTACAACGGTGGTTATCTTTCCCCTGATGTATCGTACTGCCAGAGGAGCCTTTGAATCCTTTGATGAAACTCTGGCATACTCGGCCCAAACTCTTGGTTTGTCCAATTCCTATATTTTTTGGCGGATTCGAATGCCCTATTGCCGTCAGGGTATCCTGGCGGGAATGGTGCTGGCTTTTGCCAGAGCTTTAGGAGAATATGGTGCTACCAGTATGATTGCGGGATACACACCGGGACATACGGCAACGATTTCGACTACGGTCTATCAGCTATGGCGTACTAATGATGATGCTCTGGCTTTGAAATGGGTTATGGTTAACATGGCCATATCCTTTGCGGTTTTACTGGCGGTGAACCTGCTGGAAAAGCAGTCGGCTACACAGGCAAAAGGAAGGAGGCAGTAGAACAGGCAAGGCCTGTTCTATACACAATATGTCTATTTTTGTAGATATCGAAAAAAAGCTGGGCTCTTTTTGGTTAAAAATGAACTTTGAAGCAGGGGAAGAGACCCTGGCTCTTTTGGGGGCCTCCGGCTGCGGAAAGAGCATGACTCTAAAGTGTATTGCAGGTATTGAAAAACCGGACAGAGGGCGGATCATCGTGGATGGAGTAACATTCTTTGATTCGGAAAAAGGAATTAACCTGCCGCCTCAAAAAAGGGCTCTGGGAATGATGTTTCAGAATTATGCGCTGTTTCCCAATATGACGGTGGAGCAGAATATCAGGGCAGGGACAAAACGGGAAAAGGATAAAAAAGAACGTCAGAAGAGGATAGAGGAAATGATGGAACGCTTCGGTCTGAGGGAATTGGCTGACCATTATCCCCACCAGCTTTCCGGCGGTCAACAGCAGAGAGCTGCATTGGCACGAATTTTGATTTCTACGCCCAGGGCATTGCTTTTGGATGAGCCCTTTTGTGCCCTGGACAGTCACCTCAGGTTTCGTCTGGAACAGGAGGTAAGAGAAGTAATTCGCAGCTTTAATAAAACGGTTCTGCTGGTTTCCCATGACCGGGATGAGGTATATCGTATGGCGCAAAGCATAGCGATTATTAATGGGGGAAGGGTGGAGAACCTTGGAAGCCGGGACATGGTTTTTGCAGACCCCAAAACAGTGGTGGCAGCCCGGCTTACAGGCTGTAAAAATATCTCTTCCATAGTAAAGCGGGATGAGTATCATGTTTATGCACAGGATTGGGGTGTGGAACTGATAACGGCCAAGCAGACAGGTGAGGCTGTTGCTGTCGGAATCAGAATGCACGATATTCGTCAAGGAAGGGGAGAAAACAGCTTTCACTGCCGGGTAATTGAGGAAATCGAAAATCCCTTTTCTTATACGATTATGCTTAAGCCGGGGGACAAAGAGGCAGGAACCTCTTTTGGCTGGGAATTAGATAAAGAGAGCTGGAGGAGAATGCGGGCAGATACAGTGGAAATCAATATTCCTCCCGAATCCGTTCTGCTTCTCACAAAAGGAAACTGCTGTGAATAAAAAGGAATGCCAAAGAGTTAATGGGTAAGCTGAGGGCGCTGCTTTTGCAGGGCCTTCGGCTTTTTTAGGTATTAGAGGATACATTTTCAATTGTAAAGGAAAACTGTGTAACAGCGATTCTGCAGGATTTTGAATAGCTGCTTCAATTATAGCATATAATGAAGATATTTTCTTGACTGAAAGGTCAATTATTAGGTATATTGTAATGCGAAAGACAAGATATAGTGCAGTTATTTAGAAACCGTTACACTAGAGTTTTTGTAACTTTTAAGAGCCATGCAAATTTTCAATGAAAGGAACATCCTGTATGAATCATAGTTAGGGGCTTTTGACCCTAACATCATATTTATATGGTTCTGAACAGTCTGGAAAATATATGAATAAAAGGGAAAAGATATGTACATTATAGTAGGTTTGGGGAATCCCACAAGAGAATATCAAAATACAAGGCATAATATCGGTTTTGACATCATAGATAAACTTGCAGATACTTATTCGATTGATGTTTTAGAGAAAAAGCATAAGGCTTTGATCGGTAAGGGGATAATAGAGGGAGAGAAAGTAATTCTGGCCAAGCCCCAGACCTTTATGAATCTCAGTGGAGAAAGTGTGCGTGCCTTGGCGGATTATTATAAAATAGACGAGAAGCAGGAATTAATCGTTATCTATGATGATATTTCTCTGGATGTAGGTCAGCTTCGTATCCGTAAGAGAGGAAGTGCCGGAGGGCATAACGGGATCAAGAGTATTCTTTCTCATCTTGGCCATGATGTATTTCCGCGCATTAAAGTAGGCGTAGGGGACAAACCAAGCGGATATGATCTGGTAGACTATGTTCTGGGACATTTTTCACCGGATGAAAAAAAGATTATGGAAGAGGCTGCAATTAATGCCATAGGTGCAGTGAGAGAGATCACTGCCGGACAGATCGATCAGGCAATGAATAGGTATAATAAAAAGGTAAAGCAGGTGGATTAAGTGGAAGGATTGATGTTGCCTTTACAGGAGCTGGCAGAATACGGAAAAATGAAGGAACTGCTGAGAAAGAAGGAAGCTGTCTCAATAAGCGGCTGTGTGGATTCTCAGAAGCTTCATATGATGGCAGGGCTGGGAGAAGGGTTTGCAGTCAGACTCATTCTTACCTATAGTGAGTTAAGAGCCAGAGAAATTGCAGAAGACTTTCGCTTTTATGATAGGAAGGTTTCCGTCTATCCGGGTAAGGACTTAATTTTTTATCAGGCGGATATTCAGGGAAATCAACTGGTAAGAGAACGGATTAAGACCTTAAAAAGAATTGCCCAGGGGAGACCGATGACACTGGTTACTACCTTCAGCACGCTGCTGTCCCCAATGATGCCCCTGGAGCGTTTTTTGCACTATACTCTGCACATTGATAAAAAGAGTGAACTGGAGGAGGGAGAACTTGCCGGAAAGCTGGTTACCATGGGCTATGAAAAGGTTTATCAGGTAGAAGCGCCGGGACAATTTAGCATCAGGGGAGGAATCGTGGATATATTTGACCTTACTCAGGAGAACCCCTATCGAATCGAACTTTGGGGAGAAGAAGTAGAATCCCTCAGAAGCTTCGATATTCTCAGTCAACGCTCCATCGAAAAGCTGGAGTCCGTTTCTATTTATCCGGCTACGGAATTGATTTTAACCGATGAAGAATTGAAGTCTGGAATCGCTGGGATCAAAGAGGAGGCCGCAAAGCAGAGGGAGCAGCTTAGGAAGCAATTTTTGACGGAGGAAGCCCATCGTTTGACAACCCATATTAAAGAACTGGAGGAAGAGGTTCTTGAATTGAAAACGGGTGTCAATCTGGAAAGCTATATTTATTTCTTTCTGCCTCAGCTTCAGTCATTCATGGATATGTTTTCAGGAAAGGAGTGCTGTGTTTTTCTGGATGAGCCGGTTCGGATCAAGGAGCATCTGGATGGGGTGGAACTGGAATTTAAGGAGAGTATGAGTCATCGTCTGGAAAAGGGGTATGTACTGCCGGGACAGACCAGGATTCTCTTTGAGCGGGAGGAGGTTCTTGCAAAGGTCAGAAAATATCCTATGGCGCAGATTGGATTTATGGAGGATAAGGCTGCATTACTGAAGACCGATTTTCGTTTCAGTATCATGGCCAAAAGCATAGCCTCCTATAATAATAGCTTCGAGCTTTTAGTCAGGGATTTAAAGCGGTATAAAAAGGGACAGTACAGAGTGATTCTCCTGTCGCCTTCTATTACCAGAGCCAAAAGACTGGCGCTGGATATTCAGCATGAAGGATTGAGTGCATTTTATACGGATGATCCTTTAAGACAGGTTCAGCCGGGAGAGGTACTTATCTTTCATGGCAGCATAAAACGAGGCTTTGAATATCCTCTGCTGAAATTTGTAGTGATCGGTGAAGGAGATATTTTTGGCAAAGAAAAGAGGAAGAAGAAGCGGGTAAAAAAGTATGAGGGAACGAAAATCCGGGACTTTTCCCAACTGCAGGTGGGGGATTATGTGGTACATGAAAGTCATGGATTGGGGATATACAGAGGGATTGAAAAGGTAGAGGTAGAAAAGGTCATTAAGGACTATATGAAAATAGAGTATCGGGATGGAGGGAATCTCTATATTCTTGCTACCGGTCTGGATGTGATTCAAAAATATGCGTCTGCCGATGCCAGAAAACCCAAGCTGAATAAGCTGGGCAGTAAGGAGTGGGGCAAAACCAAATCCAAGGTTAAAGGAGCAGTGTGGGAGGTTGCGAAGGATTTAGTGGAGCTGTATGCCAAGCGTCAGGAAAAGCAGGGATTTGCCTTTGGGAAGGATACGGTATGGCAGCAGGAATTTGAAGAACTTTTTCCCTATGAGGAGACCCAGGATCAGCTGACTGCCATTGAAGCAACAAAGAAGGACATGGAGAGCAACAGAATAATGGATCGTCTGATCTGCGGAGATGTGGGCTTTGGAAAAACCGAAATTGCTATTCGGGCTGCTTTTAAGGCAGTTCAGGATGGGAAGCAGGTGGCTCTTTTAGTGCCTACTACGATTCTGGCTCAACAACATTATAATAACTTCCTCCAACGAATGAAGGATTTCCCGGTGAGGATTGATCTGATGTCCCGTTTTCGAACTGTCACGGAGCAGAAAAAAACCTTGCAGGACACGAAAAAGGGGCTGGTGGACATCCTTATCGGTACGCATAGAATTCTATCTAAGGATTTGGAATTTAAAGATTTAGGCCTTTTAATCGTAGATGAGGAGCAAAGATTCGGTGTAGGTCATAAAGAAAAAATCAAACAGATAAAAGAAGATGTAGATGTGCTGACCCTGTCGGCTACCCCCATACCAAGAACTCTTCATATGAGTCTGGTGGGTATACGGGACATGAGTGTACTGGAGGAAGCTCCTGGGGAGAGACTGCCTGTACAGACCTATGTGTGTGAGTATAATGAAGAAATGGTAAGAGAGGCCATCGTAAGGGAACTGACCCGGGGTGGTCAGGTCTACTATGTCTATAATCGGGTAAATACCATAGCCGATGTAGCTGCCTCGGTACAGGCTTTGGTTCCTGAGGCCAATGTGGCATTTGCTCATGGGCAGATGAAGGAGCAGGAGCTGGAAAAAATTATGTATGATTTCATCAGTGGAGAAATCGATGTGCTGGTTTCTACTACGATCATAGAAACCGGTATGGATATTTCCAATGTGAATACGATGATTATTGATGATGCAGACCAGATGGGGCTTTCTCAGCTTTACCAGCTCAGGGGAAGGGTAGGAAGAAGCAGTCGGGTAGCCTATGCCTTCTTTATGTATAAGAGAGATAAGCTGCTGAAGGAAATAGCAGAAAAAAGGCTGCAGACTATTCGTGAATTTACGGAACTGGGAAGCGGTTTTAAAATTGCCATGCGTGATTTGGAGATACGGGGAGCGGGGAACCTCTTAGGGAAGAAGCAGCATGGACATATGGAGGCCGTAGGCTATGACCTGTATTGTAAGATGCTTAATGAGGCAGTGAAGAATCTGAAAGGGATTCCCACCTTTTTAGAGGAATTTAATACCCTGGTTGATTTAGATGTGGATGCTTTTATCCCCCCTTCCTATATCGTTAATGAGATACAGAAGCTGGATATCTATAAAAGGATTGCTGCCATCGAGAATCAGGCAGAGAGTGAAGAGATGCGGGAAGAGTTAATGGACCGTTTTGGTGAGGTTCCCAAAAGTGTGGAGAATCTTCTGCGGATTTCTCTGATTCGGGTAAAGGCACATGGAATTTATGTGACAGAAATTAAGGGAAAGCAGGAAAAAATTCAGGTTTATCTGAAGGATGATGCCCCCATTCAGGTAGAAAATATTCCGCTGGTACTGGAAAGATATGCCAAAAAGGCCACATTTACGCCAAAAGGCACACCCTGCTTTACCTTTCGCTATAAAAAGCCGGATTTAGTGGAAAAAGCAGCGGAGCAGCTTTTGGCGCTGACTGAAGAGATTCTGCAGAATATGGAAGAACTGCTGATACATTAGATGATAACTACACCCAATTTTTACACACATTCACCCAGTCGGTATAATGTGAGCAGATTTCCAGCTCGGATAAAGACAGCTCGATTGCGCTGTTGCTGCTTCCGCAGGCAGGAAAAACGGTGGTAAAGCGTTTCAGGGAGGCATCCAGATAAATTTTTACTCCTTCCTTGACGGCAAAGGGACAGACACCTCCGACAGCATGACCGATAAGCTCCAGAGTCTGTTCCGGTGTCAGCATTTTTGCCTTACAGCCAAAGGCTGCCTTATATTTGCTGTTATCAATTTTGGCATCGCCGGCTGCCACAATCAAAACAGGTGTCTCATTCACCAGAAAAGCGAGACTCTTGGCAATCCGGCCGGGCTCGCAGTCAAGAGCCTGGGCTGCCAGCTCTACAGTGGCGCTGGATACAGAAAATTCCTGAATCCGGTTATCCAGATGAAAGGGCTGCAAATACTTTCTTACTGTTTCAATAGACATAGGTGATCTCCTTTTTAATGGAATAATAAAACCGGTTTGGGGAATGGGGTTCTGAATAGTTACAGATTATTTAAAAAGATTATCCCAGCTCCATTCTTCTTCCTCTTCCACGATAACCGGGGATGCTTCTTCGGAAGCGCCAGTATCCTGGACAACAGTCTCAGAGCCTTTGACAGCCGTAATATCCTGGACAACAGTCTCAGATTCTCCGGCAGTCGCGGTATCCCGGGGAATAGTTTCAGACTCTTCTGCAGTTATAGTATTCTGGACAACAATCCCTGTCTCTTTCTCTTCGGCAGCCTCCGATACAGGAGAAGTCGTGCTCCTGATGTCTTTAATCACCGTAAGCTCTTCGGAAGTCCCGGCTGCTTTGGCAGACTCCTGCATAGTGTCAACGTAAGAGGCCTCCGTTGGAGTGACCGATACCGGGTACACCAACTGGTTATGTTTAATATTATGATAATAATTTACAGAAGCAACATTGAGATAAGGGGCGACATAAATGTAGGCAAATCCCAGGGTCACTATACATAAAAGGATCCAGGGTAAAAAGGAAAGAGTAAAAACAAAATAGTCCCATCTGTTTCCTTTCATCATATACCAGCTTGCTTTCATTACATCAACGGCAGATAACTCAGGCTGTTCGACCATAATATAGTAGACCATGGAGAATCCCAAAACAATGCAGTAGAAGATAATACTCAAAAAAATCAGCCAGACAATATACAGAGGCAGTGCATTCAGCGCTGCAGAAACGTTGACCAGATAAATGCCAAAGATTACTGCTGCAGGAATAGAAGATAGAAGAGAGAAGGGCAAACTGACTGCGGACAACAGCAGAGAAACAAGAAAAGTCTGTGTATATTGCTGGAAGCCGGAAAACAGAAGGGAAATCTCCGGCCTATTGCCATAGGATATTTCCACATAAACCCTGATCAGTCCCAGTGCCAGCGGGGGCATCAAAAACATACCAATCAGAATAGAAAATATGGGAATCAGAGCGGTAACCATGGAGATAGAAAGAATGAGGGCAAAATAAACGGCAAAACATAAGAAGGAGATGCCGATATTTCCCTGTATCTGCTTTCTGGCCTGTGCTTTTAATTCCTGTCGTGTCAGCATGATATTTTTCCTCCTAAACGTTTTTTTTATTCTAATAAAAAGAAGAGTATTTTGTCAATAAAAAAGAGGGGCTTTATCGAAAGAGAAAAAGGGGCATTTGGTAACTTGGTCACAGAATAAAAAATTATTTTTGCTATAATTTAATTAATTTAATACCAGGGTCAAAAGGGCTGAACCCACATGAGCTTGCTCAAATGTGGGTGAATGTCCTTGAGGCACCACGATATGCGAATATTTTGCAGGATTGTGGGAGTACGAAGTACGTAACAATCCGTAGGTATCATAGTTAGGGGCTTTTGACCCTAACATCATTAATTTTCGGAAAAACTGAAGAGAGAAGAGGAGGAAGAAAAATGTCAGTATTAACGATAACTCAGGACAATTTTGATGAAGAAGTATTAAACAGCTCAAAACCGGTGCTTCTGGATTTCTGGGCAGAGTGGTGTGGTCCCTGCAGGATGCTGTCTCCAATAGTGGATCAGGTGGCTGAAGAATTGACGGACATTAAGGTGGGAAAGATCAACGTGGATCAGGAGCCAAAGCTGGCTTCCCGTTTTCAGGTAATGAGTATTCCGACTCTTGTGTTAATGAAGGCAGGAAAAGAGGTTGAACGTTCTCTCGGTGCTATTCCTAAGAACAAAATAATTGAGCTTTGCAATAAATAGCCGAAAATAGCACAGGCTCCCCTATGTTCCAAGAAGCGCTAAAGCAGATGGTACATAGGGGAATTTTTATTTGATAAATCATCAGGGGAAGGCTTCTTGTCATTTTCGACAAAAACTGGGGAAAATAGCTAAGATGTGGTAAAAGAAATTGACAATATATGTAATAATCTGATATAGTAATAAAACAATACTAATAATAGTAATGATTAGCATTTTATAAGAAATATCTACATATTCTGTTAATATAGTGAATTCTGCCACATATGCTATTCGTGGTCAGAATATAAAAATGCACAGTATGAAAGGGGGAGTCGATAACAACGAGAGAGGGTTAACAAATCAGATAAAGTCACAAAAATTGGAGGTAGAGTATGAAAAAGAAAAAAGTACTTATCGCTATACCGGTGGTGCTTGTAGCAGCAATCATCGTGTATGCGGCCATCATGCTGAGTGGCAGGGCAATTACCGCTGACAATTTGGATGACCAGTTTGTACAGGTTATTGAAAACAATGGTTGTTTGCAGTGTCATGCAGCAGAACCCAAGCCCTTCTGGTATCAGAAGATGCCCCTGGTATCAGGTCTGTTTGAGAAGGATATGACCAATGGTTATCGTTCTGTAGACCTTGAGTATGTGGTAGAACAGGTCAAGAATGGCGGGGAGATCACTTTGGCAGACGTTGCCAAGCTGGAACAGACCACGTTGAACAATGATATGCCTGTTATTCAGTATTCCGCAGTTCATTGGGGATCCAGCCTGAATGCTAAGGAGCAGCAGATTATTCTGGACTGGGTAACCGGTAAGAGAACAGAATATGTTAAGGGAATCGCTGAAGAAATCGGATATGAGATGGATGAGGCAACTCTTGCGAAAGCTGTCAGTGAGCCTGTTCAGGTTGTTCCTGACGCTTCCAGCTATGATATCGATGCAGCTAAGGCAGAGCTGGGTCTTGCTCTCTATCATGACACCAGATTATCTGCTGACTTAACCGTTTCCTGTGCAACCTGTCATCCTTTGAATAATGCAGGTCAGGATGGTTCACAGTTTTCAAAGGGTATTGCAAGCCAGGTAGGCGGAATCAATGCACCTACTGTTTACAATGCAGTGTTTAATATTCAGCAGTTCTGGAATGGCCGTGCAGCTACATTAGCAGACCAGGCAGGAGGACCTCCGTTGAATCCTGTTGAGATGGGTCATGAAAGCTTTGATGATATCGCAGCTCTGTTGGAAGCAGATGCGGAAATGGTAGCCGCTTTTGAAAAGGTTTATGGAAATGAAGGAATCAATCAGGAAACCATTACCGGAGCTATTCAGGAATTTGAACGCCTGCTGACCACTCCTAACAGCCGTCTTGACCAGTATCTGTTAGGTGATGAAGGTGCACTGACTGCTGAAGAGATCGAAGGTTATGAATTGTTTAAGAAGAACTACTGTGCAACCTGCCATGTTGGTGCAAGTATGGGTGGACAGAGCTTCGAGAAGCTGGGAACAGTAGTGGATGCCGCTGTTTATTATGAAGAGCGCGGCACAGAAATCAGTGGAGATGATCAGGGACTTTATGGCTTCACCGGAAACGAAGCGGATATGTACAAGTTTAAGGTACCTAATCTGCGTAACGTAGAGCTTACCGGGCCCTGGATGCACGATGGAACTCATATGACATTGGAATCCGCAGTCAGAACCATGTTCCGTTTCAATACTGCTAATCCCAATCCAAGTGATGATACCGTCAACAAGATCGTTGCCTTCCTGAAGACCACCACAGGTGAGAACGAGTACATGGATTATAAGAATGTGCCCAGTAATAAATTAGGACAGTAAGGCAGAATTAATAACTTAATAAGTAGAATCTAAAGTCCCGCCCGATGATTTCATCGGGCGGGAAATTGGAGCAGAATGAATGAAAAACAATAAGATTTATCAGTTCCTGACCTCTATCCGCCTGGCAATCTTTTTGCTTGTTGCTATTGCAGTATTATGTATTCTGTGTACGCTGATTCCACAGAACCAGACTGAAAGTGTATATATTCAGCAATATGGGCGGTTGGGAGCAGGTGTGATTACGCTGCTGGGATTTAATCATGTATTAAGTTCCTTCTGGATGTATTTATTCGGCATTTTTTTTGCCATTAACCTGAGTCTGTGTACATGGAAGCGTTTTCGTTGGGCCATAGCGATGTCCAAAAAGAAACTCAGGATAGATGCCTGGGGCTCTCCTCTGCTTCATGTAGGATTATGTTTAATTCTTGTGGGAGCAGCCTTTAGTTTAAGCCTGGGTCGCCAGATCTATTATGAAATTCCTGTGGGAAAATCAGCCAAGGTTTCCGGAACTTCCGGTATTTTCCAATTGCAGGTGGAGGATTTTACAGTAGAGTATTATGAGGATGAGATTACACCCCGGCAATACAGAAGTAAGATAATGGTTCAAAGGGAAGAGGAAACGGCTCTTCCACTCGAGGTAGAAGTGAATTCGCCGGCTAAATTTGACGGAGTAAGCATTCTGCAGCAAGCCTACGGTTGGGAGACGACGATTACGCTGAGCACAAAGCAGGCCAGCCGTCAGGTACAGATCAAGGACGATGAGTGGATTACTCTTTTTGGAGAAGGTGAGGATACCGTTTCTCTGGGTATCGCTTTTTATCCTGATTATGCCGAAGTTGACGGTACGGCACAGTTATTAAGCAACAAGGACAATAATCCCCATCTTTTATGGGTTGTTACAAAGGGAGGAATACCGGTAGCTTCCGATGTATTGGCTTTAGGAGAATCGGATACTATTTTTGAAACGTTGGGTATTACCTTTGACAGCTATTGTTATTACACAGGGCTGCAGATCAAACATGATCCGGGAATTCCGATCATATTTGCAGGATTCTTTCTGGTATGCGCAGGTCTGCTAATGAGATATGTCTTTGTTAAAAAAGGGGAATAGAAAAGGAGAATACATATGTTAACATTAAAGGACAACCTGGATTATCTGGTGTTCCTACTTACGATTATGGCGGCTGCCTGTATAGCCCTGTATGTCTGGCTGAAGGTGAAGTGGCTGCCTAAGGCAGGTCTGGCTCTTAATGCTGCTGCTGCTGTGATAATGTTGATTGCCTTAATCATGAGAATGCAGGAAACCGGAAGCCTGCCGGTCAACAGTGTATACGAGTTTATTCTGTTTTTCAGTCTGGTGATGCTGGTGTTTACTCTGTTCTGGCAAATCAAGGTCAAGCTATATGGGGTAGCAGCCTTTGCTTTAATTGTGACAAGTATTTTGTTAGGAATCAGCTTTGGACTGTCGGACAGCGCAACCCCTTTGATGCCTGCTTTGCAGAGTAACTGGAGAGTGGCCCATGTGTTTACGGCAATTATTTCGTATACCGCATTTGCCGTAGCCTTTGGACTGGGAATCAGCTACCTGTTAACGATTCCTGCAAAAATGCCTGAAGGAGGTTTGCCCGAGGAAAAAGTAAAACGGGGTGAATTTCTCGAAAAGATGATGTATAATTCAGTTGTGACAGGTTTTGTATTCCTTACCCTTCTGATCGTTACCGGATCGATTTGGGCAGAGGATGCATGGGGGGCATGGTGGAGCTGGGATCCTAAGGAAACCTGGGCGCTGATTACCTGGATTATTTATGCAGTATATTTACATTTACATCCCAAGCCACAATGGCGTGGCCGTAAAGGCTGCTATTTGTGTGTTATTGGCTTCGCCTGTGTAATTTTCACACTGCTGGGTGTGTCTTATTTCTTTGGCGGCCTGCACAGCTATGGGGTGTAGAAACTTAATAGATTATGTTAATAAACTTTAGAGTGTTTGATGGAGGGTGTATTCCATGAGTGAAGAAAAATTTGACGTCATCGTCGTAGGTGCAGGTCTTGCAGGAAATACGGCGGCCTATCTTATGGCAAAGGCCGGTCTTGAGGTACTGGTTATCGAGCGTGGTGAAACCATAGGCTGTAAAAACGTTACCGGTGGAAGAATGTATAGCCACAGTATTGAAAAAATCTTTCCGGATTTTGCAAAAGAAGCGCCGATTGAACGAAAAATTACTAAAGAGCGTATCTCATTTGTGACAGGCGACAGTGCTACTACCGTTGAGTATGCAGCAGATAAATTGGGAGAGCAGGGAAAGGCTACATATTCTATTTGTCGTGGCCATTTCGATCCCTGGTTGGCAGGCAAGGCTGAAGAGGCGGGTGCAATGTATGTAACCGGAATTCGTGTGGACGAAGTTCTTGTGAGAGACGGAAAGGTATGTGGTGTTGTCGCCGGCGGCGAAGAGATGGAAGCAGATGTAGTGCTTCTTGCTGATGGTGTTAACTCGTTATTGGCACAGCAGCTTGGAATGAAAAAGGAATTGGCACCTTCTCAGGTTGCTGTAGGTGTTAAGGAGATCATCAGATTAGGTGAAGAGAAGATTAATGACCGTTTTGGTGCAGCTTCAAGTGAAGAAGGCACGGCATGGCTCTTTGCCGGTGATGTATGTGGCGGTAATGTGGGCGGAGGCTTTATCTATACGAATAAAGACAGTCTGTCCGTAGGTATTGTAACAACTATTTCTGAGATTGGACGTATAGATTTAGCACCTCGTGATATGTTGGAGAGACTTAAGTCACATCCCACTGTTGCTCCTTTAATTAAAGGTGGGGAAACGATTGAATATGCGGCTCATTTAGTTACTGAGGGTGGTTATGATATGATTCCCACGCTGTACAGAGATAATGTATTGGTTGCCGGGGATGCGGCTGCATTAGTAATGAATCTTGGATTTACTATCCGAGGTATGGATCTGGTTATTGAATCCGGTCGTCTTGCAGCAGAAACCATTATTGCAGCAAAGCAAAAAGGTGACTATAGTGCAGCTACTTTATCACAGTACAAGACTGCATTGGATAATAGTTTTGTTATGAAGGATATGCAGCATTTCCGTAAGATGCCGAAGTTTATTGAGAATCATCGTATTCACGGACAATATCCTGGCATGATTGATGAAATCATGTCTGAACTCTTTATTATGTATGGTCAGGAGCCTGTGAAGTTTAAGAAGAAGGCGATGAAGGCAGTAAAGAAGGTTGGAATGATGAACCTGTTAAAAGATGGAATGAATGGAATGGGGGCGATGTAAAATGGCAATGTCAATAGATGATAAGTTAGGATTGAACCGGTTTCATGCGGATAAGAGTTACCCACATATCACTGTTAATGAAGATTTTACAGATGTAAAAGAGATTGAGCGTGTTGTGATGGCCTGTCCTGCAAAGCTCTACAGCTACAATGACGGTAAGATTGGCTTTAACCATGAGGGATGTCTGGAATGCGGAACCTGCAGAGTATTAAGCGGAGGAAAGGTTGTAAAAAGCTGGAATCACCCACAGGGTGGAATGGGAGTTGAGTTCCGTCATGGTTAAATCAGTATGAATAGCGGAAACAAATAGCAGGGAGGGCATTTTACCCTCCCCATACTGATGAATTTTTTAGATGAATTTTACCGATGAACATCAGGAGATAATTTTATGTTTTCAAATGCGCTGCCGGGCTTAACGGATGAGTTGAAACAGGTTTCCCAGGAGATGGAGGTACTGCTTCCAAAGGAGTGGAATAGAGGAGAGGTCGGTTCTATTATCCAGGCTGTGCTGGCAGGGCGTGGGAAGGGATATCGGCCCAGCCTGTTGCTTTTAATGGGGCGTCTTGGACCCGATTATCCGGAATGTAAAAAACGACTTTATCGTCTGGGAGCACTGGTGGAATTAGTACATATGGCTTCGTTGATCCATGACGATATTATAGACGATTCAATACTGCGTCGTGGAAATCCTACCATACAGGCCCGCTTTGGTAAAGATATGGCTGTGTATGCAGGAGATTTGATTCTGGGACAGGTGTTGACCATACTCCTGCAGGACAACCTGCAGCAATCTGGTCTCTTAATTGCGAAAACAATAAAAGATATGTGTCAAGGTGAGATTGGTCAGGCTGCCTGTAGATACCGTACAGATATTACGGATAAGGAATATTATGATAACATATACGGTAAGACGGCGTCGATGTTTGTGAATGTGTGCAAAATTGGTGGAATAGAGAGTGGATGCGACGAGGAAACGATTCAGTGTCTGGGAGACATAGGCTTACATTTAGGTTATTTATTTCAAATCAGAGATGATTTACTGGACTTTTCTGCCAATAACTTAGAAGATGGAAAACCGGCGAGAATGGATTTCCAGGAAGGAATTTTTACCCTTCCTGTTCTTCATACTTTTTTGGATCCTGCCTGTAGAGGCGGACTTGAGGAGCTTGTGAAGCTGGCAAAACAGGGAAGACTGTCACCAGCAGATTATACAGAGCTGGATCGCCTTATTCTCTCAGCAGGGGGATTCGACTATGCAGTTTCTATGGCCGAGCAGCATCGGGCTGCTATAGGGCAAAAGCTGTCAGAGCTCCCTCCCTCTAAGACGGTAGATGTTATTCGTTACCTGGTATCCTTACTGGAGCTTCCCAAGCTGAGAATCGGAAGATAAAATCCGGAGGGAGAGAAAAATCATTGATTGTATTTAAATGAAGGAAGTTTGTAACTATTCAGGAGGTCTGTATATACTGCGCTTACTCTGAGAAGAGTAGTGGGAGCAGGCATAAAATATAAAAAAGATGAAAATCTTCCCTGGATTCGTTTTCATAGTGATAAGGGGAGTGAATAGTTAGATAAGTTTTATGGTTCCGGGAGGAGAGCGATGAATTGGAATGGTATTTTAATCGGAGTAGCCAGCTTTTTGATTATTGGAATTTTTCATCCAATCGTAATTAAAGGTGAGTATTATTTTTCAAAAAGAATTTGGCCTATTTTTCTGGTGTTAGGCCTGGTTTTTCTGGGAATTTCTCTACTGGTAGAAAATGCTTTGGGAGCATCACTGTTAGGCGTATTAGGCTGCTCATGCTTATGGAGTATTGGTGAACTGAAAGAGCAGGAGGATCGGGTCAAAAAGGGGTGGTTTCCCCGTAATGAAAAACGGAAGGATTATCCTTTTTAGATTGAATGGTGATAGGGAAAATAAAAGAAAAAAGATTTCTTCTGCACTGGCAGAAGAAATCTTTTTTTATTTTAAATGATTATTTTACACCCATCCATCCAGAAATAACCATCTTCTGAACTTCACTGGTACCTTCATAGATTTCGGTAATCTTAGCATCACGCATGAAACGCTCAAAAGGATATTCGCGTGTATATCCGTATCCACCAACTAACTGGAGGCAACGGCGGGTAACATCGCTTGCAACTTCGGAAGCGAATAATTTACCCATAGCAGCCATATGGCTGTAAGGCTCATGATCCTGCTTGGCCTGAGCAGCACGATAAATCAACAGACGAGCTGCGTCAACTTTACACTGCATATCAGCTAATTCAAACTGAGTATTCTGGAACTGGCTGATACGTTTGCCGAACTGTGTACGCTCTTTCACATACTTAACACATTCATTAATAGCACCCTGGGCGATTCCAAGTGCCTGAGCACCGATACCGATACGGCCACCGTCAAGAGTGGTCATAGCAACCTTGAAGCCTTTGTTCAATTCGCCTAATAAGTTCTCCTTGGGCACAATGCAGTCTTCCATAATTAACTCACAGGTAGAAGAACCACGGATACCCATTTTCTTCTCATGTGTACCTACGCTGAAGCCAGGGAAATCTCTCTCAACGATGAAAGCAGAGATACCTTTGGTTCCTAAAGATTTATCTGTCATAGCGAAGATTACAAATACGTTAGCATAGCCCGCATTGGTGATAAAGATTTTGGAACCATTAAGTACCCAGTGATCCCCTTTGTCTACTGCAACCGTCTTCTGTCCGGCAGCATCAGTACCTGCACCGGGCTCGGTAAGACCAAAAGCACCTAACCATTCACCGCTTGCCAGCTTAGTCAGATATTTTTGCTTCTGCTCTTCTGTACCGTATTCACTGATAGGCCAGGTGCAAAGAGAGGAGTGAGCAGATACAAGAACGGATGTGGTAGCGCAGTATTTAGCTAATTCTTCACAAACTGCAATGTAGGTCAGATAAGACATACCAGCTCCGCCATACTCTTCCGGGTAAGCAACCCCCATCATACCCATGTCAGCAAGCGCATGCCAGGTTTCCTCAGGAAAACGTTCATTTTCATCAACTTCTGCGGCCTTAGGAGCTACTTCATTGACAGCAAAGTCTTTGAGCATATCCAATACAGATTGCTCGTCTTCATTGAATTTGAAATTCATACCTTTCTCCTTTTCTTTATGAAATTATTTTTATTTGCTATCTCCCGATCATATCAACAATCGGGAGATAATACCATAAGAAATAAGTTTAGCTGCGGGCTTTTTTAATTTCTGCCAATAATACAGGAAGTACATCAAACAGATTGCCTACAACACCATAATCAGCCACATCAAAAATAGGAGCTTCAGGGTCTTTGTTAACCGCAACGATAACATCAGAGCCGCTGATACCTGCAAGATGTTGGATAGCGCCGGAAATACCACAAGCTATGTACAGTTTGGGTGCAACGGTTTTACCAGTCTGTCCAACCTGATGTGCATGAGGAATCCAACCTGCATCGACTGCTGCACGGGAAGCACCAACAGTAGCGCCTAATTCCTTTGCTAAAGCACGAATAGTCTCAAAGCCTTCTGCGCTTCCTACACCACGGCCACCGGAAACGATAATCTCTGCACCCTCAAGGTCAACCTTCTCAGCCCCTAATTCCTGGATGACTTCTAGAACCTGGGTGCGAATCTGATCAGCAGAAACATGAATATCCTCGCGGATAACCTCTGCATTGCCGCCAACAGGATTCTTCTTAAATACACCGGGACGGATAGTTCCGATTTCAGGACGATGGTCAGGACAGATGATCGTAGCCATCAAATTACCGCCAAATGCAGGACGGGTCCAAAGGATGATATCCTTTTCTTCGCTGTAATCCAAAGATGTACAGTCTGCAGTCAAACCGGTATTTAACCGACAGCTTACACGAGGACCTAAATCACGACCGTTGTTGGTAGAACCAATCATCATGCTCTTAGGACCATGTTTTTCAACCAGTGCAACTAAGGCGTTGGAGTAAGCATCGGTAGTATATTTAGCATATTCTTCGCCTTCTACTACAATTACTTTATCAGCACCGTGCTCGGATGCAGCTTCAATGGCAGGAGTCACGTTATTGCCGATCACTACGGCTACCAAATTGCCGCCCTGCTTTCCGGCTAAGGTCTTACCGGGATTAAGCAGCTCCAGACCGACATTTTTTGCGGTGCCGTCTTCATTGGTCTCAATAAATACCCAAAGGTCTTTAGTCTTTGCTTCCATTATTAATCCTCCCTTTCCTTACATAACACCTGCATCGCTAAGCATGGAAAACAGCTTCTTTGCAGAGTCTTCAGCAGTTGCTTCTTCAATTTTCACACCACCGCTCTTTTTCGGAGGCACGAAGCTCTTAAATACCTTAGTAGGAGAACCATTAAGGCCTGCACGAGAAAGGTCGATAGAAGGAAGCTCAGCTTCACTGAATACAGGAATCTCAGCACGATTAGCAGCTAATTTACGCTTGATGCTGGGATAGCGGGGTTCATAGCCAGGCTGGGTAAAGGTAATCAGACAGGGTAATTTAATTCCGATTACTTCGAAGCCGTCATCAGTCATCTTCTTAACCTTTAGACCGTCACCATCAGCTTCGGTCTCCACACCATTGGTAACCTGAGGCAGACCAAGATGTTCAGCGATTTCAGGACCCACCTGAGCGGTATCACCGTCAATAGCCTGTTTACCGCAGAAGATAGCATCAAACTTGCCTTCTGCCTCCTCAACCTTGGCAATGGCCTGGCTGATGATGTAGCTGGTAGCGAGGGTGTCAGAACCGCCGAAAGGACGGCCAGATACCAGATAAGCCTTATCAGCAGCAATAGCAAGGCACTCTTTAAGAGCGTTTACTGCCTGAGCAGGACCCATGGAAAGAACTACGATCTTAGTGTCCGGATCCTTGTCCTTAATACGGGCTGCAGCTTCAAGAGCATAGCCGTCATAAGGATTAACGATACTGGGCACACCGTCACGGATAAGGGTGTTCTTTACCGGATCGATTTTGATTTCGGTAGTATCCGGTACTTGCTTGACACAGACGAGAATATTCATACTTGTTTTCCTCCTCTAACATAATTTTTTGCTAATATCTCGCTAATAATTTGCATTTGCGTCTACGACCAATTCTACCATTTTTTTGTAAAAAAGGCAAGGTGAAAAAGATAAAACAATAATAAAAATAGTAATTAATGCTAAAATTCAATATGGATTTTAAGCATGGTATGGCAATAGTGTTTAAGCGGATAATAAAAGGGCGATTTGTAACTATTCAGAGCCATACAAATGGTCAGTGAAATGAACGTCATGCCTTCATGAATGGATATAGCATTGAACAGTTATATGATGAAGTAACCATATGAGCAGAAGGAAAGCTGTGTAACAGCGATTTTGCAAATGGGGCGCTGAATCGTTACGATGATTTTTACTGAGTTTCATGTGCAAACTGCAGCTCTCACAATTCTGTCCCTGGTTTTGTGCATATTCCATCTGCTTTTCCACATACTAACCTTACATCACATGATATGGTAAATAAGGAAAACTATAGGAGGAATTTTATGAAAGCAACAGGCATAGTAAGAAGAATAGATGATTTGGGCAGAGTGGTTATCCCTAAGGAAATCCGAAGAACCATGCGTATTCGGGAGTCGGAACCACTGGAGATATATACGGGAAAAGAGGGGGAAATTATTCTGAAAAAGTATTCTCCCATCAGTGAAATGAGCGAATTTGCAAGGCAATATGCAGAAAGTATGAGTCAGGCATCGGGAAGAACCACACTGGTTGCGGACAGGGATCAGTTTATTGCAGTGTCCGGAGGTGGAAAAGGTATTCTGGGTAAAGCAATCAGCCGGGAGCTGGAGGAAAGACTGGAAAAAAGAGAATGCTTTCTGGCTGTTCGGGGGGAACGCAATTTTATTCCTGTTATGGAAAATATGCCGGAGGAATATATTTATGAAGCAATCTGTCCAATTTTAAGTGAGGGAGATATGATTGGAGCGGTTATCTTATTGGAGCAGGAGCCTAAAAAGAAGATGAATGAGGGAGATTTGAAGCTGATTCAGGCCGCCGCCGGCTTTTTGGGGAAACAGATGGAGCAGTGACCAAAAATAATAGTAGAAAAGCAGCGGAAAAATTCGGTTTTCTGCTGCTTTTTAACATCTTTGGCACAAGTGTTTTTATTTACTGAAGGAGAACGAACTGAAGGATGGCAATAAAATGGAGAATACTGCCGGCTAAAACAAAAAGATGGAAGCAAGAATGCATATAGCGATGCTTTTTTCCCAGACCATAAAGAACGGCGCCTAAAGTATAGGAAATACCGCCGGCCAGCAGGAGAAGCAGACCGGGAGCAGGAACTGCGGCCATAGCCGGTTTAATGGCCAGAACTACACACCAGCCCATGCCAATATAGCAGGCCATGGAAAACTTTTCATATTTTTTTAAATCAATAGCGGTTAGAATAATGGCAATAATCGCACAGCCCCATACCAGTCCCAGGATGCTCCAGGCCCAGCCGGGAGAAACAAAACGAACTGCACATAACATAACGGGGGTATAGCTTCCTCCGATTAAAAAGTAGATCGTACAGTGGTCAATTACCTGCATGACTTTTTTAGCCATACCACAGGGCAGACCATGGTAAACGCTGGACATGGTATAAAGAAGAATCAGAGATACTCCATAAATAGCACTGCTGACAATGGCCCAGCCATCCCCTCTGGCAATAGAAACAGCCAGACATATGATGAGGGCAGCTACACCAAAGGCAGCACCGGCAATATGAGACCAGGTATTGAGCAGTTCCTCTCCCTTCGTATAATCGGGAAGCGCCCGATCGCATAATTTTGTTCTTGTCATCATTTTGTCACACCTTCCTAAATGTATATCTGTCTACAACAATCATGAATGCTTCTACCTAAAAGAGTGTTCATCACACCTCTTTGGGAGTTCATTTGCTGTACAGGAAAAGTATAGGTAAGGGGAGCTGAAACTACTACCTACTTAAGCATTCTACCACTCTCCTGGCAGTAGAGAAGGGCGTAAGTCCAGGATTTTCACAGAAAATTTATATGACAGAAAAAAGAAGAAATGCTATAATGACACAAGGATAAAAAGGTCAGAATTCATTCGTTACAAATAAATAATGCAATGGAGAAGCTATGCAGGAATTAAAAATTATTATTGCAAAAAATATACAGGCATTGCGTCAGGCCAGGGGTATGACCCAGGCAGAGCTGGCAGAGAAGCTCAATTATTCCGATAAATCCGTATCCAAATGGGAAAGAGGAGAATCCCTTCCGGATATTTTGGTACTAAAGGAAATTGCGGATTTGTTTGAGGTCTCTCTGGATTATCTGGTGGAGGCAGAGCATGGAAGGGAAAGGGCTTTTTTGTCCAAAGCCCAGGCAGACAGGAAAAAGAAGAGGGGCTATTATATCATTACTGCCACCAGTATTTTGCTGGTGGCTATTTTTGCTACTTTACTTTACTTTATTCTGGCCATGGTTTTTCCGGGTACTGCCTATCCCTGGCTGTGCTATGCCTATGGAGTGCCGACAGCCATGGTAGTCTGGCTGGTTTTTAATTCAGTATGGTTCAATCCCCGTCTTAATTTCAGTATAGTATCTTTGCTGGTTTGGTCTCTGCTGGCAGCCCTGTATCTGACCTTCTACCTGCTGGGATATCAGATCTGGCCAATTCTTTTTCTGGGTATCCCTATACAGGTAATTATCTGGATGTGGTCAAATTTAAGAAAGAAAAATCATGAGGAATAATCAAGGCTATTGCAAAAGCGAAAAGGAAAGCGTTTGCAATAGCCTTTAGTTTATCGTTCGCCCATCTGATCCAGAAGGGTGATTTTCATATCGTATAATTTGGCAGATAAATCTACATATACTTTATGAGGATTAACCAGACGTCTGGTCTCGTCCCAAAGGGTATTCAATTCATTCTGACATATCTGTCGGATTTCCATGACGGAAGGAGAATGATAAACGCATTTTCCTTTTAAAAATACGGGAACCAACAGCTCTTTCAGGTAAAAGCTGCCGGCAGCCAGCTTCGTCTTTTTCCATGGCTCCAGAGGATCGAAAAGGAGCAGAGGCTGATTCTCATCGAAGGTCTCACCCACCAGACAGATTAAGTCGGCCTTAACCTTACCGGTATTTTTCTCATAGATACGATAGATTGTCTTATTGCCCGGATTGGTAATCTTTTCGGAGTTTTCGGATAGCTTTATTTTTGGAATAAAATTTCCGTTGATATCCATAATGGCAGCGAGCTTATATACACCGCCAAAGGAAGGGCAATCCTTGGAGGTAATCAGATGGGTGCCTACTCCCCAGGAGGTAATGGCAGCTCCCTGTGCCTTCAGGCTGTCAATGAGGAATTCATCCAAATCGTTGGAAGCGGAGATAATGGCATCGGTGAAGCCGGCTTCATCCAGCATTTTTCTGGCTTTCTTGGATAAATAGGCGAGGTCGCCGCTGTCAAGGCGGATTCCATAAAAGGTAAGAGGAATTCCTTCCTCCTGCATCTCCTGAAATACCTTTATGGCATTAGGCACACCGGATTTTAAGGTATCATAGGTATCCACCAGTAAAATACAGGCAGAAGGATACATCCGGGCATAGGTTTTAAAAGCGGTATACTCATCAGGAAAGCTCATAATCCAACTATGGGCATGGGTTCCTTTTACCGGGACATCAAAAAGCTGTCCGGCCAATACGTTGCTGGTTCCTACACAGCCTCCAATCATGGCGGCTCTTGCCCCGTAAAGACCGGCATCAGGACCCTGAGCCCGTCTTAGGCCAAATTCCATAATTCCATCACCCTTGGCTGCATAGCAGACACGGGAAGCCTTAGTGGCAATCAGACTTTGGTGATTGATGATATTCAGGATAGCCGTTTCAATAAGCTGTGCCTCCATAATGGGAGCAATGACTTTCACCATTGGTTCTCTGGGAAACATAAGATTACCTTCAGGAATGGCATAAATATCTCCGGAAAAGTGGAAGGATTCCAGATATTCCAGAAAGTCCTTCTCAAAAAGCCTGAGACCGGAAAGATAAGAGATGTCTTCTCTGGAAAAATGCAGATTATTAATATATTCAATGACCTGTTCCAGCCCGGCCGAAATGGCATAGCCGCCTCCCTGAGGATTGCTTCGGTAAAAGGCATCAAAGATTACGGTTTCGTTTTGCGCTTTGTTTTTAAAATAGCCCTGCATCATGGTTAGTTCATATAAATCAGTTAAAAGCGTAAGATTCTGCCCTGCCATGGTTGATCTCCTTTTGCAAAATGTGATAGTAAGAGGTGGGGAGCATAATCATAAATGATTTATCCCCTGTTCTTATGGCAGCCCAATAAATTGATATTGGTAACTATTCAGAATCCCATTCGCATATAAATTTTAAATAATATGTCCATTCCTGCAAGCAGGATGTTTATTTCATTGAAAATTTGCATGGCTCTGAATAATTCTGATATTGTGGAATATAGGGGGCTGTCTTTTGAATCATTATATCAGAGAAAGGAGGTATTGAACAGGGGTGGGGTGAAAATGAACACGACTAACGAGCCGGCAATACTTGACAAATACGGGCAGAAGTTGTAGTTTTAAAGACAACGGTTGATCTTAGACCCAATAAGCCAACACAAGCATTGACGAAGACAGTAGCCGATTTTGAAAGGTAAAGCGAGTCAGGGAGGGTGGAAGCCTGATGCGAGTATAAAATCGGTAAAGATCACTTCTGAGCTGCCGGTTGAACGGGATTTACCCCAGTAGGCCTGGCCGGAGCTTCCCCGTTACCGGAAGAACGTATAACTTCTGCTTTCGACATCCCATACGGTGAATAGGATAAGGCGGCAGAAGCGTATGGTGTAACAGGTGGTAAACGAGCGGAGCCTCGTCCTTTTACAGGGCGGGGTTTTTTTATATAAACGAGAAATTTAAAATATTTCGAGTCTGCTTATTCACAAAAAAATGAACAGAAAGGAAAGAGTATGTACCGGAAAGTAGACACCAATCTCAATTTTGTTGAACGGGAAAAAGAAATTCAGAAGTTCTGGGAAGAAAATGATATTTTCAGAAAAAGTATGGAAAATCGTAAGGAGGGAAAAACCTATACCTTCTATGACGGACCGCCCACAGCTAATGGAAAGCCTCATATTGGACACGTTTTAACCCGTGTCATTAAGGATATGATTCCCCGCTATCGTACCATGAAGGGCTATATGGTTCCCCGAAAGGCAGGCTGGGATACCCATGGTCTTCCGGTGGAGCTGGAGGTGGAAAAACTGCTGGGGCTGGATGGAAAGGAGCAGATTGAAGAATATGGTCTTGATCCCTTCATCAGTAAATGTAAAGAAAGTGTGTGGAAATATAAGGGAATGTGGGAGGATTTCTCCGGTACCGTTGGCTTCTGGGCAGACATGGATGACCCTTATGTAACCTACCATGATGATTTTATTGAGTCCGAATGGTGGGCATTAAAGCAGATTTGGGACAAAGGCCTTCTGTATAAAGGGTTTAAAATCGTACCCTATTGCCCCCGCTGCGGTACGCCTTTATCTTCTCATGAGGTGGCGCAGGGTTATAAATCCGTGAAGGAGCGTTCTGCAGTGGTACGCTTTAAGGTAATCGGAGAAGATGCCTATTTTCTGGCATGGACCACAACTCCCTGGACTTTGCCCTCTAATGTGGCTCTTTGTGTGAACCCGGAAGAAACTTATGTGAAAGTAAAAGCGGCAGACGGCTATACCTATTATATGGCCGAGGCTCTTTTGGATAAGGTGCTTGGAAACCTGGGAAATGAAGAAGTAAAGGCTTATGAGATTCTTGAAACCTATACCGGAAAGGATTTGGAATATAAAGAATATGAGCCTCTTTTTGCCTGTACCGGCGAGGCGGCAGCAAAGCAGCATAAAAAAGGCCATTATGTAACCTGTGACAGCTATGTCACCATGACCGATGGTACCGGTATCGTTCATACCGCTCCGGCCTTTGGTGAAGATGATGCCCGGGTAGGAAGGCAGTATGATCTGCCCTTTGTTCAGTTTGTTGACGGTAAGGGAGAGATGACTGAAGAAACGGCCTATGCAGGAAAGTTCGTCAAGGATGCGGATAAAGATATTCTGGCGGATTTGGATAAGGAAGGAAAGCTCTTTGATGCACCCAGATTTGAACATGACTATCCCTTCTGCTGGCGCTGTGATACACCTTTAATTTACTACGCTCGTGAATCCTGGTTTATTAAGATGACTGCGGTAAAAGAGGATCTGATTCGTAATAACAATACCATTAACTGGATTCCCGAGTCCATTGGAAAAGGGCGTTTTGGAGATTGGCTGGAAAACATTCAGGACTGGGGAATTTCCCGCAACCGTTACTGGGGAACGCCTTTAAATGTGTGGGAATGTGAGGGCTGCGGGCATATGGAAGCCGTTGGCAGCAGGCAGGAGCTGGAGGACTTAAGCCAAAACCCGGCAGCAAAGACGGTGGAGCTGCATCGCCCTTATGTAGATGATATTATCGGTAACTGCCCTAAATGTGGGAAAATCATGAAGCGTGTACCGGAGGTAATTGACTGTTGGTTTGATTCCGGGGCAATGCCCTTTGCACAGCACCATTACCCCTTTGAAAATAAGGAACTGTTTGAGCAGCAGTTTCCGGCTCAGTTTATTTCTGAGGCGGTAGATCAGACCAGAGGGTGGTTCTATTCCCTGCTGGCAGAATCTACTCTATTATTTAATAAGGCACCCTATGAAAATGTAATCGTTCTGGGTCATGTGCAGGATGAGAACGGTCAGAAAATGAGTAAGTCTAAAGGAAATGCAGTGGATCCCTTCGAGGCTCTTGAAACCTATGGGGCAGATGCGATCCGGTGGTATTTTTATATTAATTCTGCACCCTGGCTGCCCAATCGATTCCACGGGAAGGCGGTAACGGAAGGCCAGAGAAAGTTTATGGGCACCTTATGGAATACCTATGCCTTTTTCGTGCTTTATGCCAATATTGACGGTTTTGATGCTACGCAATACCGTTTGGACTACGATAAGCTGAGTGTAATGGATAAATGGCTTTTGTCCAAAATGAACACGCTCATTACTGTCGTAGATAATCATTTGAACAATTACCGTATTCCGGAGGCAGCAAGAGCCTTGCAGGAATTTGTGGATGACATGAGCAACTGGTATGTAAGACGGGGCAGAGAACGATTCTGGGCAAAGGGAATGGAACAGGATAAAATCAATGCGTATATGACCCTGTATACTGCTCTGGTTACAGTGGCCAAGCTGGCGGCGCCTATGATTCCTTTTATGACAGAGGAGATCTATCAGAATCTGGTAAGAAGTGTTGATCAGGCAGCACCGGAAAGCATTCATCTTTGTGATTATCCCAAGGCAGACGAGGCCTGCGTAGATAAGCAGCTTGAAGAAGATATGGATAAGCTGCTGAAAATTGTCGTACTGGGCCGGGCCTGCAGAAATACGGCCAATATTAAGAATCGTCAGCCCATTGGAAATATGTTTGTTAAAGCGGACTTTACTTTGGGAGATTTCTTTGTCGACATTATTGCAGACGAGTTAAACGTTAAAAAAGTAATCTTTACCGATGATGTAAGAGAATTTACTACCTATACCTTCAAACCTCAGTTAAAAACCGTAGGACCCAAATACGGCAAGCAGTTGGGAGATATTCAGAAAACGCTGGCGGCATTGGATGGTAATGCGGCCATGGATGAGCTGAAGGAAAAGGGGGCTTTGAGCTTTATGGCCGGAGAGGTAGAAGTAAGTCTTTCTGAGGAGGATTTACTGATTACCATGAGCCAGAAGGAGGGATATGTCTCTGAAGCAGATAATCACATCACTGTAGTTTTGGATACCTGCCTTACTGAGGAGCTGATTGAAGAAGGCTTTGTTTATGAAATCATCAGTAAAATCCAGACCATGCGTAAGGACTCCGATTATGAAGTGACGGATCATATTCAGGTTGCCATCAGTGGAAATGAGAGAGTGAGTGAAATCGTAAGGAGGAATGAGGGAGTAATTGCCGAGAAGGTTCTGGCCGATGAATTTCTGTTCGATAATACACTTGAAAATCAGAAAGAGTGGAATGTTAACCAGGAAAATGTTACAATAGGACTGAAACGTACCTAATAAGTAAATAGGGAAGGAGTGTCCTTTTCGAAATGGAGGAAAATATGGCAAAGCAGGTTTCACTAATGAGTAAATTTGACAAAGAACTGTTTAAAAGAAGTGTACTGTACAATGTAAAAACATTGTACAGAAAAACACTGGAGGAGGCTACGGATAAGCAGATTTTTACAGCAGTTTCCTATGCAATAAAGGATGCCATCATCGATCATTGGATGGATAGCCAAAAGGAATTTGAGGAGCAGGATCCGAAGATGGTTTACTATATGTCCATGGAGTTTCTTATGGGAAGGGCTCTGGGCAATAATATCATCAATTTACAGGCCTATCAGCCGGTAAAGGAAGCCATGGAGGAGCTGGGACTGGATATTAATGTAATCGAGGATCAGGAGCCGGATGCAGCACTGGGCAACGGCGGCCTGGGGAGACTGGCAGCCTGCTTTTTGGATTCGCTGGCAACTCTGGGCTATGAGGCCTATGGCTGCGGTATCCGCTATCGTTATGGTATGTTTAAGCAGGAGATCAGGGATGGCTTTCAGGCGGAGGTGCCGGACGAATGGCTGGAGGACGGCAATCCTTTTGAACTGAGGAGGCCGGAATATACCAAAGAGGTAAAGTTTGGCGGCTACGTTAATGTTCGTGTAGATGAAAAGGGAAGAAGCCATTTTGTACAGGAAAACTATCAGTCGGTAATGGCAGTGCCCTATGACCTTCCTGTGGTAGGCTATGGAAATGGCGTTGTGAATACCCTGAGAATCTGGGATGCGGAGCCTGTTAATTGCTTCCAGTTAGATTCCTTTGACCGGGGAGATTATCAGAAAGCAGTGGAGCAGGAGAATCTGGCTCGCAATATCGTAGAAGTGCTATACCCCAATGATAACCACTATGCAGGAAAAGAGCTAAGACTGAAGCAGCAGTATTTCTTTATTTCAGCATCCGTACAGCAGGCAGTATCCAAATATATGAGAACGCATACGGATGTGCGTAAGTTCCATGAGAAGGTTACCTTCCAGCTAAATGATACCCACCCTACGGTAGCAGTGGCAGAGCTGATGCGTATTCTGATGGATGAGTATTTCCTGACCTGGGATGAGGCATGGGAGGTAACCACAAAAACCTGCGCATATACGAACCATACCATTATGGCAGAGGCATTGGAAAAATGGCCCATTGAGTTATTTTCCAGGTTACTGCCCAGAATTTATCAGATCGTAGAGGAAATCAATCGCCGGTTTATCATTCAGATTGAGCAGAAATACCCCGGTAATCAGGAGAAGATCCGCAAAATGGCGATTATCTACGATGGGCAGGTAAAGATGGCTCATTTAGCCATTGCAGCAGGCTATTCGGTAAACGGTGTGGCAAGGCTGCACACAGAGATTTTAAAGCATCAGGAATTAAAAGATTTTTATGAAATGATGCCGGAGAAGTTTAATAATAAAACCAACGGAATTACCCAGAGAAGATTCCTGCTTCATGGAAATCCTTTATTGTCAGAATGGGTAACGGCTCATGTGGGTGAGGACTGGATTACCGATTTGCCCAAAATCAGCAAACTGAAGCTCTATGCGGATGATGAGAAAGCGCAGCAGGAGTTTATGAATATCAAATACCAGAATAAGGTACGCCTGGCTAACTATATTTTAGAGCACAATGGTATTCAGGTTGACCCCCGTTCCATTTTTGATGTGCAGGTCAAGAGGCTTCATGAATATAAGAGACAGCTTTTGAATATCCTCCATGTGATGTATCTGTACAATGAGATTAAGGAGCATCCGGATATGGACTTCTTCCCCAGAACCTTTATCTTTGGGGCAAAGGCGGCAGCAGGCTATCGTACTGCAAAGCTGACCATTAAGCTGATCAACTCGGTGGCGGATGTGATTAACAATGATGCCTCCATCAATGGTAAGCTGAAGGTAGTCTTTATTGAAAATTATCGTGTATCCAATGCAGAGCTGATTTTCGCAGCGGCTGATGTATCGGAGCAGATTTCTACGGCAAGCAAGGAGGCTTCGGGAACCGGTAATATGAAATTTATGCTGAATGGTGCCCTCACCATTGGCACTATGGACGGGGCTAATGTGGAAATCGTAGAGGAGGTAGGAGAGGAAAATGCCTTTATCTTCGGGTTGAGCTCTGATGAGGTAATCAACTACGAGAACCATGGCGGCTACAATCCCATGGAAATCTTCAACAATGATCCGGATATCCGCAAGGTGTTAATGCAGTTGGTAAATGGAACCTATTCTCATAACGACTCAGAGCTGTTCCGTTCCCTGTACAACTCCCTGTTGAATACACAGGAAACCAGTGTTGCAGACCGTTACTTTATTCTGAAGGATTTTAAGGCCTATGCAGAGGCACAGCGGAAGGTAGAGAAGGCTTACCGTGATGAAGCAGGCTGGGCAAAGAGCGCTATTCTCAACGTGGCTTGCTCCGGTAAATTTACCTCTGACAGAACCATTCAGGAATATGTAGACGAAATCTGGCATCTGGATAAGGTGGTAATTCCTGAGAAGATTGAGAAAGAAGAAAAGAAGAGTATTTTGGGATTGAAGAAGTAGGTGAACACGCTGAGTATCAGAAATAGCTGAAAATCAGATGATAAAAGAGGACAATAATGCTTAGGGCATCGTTGTCCTCTTCGTTAATATATACATAAATGCTCAATGATATGTCCATCCATGTAAGCAGGAGGTTCGGCTCATTGAAAATCTGCATGGCTCTGAATAGTTACAAATCTCAGTCTCTTCTCTTAATGGCGATAACGGCCCAAGCTCCCAGAGCAACAATCAGAACACCTCCGATGATTAGCCACTGAATACCGAAGCCTTGTTTCGTTTGTTTAGCTACTGTATTTTCCTCTGCTTCAGCTAAAGTCTCATGATCTTCTCCTGGATCAGAACTTCCGCTCTCTTCCCGGATAGTGTCCTCCTTGGGAGAAGCTTCGGTCAAAAGCTGGTCAGAGGCCTGAGCCTGAATACTGTCCTCCTGCATTGCAGGGACAGAAGAATCTGCTGCCACTGCTTTCTTTTGAATGACAGTGTTGGCAGTAGTTGAAGCCGATGAACGACTTGCAGAACTTCCGGCAGCAGAGGCCTGACTTTGCTGCGGAAGAACCATCTGCTGGGGCTGATTTAAGTCTGTTTTTTCCAGTTCGGTCAAAGCGTATTGCTCTACCGGCATATCCAGAGCCTTACCTGCCGGAATGGTAATGGTTCCTCCGCCGTTCCAGCTAAGCTCAAGGGTAATCGTTCCCTTCTCCTTTAAAATCTTCATGATATACTGAGGCATATAATTATAACCACCGGCATTGACTTTTACGGTATCACCATCTTTTGCCCGGTAAAGAACCCCTTCTACATTCTTCCAGAATTCTGTCTCATTGTATACCGTATTAATGGGTGTCGGACTGCTGCTTTCCTCAGAGGATCCGCTTCCTGTATTCCCGCCGTTTCCGACAGGTTGGTTTTCGGTCTTTTTCAGCTTTTGCCAGCCCAGGGAAATAGGAGAGAGTCCATTTACGGTAAATCGTATTCCCGTGTCATCTTTTATTACAGCGGGCATTTCTATATCTCCCGGCATATATCCGTTCATCTCTTGAGTAAACATATGCACTACCGTAAAATCATGCGTATTTTTGCTGGTTCCGGCAGGGTAGGGAAGAACCACCTCTAAACCGCCCTTAGGGAAACTATCCTTAGTGGCCTTTTCCCAGGTTACTCCGTTGTCCCTGCTGATTAACAGAGAAACATCATAAACGGTCGTGTTTTCCGTTGAAATATTTACAGCCTGTGTAATCTTTTCCCTCATTATACTTTCCAGCTCCTGGGCAGTAGTAATGCCCAAAGCTGTTTTGAGAGTGCCCGGAAGCTGAGAAATACCGGGTTTTATCTCAATATCCATTTTTGCTCCCGGATTCGGATTGACGGGGGGAATGACGCTGCCCCCAACAACGGTCAGAGTTATCTGAGCTGTTGCTTCCTTGTAATTGGAGTCTTTCGTAACCGCTTTCAGGATAATACTGTCTCCGGGCTGTTTCCCGGAAGGAATGGTATAGCTTCCGGTAAAAAGCCCATTCCCTGCATTTCCCATGGCTGCAGTGATTCCATCTCCATCGGTTACGATAATCGTTGCCAGACCCACGGCTCCTTGGGGCAACGGTGCTGCTGACTTATCCTTCACCTGAACCGTAAGACTTACCTTTTCTCCTGCCTTATGGCTGGTTCCGTTGCCGGAGAAAGAAAGATCGACTTCTCGTGGAAGAATAACGGCTCCTGAGGCACTTGCGGTTGTGGGTACCGTATAATTCTTATTTACAGCCGTATCATTCAAAATAATACCCGAAGCTACAATAGTTTTATCAGTTCCTGCGTTGGCATTTTCATAAGTATAGGTCACTGCTCCTTCATTCAAGGAGGGAGAGTCTCCTGTTGCCATACCCCGGATAGATAGTGTGGGACTCGTTCCTTCCACCCTTGTAGTTCCATCGTAGGTTTTTGTTACTCCGGAAGCATTCATACCCAAAGTGAGTCGCTTTTTAGTTACCTCAAAGGTTTTCGTGATTTCTCCAAGCTGAGTATCATCCTCATAGCGAGCCTTTACCTGATAGATACCTGCGGGCAGATAACCGGAGGGATTCTGCAAATCGGCCAGAGCCTTAAAGCTGGTGCCGGAGTCATTGCTGTAGGTGAGAGTCGTTTTGGGATTACCCACTGTGGTTCCCGTAAACTGTACCTGGAAATTGGGGGCTGCACCATACTCAAGATTACCTGTATTCAGAACCAGCTTATCATCGGCAATGGCCTTATCCGTCACGGTAACCTGTATGGAAGCCGTTTTCGCTGCATATTTGCCGGCTACCTGTGCAATGGCAGCTTCCACGGTAATTACCGTATCTTTTGCCGTTCCCGGTGGGATAGTAAATCGGCTGTTGCTAATCGCCTGCTTGGCTCCATTTCCGATTCGCCAGGTCAATGCAGGCGTTCCATAATCCTGCAGTGCAGAATTATAAGGATTGCTTACCTTGACCGTCACCTCTACTTCTCCGCCTGGTTTTTGGACAGTGTGACTGGAAGAAATATCTATGGCAGGGGTGGTTTCTTTAACCGTCACATTAGCACCGTTAAAGGTGATATTGTAGTTGGGGTTATTCTGATTCGTTAAGGTTCCCTGGGTAATACTGTTACCATTGAGTGCAGGGCTTCCGGACAGACTTTCCCCATTTGCCAGTGTACCGCCGGAAATGGTATAGGTTGGCTGGGCAGCTTTTTGTCCATAGAAAATGGTCTGAGGGGTGGCAGACACCGTTATGGGTCTTGCCTCAATTCTATAAGTTCCTGTAGCTGTGCCGGTATAATTGCTGTCCGCCTTGGCGGTTACAGTAATCGCTGCCTCTCCTGCATTGGTATTATTGGCAGCAGAAATGTCATAGGCAGCCGAAGGCACCGGATTTCCATTTAAGGTCACGGTTACTGCTCCCGCCTGAGGAGTCTGTGCAGTTCCGTTATAGGTAAAGGTGGCGTTTACATTGATCACCGCCTGTGTCATATCCTGCTTTGCTGCAGGAGGGGTAGAACCTCCATCCTTAATTGTCCAGCGCGCCCAATTCCCTTCGATCACCTTTTCCAGCCTGTAAGTGGACTGCTCTGCTCTGGGGGTAAAGGTGAAGGCATGATCGGCAGTATTAACAGGGGTATCGATATAGACCTTTCCTGCGGTTACATATCCTGATGTATCCTGGGAGGTCTGCAAGAGTGTAGATTGAAAATCAGTGGTTCCGGATACATTACCGTTAATCACCAGGCTGTATTCTTCCTTGAACTGTAATGTTCCGCCGCCCTCAAAGCTGTTAATGTTAAAATAATTTTGATAGGAGCCTGAGGTATTATTCATCTCGTCTATTGCTGGACCTAAATCTAAGGTTGCTCCGCTTTGTATACTGATGTCCACTCTTTCGTCTAATTTCTTGGGAATAAGTTTTCCCTTGATCGCTGTCAGCTTTCCGATATTGGAAAAGGAAAGGTTGGTCATGGGGTTTCCTGTAGAAGTCACCTCCACATTTGCCTTGTTTTCCGGAATGACAGTATTATCCAGCATACCGTTGATTGCCAGCGTTCCGGTTACATCGGTCAGCTTAATCGTCAATGATCCCTTGGTAATTTGTGGGAAATACTGGGAAGCAGCACCTTGCTGCGTTACCTTTCGAACGCCACTGGCTGAAATGCCGACAAGGCTGACATTGTCATTAATGGAGATGACCGATGCAGGCGTATTATTTCCCCAGTTCTGAGATTCATTCTGGGAAAAACCGCCGCCATAGACGGTTCCCAATACCGTTTGTGAGCCGCTGATTTCTATCACGCTGCCGGTGGATGGTGTAGCATTTATGCCCAGTCCTCCGGCATAAATATCTACTCTCTGCTTTTCGTTCGCATTATTTCCCACATTATCAATAATCAATTTATGACCATTGGCAAAAATACCGTTTATTTCTGTAAACGCATAATTAAAATCAAAATTCTTAAGGGTTACATCTGCTTCCAGAACATAACCAAGAACCCGGGAGTTCAGAGTAACTCTGCTTGAGGAGTCAGGATCTCCCTGAATGGTCACCTGCTTATCAATTGTCAGTGGATTACTGCCATCAGGATCACACCATGCTCCAGCCATAAGAATAATTGTGGTGCCATTAGAGGCTTCCTGCACAGCCTTATTCAAAGTGCCGTAAGGATTGGCTTTAGTGCCAAGCTCCTGTCCGTTTGAAGTGCCCACATAAATCGTACTGTTATTGACAGCCGCAGGCAAGGTCATAGTCCTTGCCATCATTCTTCTGACAGGTGTGCCTGCGCAGGCAGTTAGATCGGCTCCTGCAGAGGAGCAGACCGGACAGGTTTCATCTATTTGATCCTGACTGCACTGTTCTTTACAGATACAGAGAAGCTCCTCCTTAGATTCTCCGGTAGCTTCGTTGTCCTTCGTAGCTTCGGCAGCGTCTGCGGCATTTGAACTGTCGGGAGATTTTGCATGATCAGGAGCTTCTGAATTGCTCAAAGCCGTTGCAGTATTCGGAGCGCTAAGCCGATCATCCACTCCTGTCTGACCGTTTTCATCTGACTTTTCAGTTAAGGCAGATTGCGCTTTGGTCGCATGGTCAGTCGACTTACCGTCTTGGCTGTGGTCAATCACATCCAGGGGATTAGCAGCTTTAGCTTCTCTCTCCGAAGAAGGTATTTCCTCTGCAGTCATACTGCCGTTGCCGGATAAAGTTTGCACTGTCCTGGCTTCTCCTGCAAATACAGGTAGCTGCATGGCAGACAAAACTAAGCTGATGCTGAGTGCAAGACTTATCAATTTGCGTTTCATCTTTGGTTTCCTTTCGCTGAATTACTGTTTTTGTGTTAATAGAAATGGATTAATTATACCAAAATATGACATTAAATTCCAGTTAATCTGCGTAATTTATCCGGGATTTTTTGTAACCATTCAGAACCCCATTCGCAAAATCGCTGTTACACAGCTTCTTTTAATTTATTCTGTTTTACCCTGTTTAAAGACGGCTATTTGTCTTATGATAAAATTGTTTCAGGTGCTGGAAAAGAACTGCTTGAAATGGTACATTGGTATAGAGAAAATATGATTCCGGTGAAAGACGTATATTTCCTAAAAACAGCAGGAGGAGAATAAGGAATGGAGAAAGTAAATTTGGACAGAAGGATTTCAGCTATGGGAGATGAATGTGCTGATGAAAAAACATATGATAAATTTGTAGTGGTATGTATCGCAGGACAATCTAATGCCGTTGGTTATGATGAATCCCCCATAGACACTGACGCCACCTGTAGAAATGCTGACCCTGATCGAATTAAACAACTAGGCTTTTATGGTAAGCAGAATCTGCAGGTGATCGATTTGGGCTACTGTGCACAGTCTATGCAGGATATGAGAGAGCACAACAGGAAGGGAACCGAAACTGCTGGTACAAAAGGAATTCACTTACCATTAGCAAATTTAATGCTGGATTACATTCCTGAGGATTATGGAATTCTGATGTTGTCTATTGCATTCGGAGGCACCGGATTTACCAGCGGCAATCCCGGAACCTATAGTCAGGAACAAAAAAAGCCAACCGACACCGCAGGTAATAGTGGGGAGGGTACAGTGGTTTTAAAGTGGGGGGCTGATACGGCTTATTATCAGACGTTAAAGGACAGGATTGTCTATGCCTTAAGCCTTAATGAATCCAATGTATTTGCAGGAATCATCTGGTGCCAGGGAGAAAATGACGGAGCAAATGCAGACCGGCATTATTCAGAATTTCAGGCAATGACAGAAGCATTATTTACCGCATTGAATGGAGCGGGCCTGGGAGAAAGAACTCCGAAGGGTATATGGGACAGAGATATCTGGTATAACATGGAAACAGTGTCTTATTGGTATGGTCAGGAGCAATGTCGGAAAATCTGGGATAATTACAAAGAATGGAATAGGAATACCTATATAGAAATTCCCAGAGACACAGAATCAAATTTGATTAACGGCACCGGCCAGACTGCACATCAGCTTCGGGCTCATTACGGTAATAATGCCTATCAGAAAGTAATTGCACCAAGAGTATTACAGAAGATGGCCGAAATGGATACCTTCTCAAAAATAGCTGATTCTGTCAGGCAACAATTAGGGGAAAGGTAGCCCTATCACGAATGATGACTTGAATCCATAACTAATATTTTTACAAATCAAAACCGGAATGTCAAAAACTCTTGACATTCCGGTTTTGATTTGTCATAATGAAAAATGTAAAGACTTTTTGACATATAAAAATATCACTATATTGTTAGGAGGAAAAGGTATGCCCATAGGAGCAATGATTTTTTTAGGAATTATTTTATTCATATTCGCTGTACTGGATATTTTTATGCTGGTATCACTGCTGAAACCGGGAGATGAGCGCAATCAAATCATTATCTGGAAAGCCAGTTCATTCACCTTATCTACCGTAGTAGGAGCAATGGTATTAGATGTTATTGAAAATTTTGTAAGAGCACAGAATATGAACTCCAATCCGTTGATTCAGCTTGAGGTTGCTGCTATTATTTATTTTATTGCCCTCATGTATTACAGGAAAAGGTATGGTGGCTAATGTGGAAAACATAATTAGAAGCAGGAGAAAGGAGTTGGGATTATCGCAGGAAGAATTGGCAAAAAAATGCGGTGTTTCCCGACAAACAGTGAATGCCATTGAGAATAATAAGTATGATCCGACCCTATCTCTGGCATTTTCATTGGCAAAAGAACTACGGCTTACCGTTGATGAAATTTTCAGCCCACCATAGTCTGGAATGGGCTGTGGGCAGCAGGCATGTCAAGTCAGCCTCCTGGAGAAATATTCCTGACTTTAGGAAAACAGCAGAAGATTTGCCAGAGCGATACTCTTGCATTCCAGTCCTGCCTTAGCTATAATACAAAAGAATGCCGATTACAGTTGGCAGGATCAGGAAAATGAAATGGAGTATGGTACAAAGAATAAGAGGAGGAAAACCATGATTCAATTGTTGGAAAGCGGAGCCTATCTGGTGAACGGAACGGATATTATTGCAGACAGCGCTTCCGCCTTAGATGAGATTAAAAGTAAGACAGGCAAAACGGTTTCCAAAGAGGAAGCGGCAAAGGAAACCATAGCCTATGGAATTTTAAAAGAACATAATCAATCCGGTAATATGCAAAAGCTGCAGATTAAATTTGACCAGCTTTGCTCCCACGATATTACCTTTGTAGGAATTATTCAGACTGCAAGAGCGTCAGGACTGGAGAAGTTTCCTATTCCCTATGTGCTGACTAACTGCCACAACTCCCTTTGTGCAGTAGGGGGAACCATTAATGAAGATGACCATATGTTTGGGTTAAGCAGTGCGAAAAAATATGGTGGTGTTTATGTGCCTCCCCATCAGGCAGTTATCCACCAGTATGCCAGAGAAATGATGAGCGGCGGCGGAAGAATGATTCTGGGCTCTGACTCTCATACCCGTTATGGCGCTCTGGGAACCATGGCTATGGGTGAGGGAGGACCGGAGCTGGTTAAGCAGCTTTTGAACCAGACCTATGACATTAATATGCCCGGAGTGATCGGTATTTATTTGACCGGTGAACCCATGAAGGGTGTGGGTCCCCAGGACGTAGCTCTGGCGATTATCGGTGCAGTATTTGAAAACGGATATGTGAAGAATAAGGTGATGGAGTTTATGGGTCCCGGTGTCAGTGCCCTGAGTGCAGACTTCCGTATCGGCATTGACGTAATGACTACAGAAACCACCTGTCTTTCTTCCATTTGGCGAACGGATGATGTGATTAAAGAATACTTTGAGATTCATGGAAGAGTAAAGGACCATAAGGAATTAAATCCGGGTCAGGTTGCCTACTATGACGGTATGGTAGTCGTTGATTTAAGTAAAATTAAACCTATGATAGCCATGCCCTTCCATCCCAGCAATGTATACACCATTGAGGAAGTAAACCGGAATCTGGGGGATGTGCTGGCAGAGGTAGAAAAACGGGCACTGGTAAGCCTGGATGGGGCAGTAGAATATTCCCTGCAGGATAAAATCAGAGATGGCAAGCTCTATGTAGATCAGGGAATCATCGCCGGCTGTGCAGGCGGTGGCTTTGAAAACATCTGTGCGGCAGCAGATATTTTAAAAGGAAAATATATCGGTGCGGATGAATTTTCCCTGAATGTTTATCCTGCCTCCACTCCCATTTATATGGAGCTGATTAAGAATGGCTGTGCAGCAGCCCTTATGGAAACCGGAGCAATCATGAAAACGGCCTTCTGTGGGCCTTGCTTTGGTGCAGGAGATACTCCCTCCAACAATGGCTTCAGTATTCGTCATAATACCAGAAACTTCCCCAATCGTGAAGGAAGTAAGCTGCAAAGCGGACAGATTTCTTCTGTAGCGCTGATGGATGCCCGCTCTATTGCAGCCACAGCGGCAAATAAGGGATTTTTAACGGCGGCAACCGATTTTGATGGAGATTTGGGTATTTACCAATATCATTTTGATGCCAATATTTATGCCAATCGTGTATTTGATTCCAAAGGGGTGGCAGATCCTGAGGTAGAAATCAAATTAGGGCCCAACATCAAGGACTGGCCTGAAATGGCAGCCTTGCCTGAAAATCTCCTGCTTCGTGTGGTTTCTGAAATCCATGATCCGGTAACCACTACGGATGAATTGATTCCCTCCGGAGAAACCTCCTCCTACCGTTCCAACCCTCTGGGACTGGCAGAATTTGCTCTTTCCAGAAAAGATCCCCAATATGTGGGTCGGGCAAAGGACATTCAGGTGGCACAGAAGGCGGTTATGGAAGGAAAATGCCCGCTGGAAGCAAAACCGGAACTAAAAGAGATCATGGCTGTGGTTCAGAGCAGGTTTCCTGAGGCAGGAGAGGGGAATATGGGCTTTGGCTCTACCATTTTTGCCCGAAAGCCGGGAGACGGTTCTGCCAGAGAGCAGGCAGCAAGCTGCCAGAAGGTATTAGGGGGCTGGGCAAATATTGCCAATGAGTATGCTACCAAGAGATATCGTTCCAACCTGATTAACTGGGGTATGCTTCCCTTTATGATTAAAGAGGGAGAACTGCCCTTTAAGAATCTGGACTACCTGTTCTTCCCGGGTATTCGTGAGGCTGTGGAGAATAAGGAGAGCACCATTAAGGCCTATGTGGTTAAGGATGGCAGTTTGACCGAATTCGAGCTGGCTTTGGGAGAACTGACCGATGAGGAAAGACAGATTATTCTGAAGGGCTGTTTGATTAATTATAACAGGGTTTAGTCGGATAAAGACAAACGGAGACAGGCAGGGTCGCATGACGTTGCCTGTTATTCATTGCTGCTTAATTATGGAAGATAATGATTGATTAAAGAAAGCGAAAGACATATGAGAAAATTATTGAGTACACTAAGCGTGATTACTATTGCCATTCTAATGCTGGGAGCCTGCTCCACTAAGGAAACTCTTTCTTCTGCTGAGTTCGGGGAAACTGTGGCATCTCCTGAGAGGAAAGAAAGCAAAGCAGAGAATCTGTCGGAGGAGGGGGAGACAGATACCTCATTGGCATTGGAGGAGGATTTGGCCAAAGAACCGAAAGAAGGCGCTGCTGTGGTAACCCATATCCCCCGGGTAGAAGTGTCCGGTTCCACATTCACCGGCAATGAACCCCTGGAGATTATTGAGTTTTTCGTTTCGGATCCAGAGAATGAAGAGGGGTTATCTACAGAGAAGAAGAGCTTTGGCTTTGGTGCGGCAAAGGATGGAGCCCCCAATCAGATTACCGTAGATAATCAGGCGTATTTCGATAGTCTTCAGGTTGGAGCCCTGGCTTGGGATAACCGGACAGAGGGAAAAAAGCTGTATCTGACCTTTGACTGCGGATATGAATACGAAAATCTTACCGTTGATATCTTAAACGTACTGAAGGAAAAGGAGGTGACAGCAACCTTTTTCTGTACCCTGGATTATTTGCAGACTGCTCCCGAAATTGTAGCTCGGATGATTGATGACGGACATATTGTGGGTAATCATGCAAGCACCCATCCCGACTGCAGTGCCTTATCCAGAGAAGAGCTTGCCTGGGAGATATTGGGCGTAGATAATTATCTTCGGGCAAATTTTGGCTATACAAGCCCGTATTTTAGGTTCCCATCGGGTGAATATTCTGAGAATGCCATGGATTTAGTTCATGATCTGGGCTATAAAAATGTGTTCTGGTCCCTGGCCTATGCGGACTGGGATCCGAAGAATCAGCCCGGGGTCAGCAAATCATTGCAGACCATTACCGAAAGACTGCATCCCGGAGCGGTAATCCTGCTTCACTCCACGTCACCGGATAATGCGATGATTATGGGGGACTTTATCGACTATGCCAGAAATCAGGGCTATGAATTTGTCAGCCTGGATGAATACCCCTGGGAGTAAGAAGGGGGACAAAATCCGCCAGCTTCTTTTGTAAATCTGATCGTTAATTAAATCGGCATACAGGGGAAGGATTAGCTTCATGGTTTCCCAGATGCTTTTCCATCCACACCATATTGTACCAGCGGCCAAATTTGTAACCACATTGGTAAAATTCCCCTACTAAACGATAGCCAAGCCGTTGGTGAAAGTGAACACTGTCCCGGGTCAGGTATTCATCCTCAACGGTGGGATAGGCAATACAGGCATAGAGATTTAAAATATGCTGTTTTGAAAGAAGGTTTTCCAGGGCTTGGTATAATTCTCTGCCAAGCCCTGTTTTCTTTTGGTCCTGACGGATATAGATTGTGGTTTCCACGGCCCAGTCATAGGCAGGTCTGGGTCTAAAGGGGCCGGCATAGGCATAGCCTACAAGCTGTCCATCCTGCTGAGCCACCAGATAAGGAAATTTTTTAAGGGTCTGTTCGATTCTTTTCTCGAACTCATCCAAGGAAGGAGCCTCATATTCAAAGGTGATGGCTGTTTGCTCCACATAGGGCGTATAAAGAGCAAGCAGCTCTTTGGCATCTTCTTTCACAGCAATTCGTATTTGTCTGTCCATTGTCGGTTCCTCTCTATCATCCATTTGTCACATTGTCACATCAAGATATTCTCCTTATTGTAGCATGAAGAAAAGAATTTTGTAATGGTTCAGAAATTAAACGGCTCCTCACCTTGGTGTATACCGGACTTCGACTTGAAAGAGAAGTATAGAGAGATTTGTTGAATAGTGCCATAAAAGTGTAACGAATGAAAAGAAAATACATCATATAGGGTGAACTGGCTGGATGGAAATACCGAACGGACAAAACCGGGGGAAGGAGAAAGTGTTGAGGCTCGCTATATTCGTGTATATATGAATGGAAATAACATCAGAACGACTAATCATGTAGTAGAATTACAGGTTCTGGGGAAATAACGGAAGAAGCTGATGTAAGGGTTTCTAAATAACTACACTATTCACGCAGTATATTATCCTGATTTACGTCTTTTATCTGCTAAAGTTTCTTTTGAGCTGGCCGATATAATAAGTACATGGAAGCCCTTTGGCCAAGGTGCTTTTATGAATATAAGGCAGAACCAGGGAAGGTGCCGGGAGAGTAAACGGATTTACTCACTTGTGCACCTTTTTTTATTTGTCGGATACAGGGAGGTTAAGACGAATAAAGGATTGCTGCAAAAGGAAGGAAATGAGGGATTGAAAATTGCTTCTTCTTTTATAGGAATGGAATCCGCAAGGACTCTTCAGTCCAGTCAGACAAGGAGGTTATCTTATCAGGTGAGCCTGGGAGGAGGAATGACCGGCGCCACCACTGAGGAAGAATTAGGAACAGAGGAAAATTTACAGAATACAAAAGAGGGGGGAGGAGAAAAACTGAATGATGCCCAGGCAAAGCTGTCGGGATCAGGAAATCTCTTCCGGCTGTATCAGGCAAATACGGAAGCGGACTTTGGAGAAGCCCTAAAGGAGATTAGGCAGCAAACCATCGTTTATTTATGGAAGCTGCTCTTTGGGGAACGTGCAGGAAAGGATCTGGCGGAGAGACTGGGGCTGAAGAACGGACTGAGTTCCTCCGATCTGTCCCCAAACAGGATAGAGGCAAGACCCATACAGACGCTTCAAATTACGGCCAGGGAGGAGATCTTCTATTCAGAATCGGAAAGCACCAGCTTTTCTGCTGTCGGAATGGTTAGAACTGCAGATGGGCGGGAACTCTCTTTTCAGGTGGATGTAGGCATGAGCCGCAGCTTTTCCCAATATATCAGCCGGGAGCGCAGGACAACTGCCATGTGTGATCCTCTGGTCATTAATCTGAATGGGAATATTGCAGAGGTTTCTGATCAGAAATTTTTCTTCGATCTGGATGCAGACGGAGAAGAAGAGGCTATTTCTCGGCTTTGTGAGGACAGCGGCTATCTGGCTCTGGACCTAAATGGAGATGGGAAGATCAATAACGGCTCGGAACTGTTTGGAACAAAATCGGGAGACGGCTTTGCTGATCTGGCAAAGTATGATGAGGATGGAAACGGCTGGATCGATGAGAATGACAGCATTTGGGATAAGCTAAAGATTTGGATACAGCAAAAAGACGGAACATCCAGATTATATCGGCTGGAGGAAAAGGGAGTAGGTGCGATCTGCCTGCAGAATGCAGCCACTGACTTCACTCACAAAAACAGTCAAGGTGAGATCAATGGAGCAATCCGCAGCACGGGAATTTTCCTGTATGAAAACGGTTTGGCAGGAACCCTGCAGCATCTTGATCTGGCAGTCGGTCATTTGGAGCAGTTAGCATAAAATTAACAGGGCATATTTTTTTTCAGGGAACATAGACTTAAGAAGAAAGGAAGGTGACCCTGATGAAAAGAGTAAGGCCCCGGAAAGAAAGAAGGAGAGCGGCAGGAAGACTGATCCTGTTCACTCTTCTTTTTTTTCTTCTTCTTCCCTATTTAGGCAGCCTTATGGGTGATGGAGGTCAGGAAGAAATACGTTCTGCCAACTATATCAGTGATACCTGGGTAGAAGTGGACAGGCTATGGGGAAAGGAACGAATTCCATTGGAAGAGTATCTGGCCGGTATGATGGCAGCTACCATCCCTGTGGATTACGAGAGGGAAACCCTAAAGGCTCAGGCAATTATGCTGCGCTCCTGGTGCTATAGTCTGGCCAAAAAAGAGAAGGGATATGATATTATTCCCGGAAATGAGCTGGAAGAAGCCTATCTTTCACCCACTGCCTGCCAGAAAATCTGGAAAGAATCAAATGAGGAAAATTGTGCACTGATTAAGGAAATATTAGAGGAAACCAAGGGAATGGTATTGGTATGGCAGGGACAGATTGCAGCTCCGCCCTTTTTTCGAATCAGCAGTGGCATGACCAGAACAGTAGGTGAGTATCAGGCTCATGCAAAACGTTGGGCCTATGTATGCTCCTGCCCCTGCCCGCAGGATGTCGAGGCAAAAGAATATTTGGGCAGAGCAGAGCTTTCAAGGAGAGAATTTGAAAAAAAGGTGAGTAGGTTATTAGGAGAGGAAAAATGGACTTTAGATAAGATCATTCTTCATCGGGATTTGGCAGATTATGTAAAAACGGTGGAGATTGGGGGAAAAAAGATACAGGGTGAAGAGTTTCGTTATGCTTTGGGACTAAATTCATCCTGCTTCACATTGGAAAAGCAGGATGATACGATCGTCATAAAAACGAGAGGAATGGGACATGGCTTTGGATTTTCCCAGTACCAGGCAAATGAGCTGGCCAAACAGGGACAAACCTATCGTCAGTTGTTGGAAACCTTCTTTTCTGAGATTACTATTGAAAAGTTGTAATTGAAAAGTTTTAAAGATTGGAAAAACGGGTATAAAGATACCAGGAAAGGAAAAACTAAGGAAAAAGGAGGAAGATACAATGAAGCGAAGAAGGAGAAATCAGAAAAAAGAAAAAATAATTATGCTGATGTCCAGTCTTTTTGTGCTTACGGCTCTTACCATGACTGGTGTGTATGTAAAAGAAAGAAATAAGGCCAACCAGGACTATGTAGTGGATCTGTCGGGACTTCAAAAAGCAGAGGAGGATGGGAATAAGACGGAGTTTCCCATAAAAGACTCTGCTGAACATTCCGATTCTGATATTCAGGACAGTGCACAGGTAAGCTCTCGCAAAGTGGAAAATCCCGAGATCGTAAAAAAGGAAGGTGGGGAGAGTGAGGCTCTGTTTCCCTGGGAGCTGGCCGCAGGAGAAGAAAACGGCAGTCAAACGGAGGAGCCATCGAAGGCAGATAAAGAGCAGGAGAAGCCTGAGGAACTAAAGTTTGGAGAAAAGGAAACTCTGGTCTGGCCTGTGGTGGGCAATGTCCTCATCAACTATAGTATGGACAAACCCGTATATTTTGCCAGTCTGGAGCAATATAAGGTCAATCCGGGCATTGTCATTCAGGCCACAGAGGGGCAGCAGATCAGTGCTGCAGCCACCGGCAGGGTGAGTAAAATTGCCAAAGAAGAGGAGACCGGCAATACCATCTACATGGATATCGGAAGCGGCTACCAGGTAGTATATGGACAGCTAACGAATATTCAGGTAAAGGAAGGAGATCTGGTGGAAAAAGGAGCCTATCTGGCTGATGTTGCCGCACCTACAAAATACTACAGTGTAGAAGGCTGCAACGTGTATTTTGCATTGTCAAAGGATGGAACACCGATGGATCCCATGGGAAAACTAAAATAAGTAAAAGCCGGGCTTTACCGAAGAGCTACTTTTCTGTATAATACGAAAGAAGAAGATAAGGGAGGAAAAAGGTGTGCGTATAAAGGTCTGGCTGTCAATTCTTTTGTGTATCAGTATGTTGGCCGGGTGTTCTTTTTCTTTTGGCAGTCCGCTGGATTCACTGGGGATGGCCAAGGAAAGTGATCAGGACACTCTGGGATTGACGCCGGACTTTTCTTATACTACTCCCAAACAGACACCTAATATTCTGGTGAATCAGATTGGGTATCTTCCCGAAGAGAGTAAGGTGGCGATTTTACAGGGCAACGGGTTGGATACCTTCTTTGGAGTCTATGATGCAGCTACCAATCAGCCGATTTTTGCCGGAACATTGAAAGAAGCAAGGATTAGTGTTTACCAGAAAGAAAACAGGAAGGGAGAAGAAAGAGAGACTCTCTATTTAGCAGATTTTTCTTCTTTGAAAAAGGAAGGCAGTTATTATCTTTATCAAAAAAATCTGGGATATTCCGATATTTTTGTGATTCAGGAGGGGGCATATGCTTCTCTGGAGGTCAGCCTTTTGGATCGGCTTGCCTTGGATAATCGGGACACATCCAGCCTTTGTTATCAGTTGGCAGGGATACTGCTGACGCTGGAGCTTTATCCGGAGAAGATCTTAGAGCCGGAAAGACTGCAGCGTGTACTTAAGGAGAAAATAGAACTGCTTTCCCTGGCTCAGGATGAAAAAACCGGAAGTGTATACGAAGTGATACCGCAGGAAACAGAAGCTCAAGCCATTTCTCTGGCAGCTACGGCAGAATTTGCAGGGGTTATGGCCATGTACGCCAACTATCTTCAGGCTACGGATATTGCTGCGGCTACACAGGCCCAGCTTTCAGCAGAAAGAGCCTTTTCCAGTATTAGAGGCAGCCTGGATAATGTGAGCTATGATGCAGGATACTTTGCGGTAACCCAGCTATTTAAGAAAACGGGAAGGGCTCGCTATTCTCAGGCCATCGGCCAGTATTTGGGGATGAAGGAAGAGGCAAAAAGCTATACCCGATATGATTTTTCCTTATTTGGAGACTATGCCTATTTATCCTGCAAATATAGTACCAATATGGAATGGAACAAGCAGCTGATGAATAAAGTGATGAAGCAGGCAGAAACCATTTCTCTGACCAGCGGCAAGGATAATTATTATGTTTCCGGGGTACGGGATTTTTATGATGTGGAAGGTATGCTGAAGGATATGTCGGTCATGGCACTGGTCAATTATATCATTACTAATCATGAGTACAGTACCCTGCAAAAAAATTATCGGGATTATTTTCTGGGAAGAAACCCGGATGCAGTCTGCCTGGCAGAGGGCTTTGGGAAAAGAAATCTGCAAAACGGGGAGGGCGTAAGTCAGGGTGATGCAGCCCTGCTCTATTTACTCTTGCAGAGTACAAAATAGAGGTGAAAACGCTTCAGAGTGGAGGAAAGAATGAAGGTTGTTGTTTTAGCAGGTGGAACCAGTTCAGAAAGAGATGTCTCCTTAAGTTCCGGGCGCATGATTTATCAGGCACTGAAAAGAAGAGGGCATACTGCAATGCTTCTGGATGTCTATCTGGGTTATGAAGGCGAATGGGAAAGTGTCTTTGAAGAGAATATTGATTGGGCAGAGCAGGTGGGAAAAATCGGAGAAAAAAATCCGGATATTGCTGAAATAAAGGCTCTTCGAAAGGGTGAGACAAGGAGCTTCTTTGGTCCTCATGTGATCGATATCTGTCGGCAGGCTGAGTTGGTTTTTCTTGCTTTGCATGGAGAAAACGGAGAAAACGGAAAGCTGCAGGCTGCTTTCGATTTACTGGGAATTCGTTATACAGGAACGGACTATATCAGCAGCGCCCTGTGTATGGATAAGGGGATTACCAAGGAGCTTTTTGCTGCACATCATATTCCAACTCCTCCGGGAGTAAAACTAAAAAAGGGAGAGCAGGATTCCGGGCAGGTTTCTCTCCCCTGTGTGGTAAAGGCCTGCTGTGGAGGCTCCAGCGTGGGAGTATCCATTGCCCATACACCGGAGGAATATGAGAAGGCAAAAGAAGAGGCGTTTTTTTATGATCAGGAGGTAGTGATTGAAGCCTATATTTCTGGTCGCGAATTTTCAGTAGGAGTGCTGGAAGGAAAAGCGCTTCCGGTTATTGAGATCGCTCCGCTGCAGGGCTTTTATGATTATAAAAACAAGTATCAGGCAGGCAGCACGATAGAAACCTGTCCGGCCAGGCTGCCGGAAGAACAGAGCAGACAGATGCAGGAGATTGCCCAGAAGGTATTTGAAGTGCTGCGGCTTAAGGGCTATGCCCGGATGGATTTCATGATGGATGAACAGGGGGATATGTTTTGTCTGGAGGCCAATACCCTCCCGGGAATGACCCCCACCTCATTGCTGCCGCAGGAGGCAGCGGCGGCGGGAATGAGCTTTGAAGATCTGTGTGAGAAGATTATGGAAATTGCATTGAAAAAGGAGCCTGCATGAAGAATTTGACCATTGAGAATATTGTCCTGGCCTGTGGCGGTGAGCTTTACGGAGGGGATGGACTGACAAAAGAGGAGGCACAGGGAGTGGTGCTGGATTCCAGGCTTCTATCCCCGGGAGGAGTCTTTATTGCGACAAAGGGAGAACGGGTAGATGGGCATCGTTTTATTCCTGAAGTTTTTGCCCGGGGGGCACTGGCTGTGATTTGTGAAGAACTCCCCAAGCCCTTGCCGGGGCCGTGTATTCTGGTTAAGGACAGCTTCCAGGCGTTAAAGGATGTGGCAAGATATTACCGAAGCCGGTTGAATATTAAGGTAATCGGGATAACCGGCAGTGTAGGAAAAACCAGCACGAAGGAGTTCATTGCAGGGGTATTGGCAAAGGCTTTCCCTTTGTGGAAAACTCAGGGCAATTTTAATAATGAGGTGGGGCTGCCTCTTACCATCTTACAGATTAAGGAGGAGCACCAAATTGCAGTGCTGGAAATGGGGATCAGTCAGTTTGGTGAAATGCGCCGCCTTAGTGAAATGGCAAAGCCTGACATATGTGTCATTACCAATATTGGAGAGTGCCATCTGGAAGCCTTAGGAGATAGAGACGGAGTATTGAAGGCCAAGCTGGAAATCCTGGATTTCTGGAATCGGGAGGGGCTTATCTGCGTGAACGGTGATGACGATAAGCTGATTACTTTAAAGGAAAAATATGGAGACAGGGTAGTTACCTTTGGACGAAATCGGGCTAATGATTATTATCCGTCTGAAGAAATTTCCCGGGGACTTTTGGGCAGCCGGATCAGTATAGACGGAAGGATACATATTCCTCAAATTGATGTGCCTTTACCGGGAGAGCATATGGTATTGAACGCACTGGCAGCCACAGCAATCGCGCATACGCTGGGTATGTCACAAGAAGAGATCAGAGAGGGAATACGAGGAGTGCAGTCGGTGGCCGGAAGAAGCCATGTGGTAGAGCTAAAGGACTATGTCTTAATTGATGATTGCTATAATGCCAATCCGGTTTCCATGAAAGCGGCATTGGATCTGCTGCAGGAGGCGGCAGGCAGACGGGTGGCTGTTCTGGGAGATATGTTTGAGCTGGGCCGGGAGGAAGAGGCTATGCACAGACAGGTAGGGGCTTATGCCGCCGAAGAGAAGACGGATATACTTTTTTGTGTGGGAAAGCTGTCTGAGGCTATGTATGGAGGGGCAATGGAAGCAGCGGCCAAAAACTCCGGCAAACCAGCTCCCCAAATCGTTTATGCAAGAGAAAAAGAGGAGCTGTATTCCCTGCTGAAAGAGGCACTGCTTCCCGGGGATACGATTTTGCTTAAGGCTTCTCATGGCATGGAATTTGCAAAAGTAGCAGAATGGCTGAAAAAAAACCTGGCTTAAACCAGGTTTTTATTTTTGTTATACATCTCCTGAATCTGTCCGGAAATAAGATTGGCCAGATTTTTCTTTGATTCTTTGTCCAGCTCCTTGGGATAGACAGGTCTGCCGAATTCCATCACTACATGGGTTTTTTTGATTTTAGGAAGATGATCCTCAAAAATATCTGCTGCATTGTTAATGGCAATGGGGATGATAGGACAGCCTGATTTTTCGGCCAGTTTAAAGCTGCCGCCGTGGAAGGGAAGAAAGGTGTCGGCAGTTTTATTACGGGTACCCTCAGGAAAAATAAAGATGGAAATACCATTTTTCAGTTTTTCAATTCCGGTGAGAATCGTCTGCAGCCCCTGCTTGATATCTTTGCGGTCCAAAAATAAGCAGTGGATATTTACCATCCAGTTGCTTAGGAGAGGATACCTGGCCATTTCCTTTTTGGCGACAAAGCCGGTAGGCCGCTTCATTCGTACATAGGTCAGCAGGATATCAAAGTAGCTGCGATGGTTGGCCACAAACAGAACAGCCTGATCTGTGGGTATATTTTCCTCACCGAGGACAGTGACCTTTACACCGGACATCAGCAGGCATACACTGAAGGCCCAGCGGATGATAGCCAGACTGCTGCGGTTTTTCCAATCCATATTGAAGTGTCCGATCAACCATTCTGCAATCAGCAGAGGAATACTGCAGATAAGAAACAGGATGACGAAAAGGGCTACACAGATAAAACGAATCATAGTGATCTCCTTTCAGTTTACTCAGGCAACTCTATTGCTCAAGTAATAAGTATACAGGAAATACTTTCCTCAAACAAGGCATGGGGAAGAAGAAAAGAGAATATATTTTTTTAAGAGCCATAGGGGGAGTAGAAACTGTGAAAGAAGAGGAATGGAAGAAGAGAAAGAGAGGCTTCGCACTGGCGTTTTCGATACTATGTATGGGAATTGTCATGGGCTGCAGCCTTGTGCCGCCACAGAAGGAAAAGAAGCCGGCCAGTTTTGTGGTAATCAGTGAAGAACTTATTCCAGATCAGCTTGCCCAGCTAATTGAAAGGAAAAAAAGTGAAGTCATGAAGCTGACCTATATGGATCAGGGAAATCGCTATATTGTCATAGGATACGGAAAGCAGAAAAGCGGTGGTTATTCTATTGTAGTAAGGGAGTTTTATACGACAGACAATGCACTTTATGTAGACACCTGCCTTCTGGGTCCCAAGGAAAAGCCTCAAAAGGAGGAAGTGGCCTCTTATCCCTATCTGGTGCTCAGAACTACAGAAGTAGGATTGCCGGTAGTTTTTCAATAGCAGATATGATATACTTTTGACAGGAAACGACGGAGGAGGAAAAGGGGATGCTGCTGATCAAAAACGGTTATCTGCTGGAGCCCGGAAGCGGTTATGAGGGAATTGCGGATATTTTTATCAAAGCTGATAAAATACTGAAAATCAATTGGAAAGCGGAAGAAGGAGAACCAAATCTATCCTTCTTTTCAACTGAGGACATCAAACAGCTTCAGATCATTGACGGAGAAGGGCTTTATATAGCCCCCGGGTTGGTAGATGTCCATGTGCATTTCAGAGAGCCGGGCTTTGAATATAAGGAGGATATTTCCACCGGAGCCCTGGCTGCGGCAAAGGGAGGATTTACTACGGTAGTGCTGATGGCCAATACTAAGCCTACCGTAGATAATGAGGACACTTTGCGCTATGTGCTGGAAAAGGGGAAGCAGACCTCTATTCGGATAGAAAGCTGTGCCAGTGTAAGCAAGGGGCAGCAGGGGAAGGAGCTGGTAGATTTCGAAGCTCTTTTACAGGCAGGTGCAGTAGGCTTTACCGATGACGGTATGCCGTTAATGGATACGGAGCTTTTGGAAAAAGCTATGGAGGCCAGCGCCCGTCTGCAGGTTCCCTTAAGTCTGCATGAGGAAGACCCCTCTCTGATTACCAATAATGGAATCCATCAGGGGAAGGCATCTGAGCACTTTGGTATAGGGGGCTCTCCCAGAGAAGCAGAAATCAGCATGGTGGAAAGGGATATAAAGCTGGCTCTGAAGACCGGAGCCCTTCTAAATGTGCAGCACATCAGTTGTAAGGAAACGGTTGAGCTTTTACGAAGGGCAAAGGCTCTGCCGGGAGGGGATAGGCTTCATGGAGAGGCAACTCCCCATCACTTTACACTGACGCAGGAGGCCTTAATTCGTCAGGGAACCATGGCAAAAATGAATCCACCATTAAGAGAGGAGGAAGATCGCTTGGCGATTATTCAGGGGATCAAGGATGGTACCCTGGATTTAATTGCCACCGATCATGCGCCTCACAGCGCAGAGGATAAGGCCAGAGAGCTGACCAAGGCACCCAGCGGAATTCTCGGACTGGAAACGGCGCTGTCGCTGGGGATAGGAGAACTGGTAGAAAAAGCAGGATTGCCGTTAATGGATCTGATGATACGGATGAGCTATGCACCTGCCCGGCTTTATGACTTAGATGCAGGCTATATAAAGGAAGGCGGTCCGGCAGATCTGGTTATCTTTGACCCCAATGAGTTATGGAGGGCAGAAGGTTTTGTTTCAAAATCCCAAAATTCTCCCTTTTTGGGGAAGACGATGCTGGGGAAAGTGAAAAAGACCATTTGTCGGGGCAAGGTGGTTTACGATGAAGAAAGCCGGCACATGGGAAAATGAAGCGAATCAATGTGTCTGGGGCAAAGGAGAGCATAATGGGAAAGAAAAAAGAATGGGCCAAGGTTCTGGAGCAGAAGCAGTCTGCTCCCGGCATTTATGATTTATGGTTGGAAACGGATCTGGCCGGTGAGGCAAAAGCAGGACAATTTATCGGCCTGTATCCGGAAGATAAAAGCACGCTGCTTCCCCGGCCTGTCAGTATTTGTGAAGTAGACAAAGAAGGGAGAAGGCTGCGTCTGGTCTATCGTCTTACGGGCCAGGGAACCAAAGAGTTTTCTTCTTATGGACCAGGGAAAAAGGTGGCCGTTCTGGGTGTTCTGGGAAATGGCTTTCCTTTGGAGGCAGGCCGGGGCAAGAAGGTTTTTTTAATAGGAGGCGGAATCGGAATCCCCCCTTTATTGCAGTTGGCTAAGGAGCTTAAGGCAGACAAGCAGATCTTGCTGGGGTATCGTGACAGCAGCCTGTTTCTGCAAAAAGAATTGGCCGATTATGGGGAAGTATTTGTTGCTACTGAGGATGGAAGCGTAGGAACGAAAGGAAATATACTGGATGCCATCAAAGCTAATTCTCTTTCGGCAGAGGTGATTTATGCCTGCGGCCCTATGCCCATGCTTAGAGCCATAAAAGCCTACGCTGCCGAAAAAGGAATTTTGGCGTACCTTTCTTTGGAGGAGCGTATGGCCTGCGGAGTGGGAGCGTGCCTGGGCTGTGTTTGTAAAACCTCGAAGGTGGATCAGCATTCTCATGTAAACAATGCCCGGATTTGTACGGATGGCCCCGTCTTTGAGGCCAAAGACGTAGAAATATAAGAACGGCTGCAGCTTTTAAGGGCTGAAAAAAAGAAGAAAGAAGGAAGAGAGGAGGACAAGGCTGTGGAAAAGATGAAGGTTACCATTGCAGGGGTAGAGTTTAAGAATCCGGTGATGACAGCCTCCGGCACCTTTGGTTCCGGTATGGAATATGGAGAATTTGTAGATTTAAACCGCCTGGGCGGTGTGGTTACCAAGGGAGTGGCGGCTATTCCCTGGCCAGGAAATCCAACCCCCAGAGTGGCCGAAACCTATGGGGGAATGTTGAATGCCATTGGACTGCAAAATCCGGGAATAGATGTATTCCTGGAAAGAGATCTGCCTTTTCTTAAGAAGTTTGATACCAAGGTTATCGTAAATGTCTGCGGAAAAACCGTAGAGGATTATCTTGATGTGGTGGAAAAACTTTCAACTGAGGCAGTGGATATGCTTGAAATCAATGTATCCTGCCCAAATGTCAAAGAAGGAGCCATTGCCTTTGGTCAGAGTACGGAGGCTCTTTTTGATATTACCTCCAGAATTAAAAAAGTTGCGGGACAACCGATCATCATGAAACTGAGTCCTAATGTGACTGACATTGCAGAAATGGCCAGGGCAGCAGAAAGTGCCGGAGCGGATGCCATTTCTTTAATCAATACCATTACAGGAATGAAAATTGATATTCAAAAGCGCCGATTTGCACTGGCCAATAAAACCGGAGGGCTTTCCGGGCCTGCCATTAAGCCTATAGCGGTTCGTATGGTTTATCAGGCGGCCAATGCGGTAAAGATTCCGGTCATTGGAATGGGTGGTATTGCCAATGCTGAAGATGCTCTGGAATTTATTATGGCAGGTGCCGCTGCTGTAGCAGTAGGAGCCATGAATTTTGTAAACCCCTATGCTACGGTAGAAATCATAGAGGGGATTGAAGAATTTATGGAGCAGGAAGGCATTGGGCAAATATCCGAGCTGATCGGCTGTGTGAAATAAATACATCAAAGGTCTAAAATACCTTCTCAAGTCATACAGTATAACAGGTAGACTTGAGGAGGTATTTTTGTGGAATTAGTAAAGGCCAATTTACATATGGAACGAAGTAAATGTCAGGTGAGCACCCAGGTGACCCTGGAGGAGGATAAAAATATCAGTGACAGAAATCCGGATGCTTCAGCCATACTTTTGGAAAGAGCAGAGGTAGCCATGGATGAAATTCGCCCAGGCAAGGATCTGGTAGTGGTGAGAGGAAGACTGGTTTATGAAATTCTCATCCGTTCACAGGAGGATGAGGGCAGAATGTACTGTCTGCAGGGGGAAATTTCTTTTGAAGAAAAAATCAGAGCAGAAGGGCTGGAAGCTATTGACCATGTAGAGGTTTACCCACAGATAGAGGATCTGCGGGCAGGACTGATCAATTCACGGAAAATCAGTATCCGGGCCTTGCTGCAGTTTGGCGTCTCTGCGCTTGTCCTTTATGATGAAGAAATTCCGGTAGGGCTTACCGGTGCAGAAGGAATGGAGGTACAAAAGGAGCTGTTGAGCCAATCGGTGCTTGCAGTGGAGCGAAAGGACATTCTGCGCATTAAAGAAGAACTGGAGCTCCCTGCCAATATGCCTCCTGTCCAGGAGGTGTTGTGGAAATCGCTGGAGTTGGGGAAATGGGAAATCCGTACCCTGGAAGATAGTATAGGTATGCAGGGAGAAATTCGTCTTTTTCTTTTCTATGAAGGAGAAGGGGAGGGGCGCAGTATAAAATCCTTTTCCACTACGATACCCTTTAGCCAAAATCTGGAATGTCCAGGAAGTAGAAGTACCATGCTTTCTGAAATCGTACCGAAGATCGCATCAGGGGTACTGGGTATTAAAGAAGATTATGATGGTGAGTCCAGAATGCTGGAAGTGGAAATGGTATTGGATCTGCCTATCCGTCTGTTGGAAAACAGGGAGTGGGAAATCCTTACCGATGCTTACGGAACGACCAAAGAGGTAACTCCGGTGTATACCAAGGGATATAGAAAAATGATGCAGGATAAACAGCAGGGAAGGATAAAATTATCCCAGGTGTTTTCTGTACCCTCGTCAGGAGGAAAAATCCTGCAGGTATGCCATGTGGAGAGCAGCCTTTTGCCACAGGAGGTAATAAAAAGTGAAAGAGGTCTGGAGGTTGAGGGCGCAATAGCCGTCACGATTTTATATATGACGGAGGATGAGGAAAAGGCCTATGAATCAATTAAGGGAGAAATCCCCTATTCTTATCTGGCAGAAAATGTATCGCTCACAGAAGAGAGCTACTGGAATATTGTGCCTGCCTTGGAAATACTAACAGGAACCCTTTTGGACAGTGAAAATATAGAAATAAAAGCAATAGTAGGTTTGGAAATTACTTTGGGAAAAAGATGGCAGCAACCCACGCTGAGCGGACTTCAGGTTCAGCCCTTCCAACCGGAGAAATTGAGGGAGCTGCCGGGTATAGTGGTTTACTTTCCGGGAAAACAGGAGAGCCTGTGGGAGGTAGGAAAAAAATACCTGACACCCCTGGATTCCATCCGAAGCCTGAATCAACTCTCTTCCGACACATTGCAGAAGGGGCAGAAAATTCTGATTGTAAAAGAAGTAAATTAAAGGTGGGGCCGTTATAACGGCCCCATCTCCAGTGCATATGATAGAATCTTACCTAATGATATGATGTTAGGGTCAAAAGCCCCACTTTTAAGCTCATATTTTGGCGGGTCTCAAGGACATTCACCCACATTTGAGCAAGCTCATGTGGGTTCAGACCTTTTGACCCTGGTATCATTATATTACGCAATAGTAGCTGTTCCCTGTGCTTCGGCAGCCCAGTCATCAAACTTCTTCATGGTAGCTTCGTAGGTTTTCTGGGAAATATCCGGTAATTTGCCGCCCCAGGTCTTGGTTGCCTGATCAAAGCCTTTCTGGAAGGCTGCACGCATCTCTTCAATCTTATCCGGGTTTCCACCGGTAAGAGCCTTTGCAAACTCTACAATACGATCAGAGGTCTGGTTGACACCCCAGTAACCATCTTCTGCAATATCGGCCTGGGCCTGAGCCTTGGTCTGCGCATCGACAGTGAAATCACCGTTTCTTAAGAAGCTCCACATATCATCGGCGGTTCCAATGGCTTTGCCCTGTCCTCGCATGAGCTGTTCTACCAGATTTCTCATCTGCTGGGTTCTTGCTTCTGCATCGGCCTTCAGTTTATTTACCAGCTCCGTATTGGGCTTATAGGTCTTTTTGCTGCTGTCCACAGTGTTAGCAGCGGAAGGCTCATATACTACACCGCTTTGTGCATTGGTATTGCCGGTAACTGCGGATGCTTTTGTTTCTGTTTTTGCTTTGGCTTCACTGGTGCAGCAAGTGGTGCCACAGGAAGGAGAGCCACAACACGTAATTCCATTTACACTCATAATCGACTCCATTCTGCAGACCATAGAATTAATGAGGCGGGGGAGGCCTGCATCCCCTGAAGATACCTAACCTTTTGTTTCTATTTTTTATATCGGTAGAAACCTAAAATAGTTTAGGCTTTCCTTGACGAAGAAGAAAAAATTGTATATAATTGGAAACAATCAGTGTATATTGTATACAATCAACGCAACTATTCAAGGATAAACGATAAACAGCAGAATTGAGGTAAAGATGGAGAAAGTGACGATACAGGCAATGGCCAAAGTGAATCTGGGCCTGGATGTGCTTCGCCGGAGAGCAGACGGCTATCATGAAGTAAATATGGTTATGCAGACGGTAAGACTCTATGATACTCTGGTACTGACGGCAAGGGAGGAAGAGGGCATTCTTATCCATGTGGATGCAGAGAATGTTCCTGATGATGACAATAACCTCATTTCCAAGGCTGCCCATATTCTGTATCAGGAGTATTCCATTCCAAAGGGAGTGGAAATTTCCCTGACCAAGCAGATCCCCATTGCAGCAGGTATGGCCGGAGGGAGTACCGATGCGGCAGCAACTCTGGTGGGAATGAACCGACTTTTTGGACTGGGCTGCAGTGAGGAAAGACTGAAGGAGCTGGGAGTGAGAATAGGTGCTGATGTACCCTACTGTATTCAGGGAGGAACCATGCTCAGCCAGGGAATAGGAGAGAAGCTGACTGCTCTTCCTCCTGCTCCGGATTGCATTCTGCTCATTGCCAAGCCGGACTTGTATGTATCTACGAAGGAGGTATACCAGAAGCTGGATGCAGCCGCTTTAACCAGCCATCCGAATATTGATGCCATGGTAGAGGCGATAAAGCAGCAGGACTTACTCCAAATTGCGGCGAATATGGGCAATGTGCTGGAAACCGTAACTGAGAAGGAATATCCGGTAATCGGCAGGCTGAAGCAGCTCATGAAGGAAGAAGGGGCACTGAATGCATTGATGAGTGGAAGCGGGCCGACGGTTTTCGGTATTTTTGCTGATGAACAAAAGGCAAAGCAGGCTCTCATGAGGATAAGAAGTCAGGGGCTGGCACCGCAAAGTGTTCTTACCGCCTTTGCGCCTGGCGCACAGGTAATCATAGAAACCGCCTGAGAGACAGAAGAAAGAGCAGGAAAGAAAGGAGCGGCTGATGGGAAGTATGTTTCAGGGAGATATGGATGAATATTTGCCACTAAGAGATGTGGTATTTAAGACCCTCCGAAAAGGAATCCTGACCGGAGAATTGAAGCCGGGAGAGCGGCTGATGGAAATCCATCTGGCCAATAAGCTGGGGGTGAGCCGCACCCCCATTCGTGAAGCCATTCGCAAGCTGGAGCTGGAAGGACTGGTTACCATGATTCCCAGGCGCGGGGCAGAGGTAGCTCAGATTACCAGAAAAAGTATGCAGGATGTACTGGAGGTAAGGAAGGTATTGGATACCCTGTCGGTAGAGCTGGCCTGCAAAAGAATCAGTGAGGAAGAAAAGGAACAACTCGGTCAGGCCTGTGAGGCTTTTGAGCAGGCAGTAGAAAGCGGGGATTTTGGAGCAATTGCCAAGGCAGATGTGGCTTTTCATGATATTATTGTGGAAGCAACCGGAAATATGCGTCTTGCCCAGATGGTCAATAATCTGGCAGAACAGATGTACCGCTATCGCTTTGAATACATAAAGGATGTGAAAATGCATAGCCAGTTGGTGCAGGAGCACAGGGAGATTTATGAGGGTATACTGAAGGGAGAAACAGAGCGGGCAAAGGAAGCGATCGACATCCACATTGATAATCAGGAAAAATCTATCCTGCAGCAGATAGGAATGGAAAAGGAAAAACAGGCGTAAAATTTGTATAGCCCTTCTGATTTTGTCCATACTGATAAAATAAAAAGATACTAGGGTCAAAAGGTCTGAACCCACATGAGCTTGCTCACCACGATATGCGAATATTTTGCAGGATTGTGGGAGTACGAAGTACGTAACAATCCGTAGGTATCATAGTTAGGGGCTTTTGACCCTAACATCATAAAAAGGAAAGTAGGGCAAAATAATGCAGGAAATAAAACAGACCATAGCTATGTGCTTACTGATGGCCGCTTTTTGGGGAATCATGTACCCCCAGTTCAGCCTTTTAGAGGAAACCTATGTGTGCATGGGAAAGGAGCAGAATCCCAAAGAGGATTTTTTTGCTATCTTGGAAGATGACGGAAGCAAGATCGTGATCAGAAGCAAGCTATGGGAGCTTTGGCAGGAAAGGGCTGAAAAAGAAAATCAGTCAGGAAAATGACAGAATGGAGCTTTTATGAGCATTTCACAAGAGTGCGATAAAAACAAATTGCCTATTGGTGTATTTGATTCCGGTGTAGGGGGACTTACCGTTGTCAGAGAGATTATGCGTCAGATTCCCAATGAGAGAATCGTCTATTTTGGGGATACGGCCAGAGTTCCTTATGGAAGCAAATCCAGGGAAACGGTGACGAAATATTCCCGACAAATTCTCCGGTTTTTGAAAGCACAGGGAGTAAAGGCTATTGTTGTTGCCTGCAACACAGCCAGTGCATATGCACTGGAGCAGTTGGAGGAGGAAACTGATTTACCTATGCTGGGAGTGGTGAAGCCGGGAGCAAAAACAGCAGTGCAGGCTACCCACAACGGGAAAATTGGTGTGATTGCTACAGAAGGAACTATTGGAAGTGAAATTTATACCCGATACATAGAACAGCTAAACAGAGGGATGGAGGTTTTGGGAAAGGCCTGTCCTCTTTTTGTACCCTTGGTAGAGGAAGGGCTTTTGGAGGATCCGGTTACAGACGAGATTGCCCAGCGCTATTTAAGCAGCCTGAAGGACTCGGGTATTGATACTTTGATTCTGGGCTGTACGCACTATCCTCTGATTCGCAGCACAGTAAAACGGGTAATGGGAGAAGGGGTGACTCTGGTGAACCCGGCTTATGAAACGGCCAGAGAGCTAAAAGAACTTCTGGATCAAAAGCAGCTTTTGTGTGAAAAGAGACCGTCTCTTGGAACGAATCAGTACCAGTTTTATGTCAGTGACGGAGCAGAAAAATTTCAGCACTTTGCCAATTCTATTTTTAAATATGGAATTTTATCAGCTAAACAGATTAACATTGAGGAGTATTAGAGAGGATGACCAAGGATGTACTGGTTTCCATCCGGGGAATGCAGTTTGACACCGGAGAGGATGGAGAAAAGATTGAAAGCATACAGCGTGGGGAGTATTATCTTAAAGGCGACACTCACTATATTTTATATGAAGAAATCATAGAGGGGATAGAAGCTCCGGTAAAAAATATGATTAAATTTTTGCCCGGGGAAATGCACCTGACGAAAAGAGGACCTGTCAATGTGCATATGGATTTTGTGGAAAAGCAGAAGAACCATACTGACTACAGAACGCCCTATGGAAGCATTGTCATTGGACTTGAGGCTTCAAGGGTTGCACTCGAAGAGGAGGAAAAGCGGATGGTGCTTGAGGTGGACTATGCACTGGATGTAAACTATGAGCATCTGGCAGATTGTAAGATTCATGTGGATATTCGTTCTCTGGACGGAGAGCAGTTTTCTCTCAGAGGATAAAATTGCCACCGATTTCGGTACTCAAGGCCTGGGATTCCTTGAACACCGAAGTCGGTGGCAGCATATTTTTATCTGAATTTACTTGATGGATCTGGCACCGCCCTTTTCCTGAATGGTATCTGCAGCTCTTTTCCACCAGCTCTTTTTCTTCACCTCCTGGACAGGAGCCTTACCATGAAGACCCTTTACACTGGTAATATAGATTCCACTGACGGTAGCCTTCACTTCCTTTTTTACCGGGATGCTGTCGAAAATTTTCTCATCGCATACCAGAGAAAGTACCTGGGGGCCAACTTTGGCTTTTACGATAGGAAGCTTCGCCCTCTGCATCAATTTGGAGGCAGAGGCGATAACCGACTGGGGAAGGCCTGAATCCCGCATCCTCATTCTCTTCTTGTCGATAATCAGCATGGAAACGGTCTGCTTCATGGCCTCGATCTGCGCCTGCTGCTCAGCCTGCTTCTTCTGTGCCTTCTTGCCAAGGAAATACAAAACCACAGCGGCGATACCAAGCACCACTACGGTAACGATTAACACGATTATCCAACTATTCACCTGGGGTTCCTCCTCATTATCTTATCATCAATCTTAAATATTCTAACATTGTTTAGCCATTTACGCAAGCAGATAACATATTTCCCCAATGTGCCGGCAAGTTATAAGTGCCTGTATCCCTGTGTGGGAACGCCTGTACCCTTGCGGAAACGCTTGCACCCTTGCGGGAACAAGGCAAATATGGTATAACTGTATTTATGTGATTGGCTCCAAGGGGCATAACGCTCTGAATATGGAGGAAAGGTTGAAAGAATTGCATTCCTTCGACCTAGTACAGCGAATATTAAGTAATTGGCAGTTTGACTTGCCTATTTCCCTGATAGCACTACTCCCCAAGCCTCGACGTAGCCACCACTACGCCTGCGTTTGTGAAGCAGCACTATCAGAAAAATATTCTGCGTCAAACTATCCAAAACTTAATTTTCGCTGTACTAGATTTGTGCGGATATACAAAGTCCCTGAGATTAAAATGCTGTTAAAGCAGCAGAATGAGAGGTTATGATGAAAAAAAGAGGAATCAGAGGAGCGGCCTTTGTTCTGGCGGCACTCCTTTTGACAGGCTGTGGGCAGAAGAAGGATACGAACCAGGAAACGGCCCAGGAGCAGCAGGTGCAAAAAAGCAGTATTTATCTAAGTCAGCTAGATGTAACCGATCTGGTGGAGTTAGGAGATTATAAGGGTATTGAAATAGAAGGGCAGAGTACGAATGTACCTGAATCTATGGTGGACAGCTATCTGGAATACGCCTTGAGCCTGCAAAGTGAATTGGTTCCGGTAACTGACCGGGATACGGTGGAGAAGGGTGATACGGTTACCATTGATTATGAAGGAAAAAAAGATGGTGTAGCTTTTAGCGGAGGGACTGCTACAGACCAGAATCTGGAAATTGGTTCCGGCAGCTTTATTGATGGCTTTGAAACGGGATTGATTGGAGTAAAAAAGGGAGAAACGGTGGAACTGAACCTGAGCTTTCCGGAAGGCTATCCGGCAGAGGAACTGGCCGGACAGCCGGTAGTATTTACCGTAACCGTAAAGGAGATTCAGACCTCGGTGACGCCTACGCTGGATGACGAATATGTAGCTTCTTTGGGAATTGAAGGGGTAAGCACGGTAGAGGAGTATCGCCGACAGGTTCATGAGATACTGACCAGGCAGGTGGAGGAGGAATATGAATACCAGCTTCAGGTAGCCCTGGTGGAAAAGATCATGGCAGGAAGCCAGCTTCAGGAGCCTTCCAAAGAGCTGCAGCAAAAGTACGCAGATGTGGCTGTCAGACAGACTGAGAAGACGGCGGAGTATTATGGAATGGATCTGGAAACCTATGTCAATACCGGATACGGAATGGAGCTTGAGGAATATCAGACCCAAATCAATGAAGGAGCCTATGATGCTGCTAAACAGGCCATGCTCTGCAAAAAGATCGCTGACGTGGAAGGCATTGCAGTGACCGATGAGGAGCTGGAGGAAGCTGCCGAAGCAAATTATGTGAACTATGGATTTTCCAATGTGGAGGACTTTAAGGCTGCTAATGATATGGAGGAGTATCGTGACAACATCCTGTTAAATAAGGTACTGTCCTTCCTGGTAGATAATGCAGTAATCATCCAGCCTGACCAGGGTGCAGAGGAAATCGTGGAGGAGGCAAAGGAAGCGGCAGTTATAGAGGAAACTACCGCAGAAACCAAAGAAGCACAGTAATTCCAGGGCAGGTCTTCGAATTTACTGTGCTGACTGTGAGAAAGAATTGTGGCAGCAGGTACAAATCTATTTGCGGAGCAAATCTTGTGTGGAATTGTGCTCGTAACGATGAAGGTACTGAATAATTACGAAGCAAAATAGAATCAGAAAGGAAAGAGAAGGAGAACATGGAACTGACGAGCGTAAAAGAACTCTATCGACAGACAACGAAATATGCAGACAGGAAAGTTACTGTGGGAGGCTGGGTAAGAAATAACCGTGACTCCAAGACTTTCGGCTTTTTGGTAGTAAATGACGGAACATTTTTTGAACCCTTACAGGTGGTATACACTGAAAAACTCTCCAATTTTGAGGAAATTGCCAAATTGAACATCGGTGCAGCGGTAGTGGCAACAGGAACGATCCTGGTTACGCCGGGTGCAAAGCAGCCTTTTGAGATGCAGGCAGAGGAAATCCTGATAGAAGGTGCTTCTACTGCAGATTATCCTTTACAGAAAAAGCGCCATACCTTTGAGTATCTGCGTACTATTTCCCATCTCAGAGCCAGAACGAATACCTTCCAGGCGGTATTTCGGATCCGTTCTCTGGCCGCCTATGCCATTCATCAGTTTTTTCAGGAGAGGGAATTTGTGTATGTACATACCCCGATCATTACCGGAAGTGACTGCGAGGGTGCGGGTGAGATGTTCCAGGTCACCACTTTGGATCTGGAAAATGTGCCCAAAACGAAGGAAGGGCAAATTGACTTTACCCAGGATTTTTTTGGAAAGTCTGCCAACCTTACGGTAAGCGGACAGCTAAATGCAGAGACTTATGCCTTCGCTTTTAAGAATGTATATACCTTTGGGCCTACCTTCAGGGCGGAGAACTCCAATACTACCCGCCATGCAGCGGAATTCTGGATGATTGAGCCGGAGATGTGCTTTGCAGATTTAAAGGATGATATGCTTTTGGCAGAATCCATGATCAAGTATGTTATTCGATATGTATTGGAAAATGCGCCTGAAGAAATGAACTTCTTTAACCAATTTGTTGATAAGGGGCTGATTGAAAGGCTGAACCATGTGGTAAACTCTGAATTTGGCCATGTGACCTATACCGAGGCCATTAAGATTTTGGAAAAGCACAATGACCAGTTTGACTATAAGGTGTTCTGGGGCTGTGACCTGCAGACAGAGCATGAACGCTTTTTAACGGAGCAGGAATTTAAGCGCCCTGTATTTGTAACCGATTATCCTAAAGAAATCAAGGCCTTCTATATGAAGCTGAACGAAGACGGCAGAACGGTTGCAGCTATGGACTGTCTGGTGCCGGGAATTGGTGAAATCATCGGAGGAAGCCAGAGAGAGGATGATCTGGAGCTTTTGGAGAAACGAATGGAGGAGCTGGGACTGAACAAGGAAGACTATGGTTTCTACCTGGATTTAAGGAAATATGGCTCTGCCCGTCATGCCGGTTTCGGCCTGGGCTTTGAACGCTGTATCATGTACCTTACCGGAATGGGAAATATTCGGGATGTAGTGCCTTTCCCCAGAACCGTAAACAATTGCGAATTATAAAAAAGAGCCATACGTTAATCGTTAGCGTATGGCTCTTTTTCATCATATGGAATTTATTTGGCCTTTTTGCTTCTCCACCCGGAATGGAAGCTGTCCTTCCATACAGAGGAATGAAAAAGAATCAATAAAGGGAATAGCTCCAATCTTCCGGCCAGCATATCGAAGATCAGAACCCATTTTGTAAACAGAGTAAAATGACCAAAATTTTGTGTAGGTCCTACCAGCTCCAACCCGGGACCGACGTTGTTAAGAGTGGCAGCTACGGCAGTGAAGGAGGTAATCAAATCTGCTCCTTCAAGAGAAACCAACAGGACAGAGAACACAAAAATAATCATAAAAGTAATGAAGTATACATTGACCGAACGGACTACCTCATGTTCTACCTGCTTTCCGTCCATTTTCAGCTTGACGATACTTTTGGGATGAATATAGGAGTTCAATTCCTTAACCACCGTCTTAAACAAAATTACCAGACGGGATACCTTTATGCCGCCACTGGTACTTCCGGCACAGCCACCAATAAACATTAAAAGCACCAGAATTACCTTGCTGCTTTCGGCCCATTGACTGAAATCAACGGTAGAAAAACCGGTGGTGGTAATAATGGAGGCTACCTGAAAGGCAGATTGGGTAAGAGCTTCAAAAGCAGAGCTGACGGTCTGCAGAAGATTGAAAAAGATAATGAGGATGGAAATACCTACAATGCTGAAATACCAGCGAACCTCTTCCATATGCAGGGCTTTTTTTACATTATGAAAGAGAATCAGATAATAGGCATTAAAATTTACACCAAAAAGCAGCATAAAGATAGTAACTACCCACTGAAGATACGGGGAATAGTCTCCCATACTGGAATTTTTGATCCCAAACCCGCCTGTGCCTGCAGTGCTGAAGGATGCGGCAATGGCATCAAAAACGGGCATACCGCCCGCTACCAGGAGAATAAATTCCAAAAAAGTCAGCCCCAGGTAAATCAGATAGAGAATACGGGCAGTGGATTTAATTTTGGGCACCAGTTTACCTACAGAGGGGCCGGGGCTCTCTGCCCGCATCAGATTCATATGAGAACCTCCGCTTAAGGGAATGATGGTCAGAAGAAAAACCAGAACACCCATGCCGCCAATCCAGTTGGTAAAGCTCCTCCACAGGAGAGAGGATTTAGAAATGATTTCCACATCATTCAAAATGCTGGCTCCGGTGGTGGTAAAGCCGGATACTGTTTCAAACATGGCATCAGTAAATAGAGGGATCTCACCACTTAGCCAGAAGGGGAGACCGCCGGAAATACTTAAGATGATCCAGCTCAGTGCAGTGGCCACACAGCCCTCTTTTAAATAAAATACCTGCTGCTGGGGCTTTTTAAAGCTCATCAGATGGCCAATGACCACACAGAGCAGGGCAGTAGCCAGATAAAAGAAACCCTCCTGTTCCTGATAAATAAAAGCAGTTATACAGGGCAGCAGCAGAAAGAGTGCCTGAATTTTCAACACATACCCCAGTACATATCGTATAATCGGAAGATTCATCATTACCTCCATTTAGAAGTATTTTACGCAGAGAAAACAGTTAAAATCTTGGTTTTTGTTTTTTCTTATTTAAGGATATCCTGGAGGTCGTCAAAGCCGGTATGGGTAGTGACTACCATAACGGTATCGCCCACCAGAATACTGTCCTGACCACTGGGAATGATGATGGAGCCGTTTCGATTGATAAAAGCGATCAGCACCTGCTCCTTCAGGGTTAAATCCTTCAACGGAAGATCGGTTACATCGGAGGGAGAATCCACTCTGAATTCGATGGCCTCCACCTGAGCGTTAAACAGATGGTACAGGGTTTCTATATTGTTGTTCTTGGAGTCGTTCTTAGCCCTCACATAGGCAATAATGGCTTCCGAGGTAATCTGCCGGGGATAGATCACACTGCCTAAATCCAGGGAGCTGATTACATTTCGGAAGGTGGTACGGTTCACCTTGGTAATAATCTTGGCATCAGAAACCTGCCGGGCATGAAGGGTGAGCATAATGTTTTCCTCATCAATTCCGGTAAGAGGAACGAAGGATTCGGTATATTCAATTCCCTCCTCTTTCAGTAACTCACCATCGGTACCGTCACCATTAATGATAATAGCCTTGGGCAACAGTAAGCTCAGTTCCTCACAGCGAGCTTTATTCTGCTCAATGATCTTCACCGAGATGCCCATATGTAAAAGCTGACTGGCCAGATAATAGGCAGCTTTCCCACCACCAATAATCATGGTATTTTTAACCTGATGGGTTTTCACTGCAATGTTGGAAAGGAAGCCTCGAATTTTACTTCTGGGAGCAACAAAAGAAATCACATCCCCTGCTCGTAAAACAGAATCACCGGAGGGAATCTGTACCTGCCCTTCCCGCTCCAGTGCACAAATCAATACCTTAATAGGAATATTCTGATCCAGTCTGGCAATGGTCATGCCATCCAGGGCATTTCCTTCAGGAATTTTAAACTGGATCAGCTCTGCCTGACCATGGGCAAAGGAGTTGACCTCCAGTGCTGTGGGCAGGTAGAGAATCCGGGCGATTTCCCGGGCTGCTTCCAGCTCCGGGTTAATGATCATGGCCAAACCCAGCTTCTGCCGTAAGTACCCTACTTCTTTACTGTAATCGGGATTGCGGACTCTGGCAATGGCTGCACAGTCTGCCACCTGCTTGGCTACGGTACAGCAAAGAAGATTCAGCTCATCGGAGCCGGTGACGGCAATGAGCAGATCTGTAGCCTTGATACCGGCTTCCACCTGTACGCTGTAGCTGGCTCCATTGCCGGTCAGACCCATAACGTCATAAAGATTGGTGATCTCCTGAATCCGATTGGAATTTGTATCAATGATCGTAATATCATGACCCTCTCGACAAAGCTGCTCCACTAGGGTAGAGCCTACCTTGCCGCAGCCTACAATAATAATTTTCAACCCCTGTTTCGTTGTTTTTTTTGTTCCCAGCATAATCCTTTACCTTTATAAGTTGATGTTAGGGTCAAAAGCCCTTAACTATGATACCTACGGATCGTGGTGCTTACGCCCCACTTTTAAGCTCATATTTTGGCGGGTCTCAAGGACATTCACCCACATTTGAGCAAGCTCATGTGGGTTCAGACCTTTTGACCTTGGTATCATAAGTTGTAATCATAAGCCGTAAGGATGAGAGAAGGTCTCATTCCACACAACTGGTTAGATTATAACATTATTTTGTCTAAAAAACACCTTATATTTCTCTATTGAATCTGCTTTATGCTATTTGCATTTTTTGGAAGTTTTTAGTAGAATAAAAAGTAATCTGCCAAAGTGAAGAGCTTCGGATTGGAGGTAATAATGGAATATAATGTAGAATCTTATTTAGATATGATGCGTTTTTTGAATGAAAGTTCCGATGATTATTTTTTTCTGTGGGAATTTGCAACAGGCAGACTTTTTCTGCCGCCCTCCATTACCGAAAAGTATTCGCTGCCTTTGAATGAAGAAAATTACTGTACGGTGGAGGACTGGATCAAGATAGTCTTTCCTAAAGACGCAGATGCTTTGGCGGAAGACCTGGGAGAGGTTCAGCAGGGGAAAAGACTCATTCATGATATGGTTTATCGTCTGGTGAATAATCAGGGAGAAATCGTTTGGATCAGTTGCCGTGGAAAATGTGGATTTGACCAGAACGGAAACCTGATCTGGATGGTAGGCAGAGTGTCTGATACCTTGCTGGCAAATGACACCGATCGACTTACCGGCGCTTTTTATTTGGACCGCCTTTTGGCAGAGTTGGATGAACTGCTGGAGAAGGGGAGAGAGGGTTATCTGGTTTTGATCGATATCCGGGGACTGCAGAATATTAATCTGCAGTTTGGCCGGGATACGGGAGATAGAATGCTGAAAGCCACAGCCGGAGTACTTGAGGAGCTTGCGGAAGGTACACAAAAGATATACCGGATGAATGGAGGCTGCTTTGGCAGTGTTTTTCTCTGGCGCCAGGAGACCCGGCTGAAGGAAGCGTTCGATCAGCTTCAGAGGAGGCTGGGGGAGCAATGTATGATTTCCGGTGGCTGTGTACCCCTCCACCTTCATTCTGGAAAAGAAGCGGTTACCCTCTACCAATATGCAGAAAGTGCTTTAGCTTATGCGAAAACCAATGGGAAAAAGGAGCTTATCGTATTTTCAGAGAAAGACTATGAAAAAAAGGTAGCAGCGCTTGCCCTTACCCAGGAACTTAAACAGAGAATCGAGAATGGCTTCCAAGGTTTTTCTTTGCATTATCAGCCCCAGGTCACTACTCAGACTCCTGAGCTGTATGGAGCAGAGGCTCTTTTGCGATATGAGTCCTGCAGCGGAGATCGGATTCCACCGGATCATCTGGTTCCGGTGCTGGAGCAGACGGGGATGATCTGTCAGGTAGGGCTATGGGTGCTGGAAACGGCACTCAGGCAATGTAAGAAATGGAGAAGAAGGCTCAAAGGCTTTCATATCAGTGTAAATGTATCTTATACCCAGCTTCTGGAAGAAGGGGTGGAAAATACTTTTTTGGATCTGCTCAAAAAGGTAGGCCTGCCCGGTGATGCGCTGACGCTGGAGGTGACAGAGAGTATGCAGCTTCATGACTATCCGGTATTGAACCGTATTTTTAGTAAATTGAAGGAAGTGGGTGTACAGATTTCGGTAGACGATTTTGGCACCGGCTATTCCAGCTTAAGCAGACTTAAGAATCTTCAGATAGATGAAATAAAAATGGATCGCTGCTTTATTACGAATATTGATCAAAGTACATATAATTACTATTTGGTCAGCAAGGTGGTGGAATTGGCTGCCAAAAGTCATATGCAGGTTTGCTGTGAAGGAGTGGAAACACAGGAAGAGCTGGGGGTGTTGAAACAGATTAACCCCAGCCTTTTGCAGGGCTATCTGTTCTCCAGACCTCTATCGGCAGAAGATTTTGAGAAAGCATATCTTTCTTTTTGAATTTGGCAGAGCAGATACAGCAGTCTTTCTGAATCGGTTCTGTAGTTATTGTGGAATAACCCCCCAGAGTGTTTCATAGAATGTAAAAAAACATTCTGAGGGGTTTTTAGTTGAAAGACTATATTGAAGAGAGAGCTATTG
>SFDP01000013.1 GCA_004558185.1 Lachnospiraceae bacterium | reverse complement strand
CGGGAGTAAAGGGCTGTAATTTTACTATAATCAGTCATGTGCATAACCTCCTGTGCGTCCATATAGGCTTCCTTTACACTTAAAATTATGCACTCCATCTGGCAGATCCATATTCCTGATTGTGACGAAATTTCTTGGCATTCTTACCTTTGATATAAACCGCAAGCCGTAAGATTCCGCCGATAGCAAGCCCCACTAATAAATCAATGGGATGTAGACTCGGCAATGGATTGGCAAATGCCGTTCCAAAGCAGCCATCCAGCACTACACTCTGCACCTTTTCAGATGCATTTGTTCCCCCGGCGATTCGAAATGCCTCGCCTATATTGGTTGCCACAAGTCCTATCACAACATAAGGTATGTTCAAGATAAGTAACTTTTTAAGGTTCTTCTTTTTCATCGCTCCATCTCCTTTCGCTTTTCCTTACTCTTACGAGGCATGGAAGCAACTTTTTCCTTGAACTTCTTAAGTTTCTGAAGGACACTCGGACGCTCCTTCTCGGCAGATTTCTTTCGCTTTGTCTGCTTGGCTGCGTATTCCTTCAAAACTTGGGTAATTGCATCCGCATCTCTGGCCTTGAAGAAGACAGTATACTTGGGCGGAGTCTCATTCTTATCTTTGACAATGGCAAAATCCACTCCGTACTTATTGGCAAGTTTCTTAAAATCACGGATACCGGAATCTCCGATCTCCATGCTTGAAACTCCCTGGTCCTGCCCTATAAGTTCTTTGACAGATTGTTTACCCTTGGTATGGGTATTCTTCGCCACCTGCTTCAACCGTTGCTTGTTCTCAAGCTTACGTTTATAGGCAATCAGCGCTCTGATCAGAAGCTTAAGGGATACTTTGGTTGTTTTTACAGCCAGGTTCACCGTTTTGTTTTCTACTTCTTCCTGCACCAAATCACTTCCTTTCCTACAAAATCAGCGTTTAAAGTAACTCAAGTGCCGAAAACTCCTGCCCGTCGCATACAAGTGTGATCAGTCTGCTCTTAAATTCTGCAGCCGCCTTCTCAAACTCGTCGCCAACAAGCATAGATAAAGCCCTGCCATCAAATTTCATAATGATAACAGAGCCTATAAAACACTTACCGGTTCCAATATTGATGATCTTGTTCCCGTTCATCATGGCTATATAGTCACTGTCACCCATATATTCGCCATGTCCAATGTCATTAAGCTTATCCAGGATTTCCTGTGCCTCATACGCATCTACAATACGGGATTCGCCGTTTGTAGCGATAATAAGAGCACCCTCGTCTTTACGCTTAAGCTTGGTCTCTTTGAGCACTGCCCCATCATTGACGGGATCAAGTGCAATCTTGATATCTAATGTTTCCATGTTACGTTCCTCCGTTAAATACGACCTTCAGCCATGTCATTGTTGACCCAGGCCTGATAATAGCTTTGCATAGTCAGAGGCGCATTATATATGGCAGCAAGCAGGTACTGTTTGATGTTACGCACCTTGGCAGGATTCTTTTTCATGCAGTCCATGACATATTCAAGATGCATGGAGTTAATCTTCAAAAACTGAGATTTTACCACGCTCACAGGCTTATCATCCCCGGCAATGCGGATAGTCTTCCGCTTGGAGCAAACAACATCAAGCATAAGATCCATGATTGCATCCAAAGTCTCCCGGTCATAGGGATACCGCTCATACATAATCTCCATATCAAGCTGAGAATTAAGATAATTACGGTAGGATGTCCTCTCATCCATATCCTTATCCGCTCCGGATAGGATAGGATTAGTCTTACTACTCTCAGTTTTATTTTTCTCAGTCTTATTAGATTCCGATTTGCGCTTGTCCAGAGTTCCGGTATTCAGAATTACAGAGTTCTGCTTATCAGAACCCAAGAGTTCTGCTTTCCGGAATCGGGTAAAATCCTTCACATAGATAATGGTAGGTTTACCAAGCCCCTGCTTTTTGCGTTCAATAAGACCAAACTCATCCAGTTCCCGCAATAGTCCACAGGCCTTTGTATTTGCACAGCGCATGGATTTCTTCACACTTTTAATGGTGTAATAGACATAGACACGCCCTGCATCATCTAACCAGCCATTTTCCCTGGATAGACTGATCCTATCCAAAAGAAGACCGTACAAAACCTTGGCATCTGTAGACAGTGCCTCAAAAATCTCTTCTGTAAAAAGCATCTTGGGAATCCTGTAAAACGAATAGCTTTCTGACTGCTCCTCATAAAAGTAGTCAAAAACCATAGCATCACACTTCCTTTGCCTTGTTCTTTGCCGCCCTGTGCTCTTTCATGATTTTGGCGTAACAAGGGAAACAGAAGGCTTTGTTATAACCATAAGGACATTCTGTCTTACAGTTCTGAGGATGCGCTATCGGCTCAGGTCTTCCTACTACGGGAGTACTGCTACTTCCAACAGCTCCCAATACGTTGTAATGTGCTGACATTTTCATTACCTCCTATGCAATAGAAAAAGCGCCAGACCGAAGGTCATAACCTCCGGCTGACGCCTTATTCATCATGATGCGATTAGAGTGCTTCGCCACCCTTGGATTTGGCACCCTTATCAATGGTCTCCTTCTTAGGAGTCTTGGCAACTTCCTCTTTCTTGGCTTTGAGATCGCCAAGCACAGATTTCTCGCCTTTCTCCTCAGTATGCTCCGCTTCTTTTTCAGCCTGGCGCTGTACGAACTTTTCACCAAGCTCAAAAATCTTTTCCTTACTGTCATAGTGGTAAACACTGTCGGTAAGCTTATCAGCAGGAGCAACCTGCGTTGCATTGACTTCCTTTACCATTGCCTCAAGATCCTTTAAGCCCATCTCGCCATTGTCAGGGACGATCAGAACCTCATGGATGCTCGAAGGTAAAATGAAGAAGTCTCCACCGGCTCTTTCAGCAGCCTGGTCCATGAAGTTCTGATAAGCAAGAACTCCGGCACCATGTACTTTGTCGGGAACCGTAGCAACGTAGATCTTTTCATCTTCAGGAGCCACTGGGAAAAGTCCCATCATTTCAGCCTGCTCAACGCCCATCATCTCAGCCATGACTTCACTCATGCCTTTGATTTCAACAGGCTTGATCTGAGGCGCATTCTCCATTGCATCAGCGTGAAGCTGTTCGGGAGTAACGCCCATGGTTTCAAGCAGCTGATTTGTAACGAGGATTGATGCTCTGCCATCGTCATCGGAACTTAAGACGAAGCGGTAAACAACCGCCATATCTTCCATATTCTGATGAGGTACGGTTTCAAGCATTTCCTTGTTGGCCTCTGCGGAAACAACTTCCATCGCAAGCTTTTCCTTCATCTGAGAGTAATCAGATAAGGAATTGATATCGAACTCCGGTCTCTGGTTAATTCCGTTATTGATGACATCTACCGCCTTATCAACAACCTCATCGTAAGGTCTGCCATCTTCGACTGCTCCGTAGAACTTGTCGATTCCGATGTTCACTCCGATGTTGCTGCCTTCGGGTGTGACCGTGATTGCCTCATAACTCTCATTCAGCTTGTTTACAGTATGAATGGAGAGATCAACCTCGGCTCCCTGCTCGTAAAGTCTGTCCTTCACATCCTCTACGAATTTTTCTTTGAAACTTTCATAATCCATATAAAATTTTCCTTTCTGTTTGCATTAGCTTTGGATCGTCACCCTCCGCATGGTTGATGGCAATTAAAAAAGCGCCAGGCCCATGACCTCGTCTGAAGTCATAAGCTGACGCTTAAGATTGCCGGTATTCTTTTGCAAAAGAAATGGGCTCAGTGATTGGGATTTGTTCCCGTTCGCTTTGCCCATTGTAAATATAACACATCAAAAATCGCTTGAAAAGGGAACCGATGGGTAACTGACAGGTAATTCGTAGGTAATCAGCAGGTAATCCATAGGTAATTTTCTAATTATCCATGCAAAAGCCCCTTGAAAAACTCCTGCCCGAACTCAAGCTCTACCTCAATCCAGCCAATAGCAAACAATAATATGAAGCAAACAGCAACGGTCGCTCCAATGATTCCTACAGCAAGCCACTGAGTCGCTATCACTGATAAGATAAGAAGGATAATCATTGGAATAAATAACAAGCTTGCAGCCCTGCAATACAGCCATGATATAGCAGTTGCCAATAAACGAAGTATTCCAAACAGCAATAACATAGGAAGTGCAACAAGTATCTTAACTAATCTCATGATCAAATGCCCCCTTTCTCTTCTCATTAAGAACCTTATAAGCAATCAAACGAAGAACGTACTCCGGCATAACACGACGGCCAAGCTCCCACTCCTGCATTGTTCTATAAGGAATGCCAAGCCAATCGGAAAAGTCCTTGCGGTTCATACCAGATTGCTCTCTGATCATTTTAAAAGCATAAGCCATCTTACGACGATCTGCTTCGGTATCATCCTTAGAGGTTCTTTCAACCTCGATTTCAATTCCTTCTACGTTATAAATCTCAGTCTTCATAGGCACTCTCCTTTATTAATGTAGTCAGTGCATGTATCCTACTGTAATTATAATGTAGTCAGTGACTACACGTCAAGAAAAATCCGCATTCTCTCAAAAATATATGCTTTACACATATATTTTTAGTGCTTATAATTTTTATATGCAAATTACATATGCCAATTAGTTATATCTTTTTAGCATATATATCCTTATGCTTATCTCAAAGGAGATGACTTATGTTTAAGACCAATAATGTAAAAATAGGGAAACACCTTGGCGACTTGATTAAAAACAGCGAGCACAAGAATGACCGCCAGTTTTGTATTGCGTATCTCACACTACGTGACGGCGAAGCTAATCCTGACGATATACAGAAAATGCAAAACCGTATCTGCCAAATAAAAAATGGCAAAAAGGGCGTTCAGATTGAGGATCTTCCAATCTTCTCTGATTTATTGGGAGTATCAATCGAGGATATTTTAAGTGCCGGAACTGCCCTCACTCCTGTACTAAACAGAAAAACCAATTACTCTATCGCTTTTTCAAATGATCCGGAGGAATGGGAAGCGTATATTCAGAGGGACGACAAACTTATTCTCAATCCCGATGAATACGACAAAACAGCAATAGATTACGCCCTTGAGGCAGGCAATTACCCATTTCTTAAGTACCTCACAGAGAAAGGCTACATATGGTTCGTGGGGAATGATAAAAAAGAATACTATCTTGGATTTGGAGCGGGAACATCTATAAAACGGCGTGAAATAGGATTTCTTGATACTTTAGACTCCCGTATGAAAAACCAAGATGATCTACGCTTTAAGATGATAGCTTTGGCTATCAGAGACAATGATTTAGAAATGCTGAGCGTTCTTCACGCAAGAGAGATTCCATTGCTGTACACTATTAATCCAATACAGCATTGGACATTAAAAGATAAGCATCTACCCTCATCTTCTAACATTGAGCAGATGATTGACAGCATCGCTGCAAGTGATAACACTGCCATCTCATATTTCTTTGAAGAATTTGAAACAGAAGCAGAACTTAACTCATTACGAAGCACTTTTGTCTTTCCATACGCCAGCCAAGTATTGAATGCTTTAATCAGCAGCAAAAGGACATTCGAAAGTAAGCTCTTTTTAGAAAAGGCCATAGAACATAACAAGAAGGTGCAGAGAAAATTACAGAAGTTGGTAGATAAAAGCAAAGCCAGCTGCAAAGAGCTCTATATTACGACACCTAATAACAATTATTATGATGAGGCATATTTCCGAAGAGAAGCCTGGAGAGAATACTACTTTTATCCCGAAACAGGTTTCATAGCGTACTATATGCCCTTCTATTCCAAGAACTCTACAGGTTTTATTACCAATGTCATCAACGTAACCGTATCTTCTGCAAATGCCGAAGTACAGTTCCTTATTGATGAATTAACGAAAACCTACAACACCTTTATCAAACAGTTTGAGAAAAAGGAGGCTTAACATGTGTAATCCAATTTTTGATTATGATGACGGAGATTTTATTTACCAGACTTCCGGTAATATGGGAATTGATTCTGACGGTGATCTGCATATGCGAATGGGTGATAATATGTCGATGGACATGGACACCGGCGAACTGCACTTCAACTCCGGTTGGAAAGATGATGACGATGATTTCTAACACAGATTGAGCCAGGACTGAATGCCCTGGCTCAGATTCTTTATTCACAGTTTATTCATACTACTACAAGATACAATTATTCAAATACAACTAAGTAATTTCTAGTGTATTCGTCAAACAATAGCTCGTCCTCATAAAGAACGGTATTAAGTTCCTCATCAAGAATGCTTTGGACATATTTCTGTCTAGCTTCAGGCTTTTCGACAAGAACCCACTTAAGCTGCTTATATGAATACTTTGCAAACGCAATCCACTGAGGGTAATTTATTGCCATAGGATTTTTTGTAAAATATACCTTGCCTGCATTTACGGCAGTTGCTCCTGTATGAGCTATAAAAAGCATTGTTGCAAGCTTTGGATGTTTATCTCTGTTCAATGATATTGGAATTGAATCCTTAACCTTGTTTCCCTCTTTAATTCGCTTAACTGAATAGCCTATACGCGTCACCAACTCAATAAGTATTGTTGGAATGGACTGTGCGCAGAAATGAATAAAATCGAAGCCCTCATAGTACATTCCCTGTACAATTTCAGCCACGGTTTGTTCTTCTTCGCCTATACTTCCAAACTGACATAGATTAAATAACCCCATCAGTGGCGCTGGTAAACCCATTGACGTAGTAATATCCGACTTGAAATGAATTATCTGCTTAAGAAGAGCGCTTACTATGTCAGTTTCCTTACGATCGCTATAAACTTCCATAACTTGACAGACTATATGACCGCTCTTATCTATAGTAGTCATCGTTCCATGCATTATGTCGTATATTCCAAACACGAAACCCAGAATTGGATCATGTCCTAATGACAGCATCCTATGATAATATGCTGAGAGCCCTTCCACATAAGTTCCCGTGTTGCGATTATCCTGTGCATCAAACGGAACCTTACTTTCTTTTGAATTAGCAAGTTTTTCCATTTCCTCTGGTGAGAATTTCTCATCAAACTTTTTTCGCACGTAATCAGCAAGTTTTCCTGCTTCAAGTCCATCTGGTCCTTTCTGTGGTATACCAACTAAAACTATATCTACCACCGCGCCAAGAATTGCGGCTGCTGCGGATATAATTACATCATACTTATCCAAGTGATGAATCATATTATAGTCATGGTTCATTGCTTTGATTGCCGCTGCGTTTGCCTTTAATTCCTCTTCTGTAAATAAATCTTCTATGCGATTATTGTTACCAACAGCAAGTTCTGCTTCATCAGACAGTTCTTCAAATGACGGTACCACCAACACTTTTCTGTCTGAAAGCGATGTCACCTCATGAACAGAAGGTAATTCATATCCTAACGAACGCAAAAGGGCTTCCGACTGAGCAATCCGCAAATCTATGCCAGACTTATCAATTTCGGCATACTGTTTCTGAAGTTTTTTAAGTTCCTTGTCTTCATAAACAAATACATTATCTATTTTCTGCTCTGCTTCTTTACTCATGCTGTTTTACCTAAATCCTTACTCAGATCTTTGATTGCCTGCTGTAACATGATATTAAGACTCTGAAGATAATCCAAACGTTCCCGTGTGGCATCTTTTTCCTCTTCAAGAAGTTTAATAATTGCTTGATGCTTAGCCAGAGCCTCCTTATATATCCTCTCTTTTTCCTGCCTAAGCTGCTTATTCTTAAGATGAGAAGCAACTCCAACTCCACCAGCCGCAAGAATTGCAACAGGTGCCGCCAAAACAAACACTCCCGCAACCATTCCACCGCCAACTATTGAACCCGCAGCAGCCAGACCTGAAGTAATCCCAGCAGCGGACAAACCGACCGTTCCAAGTCCATACAATGCAACAAATGACCCAACGCCGCCTATACCAGCTCCAAGAGCTCCGGTAAGGACTTCAGGGATAGAGCTCTCGCTAATAGTTCTCTTTTTATCATTCGATGCTGCAGCTGCCTCATTAATAACATTAATGACCTGCTGAAGAGATTCGACATTTTTAAAAACCATATCTTTCTTCTTTGTAACATATTCACCCATGAGATACCTCCTATGCCCCAACCGTATTAGGGGACTTTTTTGTCAGAGCATCCATCAGAAGCTCATTACACTTTTCAAGTTTATCAACCTTCTGCACTTTTGAACTAAGATCTTTTATTATGGCCTGGTCTTTTCTAAGCTGATTTTCAACAAGTTTGTCTCGCTTCTCATGTTCATTTTCTACCTGAACATTATATCCAAGCGAAACAAGGAGACCGCCAGCAAGCCCTCCCTCTATCAAAAGGTGAGGATTGGCCTTAATAAACTTTGCCGCTTGTTTAAAAAATGGTTCTGCGGTTTTAACGATCTGCCCCAAATTAATCATCCTTCTTTGCCCCTTTCTTGTTCTGCTTCTGCTTTTCTGCTTGCTTGGTCTTATTCAACATTCCTGCGACCCAGCCTCCAACCCCAACAGCTCCTGCCACAGCAACTACTGCTGGATTTACTGCAACTGCACCAATTCCAAGTGCTGTAAGAGAACCAGTTAGAACACCCATAGCTGTAATTCCAGCTCCGGCAGCCGTTGCAGTCGAAACAACCTTTGCTGCATCTAAGGCTTTTTCTCTCTGTTCTTCAGTTATTGATTTATCTTCATTGAAGACTAAGCTTAGGACTTTGAGAAGGTTCTCTTTTTCTTCCCCTTCACGGCTCATAGCTTCAGTCTCCATCACTGATCTAATTGCAATATATTGAATCTTTGACATCACCGGCTTACCATGCTCAAGATTTAAAATCGTCTGCTTTGTCACCCCAAGCCTATTGCCAAGCTGCTCTGCAGTCCATCCAAAAAGCTTTCTCAGCATTTCAAGATTATTCTGTAGTTCTGCTATTTCTCTTTCTTCCGTAGTCATAGAAATATACCTCCATGAGCATAATATATCAAATTTTTGTTTCTTAGTCAATATTTTGGACTGTAATATTTATATTTTTCTCAATTAGTTAAATTTACCCATGCGCGATTCAGATAACAAGAGGACAGATGCCATCATCAGCATCTGCCCTCTTAACACCTGAATATATAATTCAATCTATCTGCTAACCTGGGTCTCAATATAGCTTGTTACAAAATGAAATAATGTTAATATTTTTTCTTGGTCTCCCGAATATCGAGTACCATACCGAGTACCACGCGAGTACCATTTTTCTATAAATTATAATAATTTATAACAAGTTACATGTGAGAACAAATTACCACGAACCCAGTAAATATGCGGTTTCATAGAGTTTTATGACTCTTTATGGAGATACATGAAATAGGACTTCATATAACGATTCCTAGTTTCATATTTATCTTTACCTATCCGAAAAGCCTTTGTTTTCAAGGCTTTTCGCCTTTCGTTAAATTTCTTGTACGCCCTTTTTACGCCCTTTTTGTGTAACTGGCGGCGTAGCCTGTTGAAATTGACGTATTGCATTTACCAGTGATTCGTCCGTAACATGAACATATCTGTCCATTGTTGTTTTAATGCTTGCGCGTCCTAATAGCTGTTGCAGCACTTTAGGTTGAACGCCGCGCTCAATCGCGCGTGTAGCATAAGTATGTCGCAAGGCGTGCATACAAAAGCGTTTGATACCTGCCTCGTCACACAACTTGTATAAGTGTGTGTCATAAGAACTGTTTTTTGCAGGCTCACCTGTTCGCCAGTTGACGAACACCAAATCACGCATAACAAGGCATTTCGTTTCTCCTGTTCTGCTGTCAATGTACTCTAAAACCTGTGACAGCGTTTCAGACTCTTTCCGGCTGTTTTTTCGCTTCCGGCAATGTTTCAAAATATTTCTCTTTGCGTTTGCCGTTTTTTGCGTAGTATCTTGCGGAGTATAAACCGTCCTTTCTTTGGTAAATGCCTTTGCCGCACTCTTTACCTTTTAGATTTTTTCCCATTTATCGGACTCCTTTCGTATCTCAAAAGAGAGCCCAACGCAACAGTGAATTATAGCATAAAGACTCCATTTTTTCAATCTTTATAGGGAGATTTGTTGTACCAGTGTCAATTAATTTTTTATATTATCAGCTCACGCCGGATATATTCTTCAAATTCACGACGTTTGACCAACTTTCGTGTACCAACAAAAAGGACAAATGGGCAATTAGGCTGCTTCAACATGGTATCAATCTTGTTTATGCCAATGTTGCTGTATTCCGCAGCTTCTTTTATTGTCAAAGTCATTTTAAGGTGTATAGGTACTCGTACCTCTGTTTTTTTATCTATACACATAGGATTTTTCCCCCTTTCTGATTTTATGAAAGGGGCTTTAATCAGACGATTGTTAGCTCAATCTCACGGGAGTTGCACCCCTGCGGCGGTCTGCCGCAGCCCTACCCATTGCCTGCGATGCTCTGAACGCTCGGACTATGGCTATAAGGGAGTATCATTATGTATTCTGCGCGTCGTCACCTATAAGCTGCTACACTTATTTTTCGGTGCGGTGTTGCTCGCTCTTTCCTGTCGGGAAGTCATGGCGCACCCGCCGTATAGCTCGGCGCAAAAGGAACGTATCTGATTTGCCCTATACTGCGTCGCCGTTATCTTGCGTCGCTTTCTTTGTCAAGGAACATTGCGGAGCTGCTGCGGATTGATACGAAACGGAAAAGGGGTTAAGACATTTCAGTATCGGTGCAGTTATTCAGCCTTAAACATGAGGATTGCCCTCATTACAGGTACCTTTGCAGCGTTGACGCCTTAAGCACCCCCGGCGCAGCATAGCCTTCTATCTCCAGAATCTTGATGATCTGGCGAACACTTCTCTTTGGCACCTCCCTCTTTAGCTGGATTGTCTCTCCGACTATCTCATCATAGTTCTCCGGCAGTGCCTGACTGCGTCTCTTTTCACGGTTCATCGGGCGAAGTCCGTCAAATGCTCCCTCCCGCTACTTTGCTTCATACCGGTACAGGCTTCTCTTGGATATCTCATACCTTGCTGCGATTTCTTCCCGCAACTGTCGCCTTTTTGCTTCGTCCATATCTTCATCCAATAGCGGTGCTATCATCTGATAGCGTTTCAGCGCTTCCTCATCCTGCCATTTCTTTACTTCCTTGCTCTGCATAACCTTACGTCTCCGGATACGGTTCTATCCGGCCTCCCAGGTTATAGATAAACCTGGCGACTACTGAGAGCCACCCGGGGCTTATCCGACCCTTGAGTTCCTTCAGCAAAGACTCACCGGATTTCAGGAACTCCATATCCAAATCCAGGAGATGATGCAGCATCGATCTCATCTGTCCGCCTATGTTTGCTTCATTTTGGCTGATCCACCATTTCCAGTGCTTCATGGTTGCTTCACACGGATAATTCTCCGTTCCTAAATCATCAGGACCAACCACTTCATCCACCACATCCTCTATGATATCTGAACCATAGTGCTTGTAGGGAATCATACAGTCTGGCAGTTCATTATGCAGTCTTCGGCATTTCTCGTTGGTACATTTCAGCCGGTTAATGGCGAACCAGCTTTTCTTCCCACCTGCTTCTTTATGAACCCGCAGCTTCCTGTCCCTCTTACATAGAGGGCTTTTGCATTCCGGACAGATGGTATCTTCTTCACTAATTACTAAAAATATCATTTTTCTCATTGCGCTCTAACCGATACTTTGATACGATAACCATGGTAACAATACCATCCTAGATCCTGGAACGATCAACTCACCAAAGAAGAAGGTTCCAGGATCCTTTCTTTTTTATTCTTTGGTGACAGTATATCGGTTAATTCTGTGACAGGCAACTAGGTTAGTTACAAGTCAGGCTGAGAGGGGCGCAACAACATTGTCTTTTTATCCATTTCAATCTATACTATAGATAGGAAAAGCAATTCTGATTTTCCAAACAAAACAAATTTTTTTCAGAGGTGATTATAATAGACATTGAAATTAAAAAGCGTAGCATCGTGAAAGAATTTCTCAACAAGCTACACTCCAAGTTAGAAAATTTATTTTTCAAAATTATAATGAAATTACCAGACCGATTTGTTCCATCGGCTTTAATGAATTGGCTAGACCGATACACAACAAAGCGGATCAACCAACTAAAACAACAGAACATCAAGAATACATGGAGAAACTTATATTTACAATCAGCAGTTGATGATATATCCAAACAGCAGCAGTCATAGAAAAAGCACCTTCAGAAGATTTTACTCTTCCGTTGGTGATCCTTTGTGATATTGTAGTTATTTTCTCTTACCTTGTGAATGTCCTCAATCATAATTTAGGACTGATAACTAATGTTTCCATAAATATTTTTCCAAATCTTCCATAGTCATACATGGAAGTTCTTTCTCTTGTCTCAACTGCTTGTCATTTGTAAAGAACATATCACATTCGCCAACTATCGCAGTTGCAATCTGTAAAGCATCCATAGCTTTAAAATTCTTATACTGACCTCTTATCTTTGCTCCTTGCTCTGCAATTTCAGAATTTATATCCACGACATCAATATTCATGTATTCAATAAACTTCTTGAAATTGTCGGCAAATTCCATCTTCCCGTTACTGTATGGAAAAACAAGATATTCCTCAATAGTAATGGCAGAGGTAACAATCTGAATATTTTCCTCAATACACTTTGTAAAGAATTTCTTTATAGCATCCATATACAAGGAACTGTTTTCCAGATAATAGATAATCGGTGCAGTATCAACGAATACACGCTTAAATTCTGTCATTATCTCTCAACTCCCTTATATAAGAATCTGCATTCTGTCCTCGTTCCGTTGCTGGCATTACAAATTGGTCAAGATTTACAACTCTTTTTGCATTGGTATCTGCATCGCCTAATAATCCATTAACACCACGCATAATTTGAATCACAAAGCTTAGTTTATCTTCCGGTACTCTTTCCAACAATTCAATGGCTTCTTTTCTAATTGCTGTCATAGTGCATACCTCCTATTCCTCGGATTTTCTACTTCGTTTTGGCTTTCCTTTTTGTTCCTCTGGATAGTCTATAATATATTCTTTTCCATCAGAAGTATTCTTTAGTAATAATTGCATTTCCAAAGCGTCTGCAATTTCTACCAATTCCAATGTAGAAAAATTATCCCTATTCATTTTGTTGCTTAAATTCTGTTTGGTTACGTTTGTTCTTTCCGCTAACTCCACTTGTGTTACGTTTTTATCTTTCAAAATGCCTTTAATAACTTCCGTCACTGACATATAAACATCTCCCATAGATTTTTACACCTCCATTATATATTATATTCCGTATTTTTTCAAGTAAACTTATTGATGTAATCAGCACCAGTAGAAAATTCCCACCGATGCTGATAACTATCAAATCATTTCCTTTAATACTTTATGTATAATTCTCCACTTAAGGAACTCTTTGTTTTTAATACGCATCTGAAACATAAAAATCTTTGAAATCTTTTCCATAAAATCTTGTGGGTATATATCATGCTTGATAAGATTACAAGTATGACAACTACAGAAAAGATTATAAATCGGATTATCCTCACGATTCAATATCCTAATTGCCATCTGATTTTCAGTTATTTTTTGTTTTTTAATAATTCGATGGTATTCTCATCTCTTCCCCCATCAAAGAGCTTATCCAGCACAGCACCAAATAGTTCCTGCTCCGGATCTGCTAATTCAAATAAAGTCATACAAGATTTCAATTTCATATCATCTGGCCAGTCAAATACTTCCACTGCATCATTTGTCTCAAGTGCCAAAAGTGACTCACACAGTTCCTTCATATGCGTACCAAGCACCTCATTCTGCAAATATGCCTTAGCTTCTCCTAAATCCGATATCGAATAAAACTGAGAAGTTCTACTAAAGCCAAGTCCTGCAATCTGAGGGAAGATATACCACATCCAATGTGTGCGCTTATATCCTGCCCTAACCTCCCCAAGTGCTCTCTGATAATCCTTTTTATGAGCTTCAATAAATCTACTCAAATCATATTTCTTTTCTGCTCCAAACACTTTGCAGAAGGCATCATAATTCTGAGTTTCATGACTACCGCAGAATACAGCATACTCAATTGTCTCAAAATATGAAGCATATTTCTCCTGTACCTCTTTGAAGGCTCTAGCAACAACCGCTGGTGGATTGCAAAAAGCTCCACATCCAAAAGCTCCTAAGATAAGAACTTCTGCACCGTTTGCTGCTGCCACTCGGAATACTCTTTCTAATCTCTGCAAATGAAGCCCATACAAACCATCCTCTTCAATATCAGCAGGAGCATTGCCGGCAAAAGGATTCATTAAGTTGCTTGGCATATCTCTTAGATTAGGTGCTGCACAGGTGATTACATCTACCTGATACCAATCCTTTTCTTCCATCCTCTCCGGGAAGGAAATATCACTCTTAAATACAGTCACTCCCGGTGTATACAAACAGTCCTCATTATAAAGCGGATCACCAGCTTTACGATGAGGCTTATAGAACTTGTCCCACATCATATCAATATCCAGACAATGATACAGTGTACTGCATCTGCAAAGACATTCCTCCTGAGCAGAGCTTCCATGTGTTACACCGCCACCAGGATTTGTGGAGGACGCAAAATTAAGTACCGCAACTCTCTTACCGGCTCTTGCATAAGCAGATGCTGCCTCAAAGCTTCTCTTCGTTGAGACCACAGTCTTACAACTAAGTCCTTTGCTTTCAGGAACCACAATCTCTTCTGCTTCCAAATATAACTTTTGTTTATTTACAGATTCCTTAATCGCCTGCTGCAGCCTACTGCTGCCATTCATAAGTTCGACAGAATCCTTAAAAATTTCTACATTCTTCGTTCTTCTATCCATCTATAATCACTCCAATCCTTCGCACATTCCCTCAATGCACTCGCACTTTTTAATCACCGCTAGCCACTCCTTCGGAATCTCTTCATAACCATAATATAATCCTGCAAGTCCTCCAGTGATTGCAGCCACTGTATCCGTATCATCTCCGAGATTAACAGCTTTAAGTATACATTCCTTATAAGAATCCATTGTAATCAGACACCATACAGCAGCCTCGATAGAATCAATTACATATCCAGAAGTTCTAATCTGCTCCTCCGGAAGATCTTTAAACTCAAATAAATGAAATAATCTTCCCAGATAAGCCATCTCTGTCAGATTGCTGATATCTCTTCCATAATATTTCAAGCCATTATCAATTCCTTCCTCCAGCAATGCTCCAAGGACAGGTCGCTGTTCCTTTATTCTCTTTATGGCATAACCAAGCCTTACAATTAATTCTATTACTATCACAGACATTGATTGTGAGCAGAAATGAATAAAATCAAAACCATCATAATACGTTCCCTGGACAATTTCTGCTACTGTCTGCTCTTCTTCTCCGATTTTTCCAAATTGCAATAAGTTAAACAGTCCCATCAATGGAGCAGGTAATCCCATAGAGGTTGTAATGTCAGACTTAAAATGAATTATCTGCTTAGCAATAGCTGAAAGAACACCTCATCAAATTTCTTGCGAATAAAATCAGAAAGCGGTCCTGCCTCAAGTCCATTTGGACCCCTAGCCGGTATTCCAACCAACACAATATCAACAATAGCACCAACAATAGCTGCCAGCTCAATAAGTATAGTCGGAATAGATTGTACACAGAAATGAATAAAGCCAAATCCTTCATAATACATCCCCTGTACTATTTCAGCTACAGTTTGATCTTCCTCGCCTATAAGAGTCCACATCACTTTTTAAACTTTAGAATTGCTTTGAAATCACATATCATCCAGAAATAGCATATACTAAAACACCACAAATCAAAAATTATTCCAAATTTGTGGTGCAAATCAATGAAACTATATGACTTTATCAATACTTCTTTTTCTCCTTCAGCTCTTCATAAATCTGCTGGTAGTTTTCATAACGTACTCTGCTGATTTCACCTTGTTCCAGAGCCTCTTTAACGGCACAATCCGGTTCATGTGTATGGCTGCATGGGGTGAAACGACAATGCTTACGGTAAGGCTCAAATTCAGAATAGAGGCTTTCCAATTCTTCCTTCTCCAGATTAAAAACCGAAAGAGAAGTAAAGCCCGGGGTGTCCAGAATAAAGCTGTCTTCATCAATGGGAATAAGCTCTGAATGGCGGGTAGTATGTTTGCCTCGCTGAATTTTTTCGCTGACTGTTCCCGTTTCCATACTGACCCCGGTCTGAAGGCTGTTAATTAATGAAGATTTACCTACCCCACTGGGTCCTGCCAAAGTGGTTATTTTCCCCAAAAGAGCATCTTTCAGTTCCAGTAACCCCATCTCGTTTTTGGCACTGATAAAGAATATTGGGTGACCACTCTTTTCATAAAGGCTTCTGATTTCAGCCAGTCTGTCTTCTCCCACTAAGTCTGCCTTGTTAAATGCCAGAATACAAGGCAGACCCTTTTGCTTCATCATCAGTAAGAAACGATCCAGCAGGTTAAAATTAGGCTCCGGGCTTTTTAAGGCAAAAACAACCAATGCCTGGTCTATATTCGCCACCGCCGGGCGAATCAATTCATTCTCCCGTTCCAAAATCTCTTCAATATTTCCTGTTTTTTCTTCTTTATTCAGTAAAGTAACTAAAACCCGATCCCCTACCAACGGCTTCAATTTATTTTTACGGAATATCCCTTTGGCTTTACATTCCAGTATTCCCACACCGGGAATAAAAACGTAGTAAAACCCGGCTATCCCCTTAACGATCCTTCCCTGCATATATTATTCCTTCGCAAATCTCACCGCCCGGTTTACTCTGCGTTCTTCGGTTACACCGGGAATAGTTATGATTTCACCTGCCTCATTGGTGGTTGTAGTCCCCGGCAGGGTAACCGTATAGACGAAAGTAATGATTCCGTCCTCTGCGCCCTTTATTCCGGTTACGTTTAAGTTCAAAGGAAAGGCTGTGGCTGTAGTACGATGAATCTCCACTCCTGCAGAAGTGGAAAGGATAACAATGGTCTCTGTTCCGGATACATAGTCTGCATCCTCCTCTCCTGGTCCCGCAATACTTCCCACAAAGCTGTAGGTGCTCTCTCCTACGCCCACGCTGACCTTCAGATCAATAGCTGTGCCGGCCTCCACGTAGGCTCCCACCGAATAGCTCTGGTAACAAATCATATCCACCAGAGTAGGATCATCATTGGTTGTCTGAGTAATTTCACCGGGCTTAAGTCCGGCCTCCGTCAGAGTAACCACCGCATCCATCTCGCTAAGGCCAATCACGTTGGGAACCCGTACCTGAGTCTGTTCCTTTCCCAGGCTGACCCGCAGGGTCACCTTTTCCCCACTTTTTAGCTGGGTTCCTGCCTGAGGGCTTTGAGAAACCACATTACCGCTTTCTATCGTATCGGAAAAAACCTCCTCCTTTGCCACCTCATAGCCACTCTGCTTCAGCTTTGCAGAGGCCTCTGCAAAGGGCCAGCCTTCTACATTGGGAAGACCTACCGTTTCCTGCCCGCTTAAAAATCCTCCTGCTTCGTTCTCCGTCTGGTTCTCCTGGGAGGACTGCTCTGTATTTACCTCTGTCTGCTGCTCTGAACCGCCTGACGGAAAGACTCCCATAGCTCTTCCCACCAAAAAAATGACGATAACCCCTATAATAATTGCCGCAATAACCGCTAAGATCGTAATGATCTTCTCCATTCTGGGGTCATATTCCTCATCCTCATCTTCTTCCTCAAGCTCGCTCTGCTTCGTCGTCTTTACTTTTTTCTTTCGGCTTCTCTCCTCTTCCACTTCTTTTCTCAGGCGAATAGAATCGCCTGTCACACTGCTTCTTTTTTGTACCTGCTTTTTAATTTCCTTAACGTCTCCGGCGCCGATTACTCTGGTTGAAGCCTCCTCATCCGGATCTGCCATTTTCACAAAGTCTTCATCCGGGGTCATTAAAGACCGTTTCAGATCCTCCGTCAATTCTCCCATGGACTGGTAACGTCTGTCCGGGCTCTTTTGTGTACACTTATAGACGATCTGTTCCACACTGATGGGAATTTCTGGCACATATTCCCTGGGACTGGGTATAGGCTCCTGGATATGTTTAATGGCAATAGCCACCGTTGTATCCCCATTAAATGGTACTCTTCCGGTAAGCATTTCAAAGAGTGTGATCCCCAGAGAATATATATCGCTTTTTTCATCACTGAAGCCTCCTCTGGCCTGCTCAGGAGAGGTATAATGAACCGACCCCATTACATTAGAGGTAATGGTGTTGCTGGTAGCCGCCTTCGCTATGCCAAAGTCAGTCACCTTCACCTTACCGTCTTTGGAAATAATAATATTCTGGGGCTTAATATCCCGATGGATAATATGATTATTATGGGCAGCTTCAATCCCCATAGATACCTGAATCGCAATACTGATTGCTTCCTTTACGGAAAGGCGGGCCTTCTTTTCAATATACTTTTTCAGGGTAATACCCTCTACCAGCTCCATAACGATATAGTAAATTCCATTTTCATTCCCTACATCGTATACATTTACGATATTCGGGTGCATAAGGCCTGCTGCCGCCTGAGCTTCAACCTTGAATTTGGAAACAAAATTCTCATTTTCACTAAATTCCTGTTTCAGTACCTTTACCGCTACAAAACGGTTCAGCTTATGGCATTTTGCTTTATAAACATCTGACATTCCCCCGGTACCGATCTTTTCCAAAATCTCATACCGTTCTCCAATCAGCATACCTATTTTGATCATGAAAAACCTCCAAACCTCTAAATATCAGGAGTAATCAAGATTACGCCCATGTTATCCCTGCCGCCCTGCTCATTGGCCGCCTGCACAATTCGGCGAACCTGCTCTTCTTCTCCTCCCGGCTCCTGCAGGATACGAAAAATCTCCTCATCCGTGAGCATATTGCTTACCCCATCGGTGCACATGAAAATACGATCGTTCTTACTCAGCCTTACCTCAAAAAAATCCGGCTTGATCTCTTCTCCTGCACCTATGGCTCTTGTTATTATATTCTTATCTGGATGGTTCCGTGCCTGTTCTCTGTTAATTCCTCCCATACGAACCATTTCCTCTACCAGGCTGTGATCCGTTGTAATCTGTCTGATGGTATCCCCTACCAGATACAATCTGCTGTCTCCTACATTAGCCACCTGCAGTCTGTCACCCTCTATGGTTGCCGCCACAAGAGTAGTACCCATACCACTCATGGATTCATCCTCCAAAGCCTTTCTTCTTACCTGGAAATTAGCCTCCTCAATAGCCTCATAAAGCAGAGAAAAAGCTCCCTCCTCCTGGGAACGGTTAATCTGTTCTACAATGGTTTCTACTGCATATCTGGAGGCAAATCCTCCTGCATTATGGCCTCCCATTCCGTCTGCTACCAGATACAGGTTAGGCAGCTTCCCCACCGGAAGGTCTGCGATAAATACATAATCCTGATTCAGTTTTCTTTTTCGCCCAATATCCGTTATCGAAACTGTTTTCCCCATGCTGTCTACCCATCTGCGTGTTCACGCATCAATTCTTTATGTGCCGTCTGCGTAATTGCCCACAGGCACCGTCAATATCCCGACCCATTTCCCTTCTAATAGTAACATTTATTTTATTTTTTTCAAGATGCTTTTTAAATGCCTCAATGTGAGTCCTCGCAGACTGCCGATACTCTCTCTCCTTGATCGGATTTACCGGAATCAGATTAACATGGCAGTTTAACGGCTTCAGCAGTCTCTCCAGAGCGGCGGCATCCTCCTTGCTGTCATTGACTCCTGCCACCAGAGCATATTCAAAGGTAACTCTTCTTCCGGTCTGTTCAGCATAATATCTGCAGGCTTCAATTACTTCAGTCAAGGAATAGCGATTGGCTATTGGCATCAGCTCTCTTCGCTTTTCATCAAAGGGTGCATGAAGAGATAGCGCCAAAGTAATCTGCAGCTTTTCCTGTGCCAGCCTTTTTATCTGAGGAACCAATCCACAGGTGGAAACCGTGATATTCCGCTGGCTGATATTTAATCCTCCCCGAACGGTGATCAGCCGGATAAATCTCAGTAAATGCTCATAATTATCCAATGGTTCTCCTGTCCCCATCACCACAATATTGCTCACCCGTTCTCCCGTATGGCGAACGATACAATATATCTGCTCCAGCATCTCTGAGGGCAAAAGATTACGTTCCAGACCATCCAGCGTAGAAGCGCAGAATCGACAGCCCATACGACAGCCTACCTGAGAGGAAATGCAGATACTGTTTCCATGGTGATATTTCATCCATACGCTTTCCACCAGATTACCGTCAGGCAGTTCAAAGAGATACTTTCTGGTTCCGTCCTGAGCCGACTCCTGAACCTGAACCGTTCTCAGCTTTACCAAAGGCTTTAGCTCTCCCAGCCTCCTGCGAAAATCGATGGGCAAATTCAACATTTCTTCATAGCTTTCTGCCAGCTTTTCATGTAACCACTGGTAAAGCTGAGCTGCCCTAAAACTCTTTTCACCCAGCTCTTCCACCAGCGGTTTTACTTCTTCTAAGGTCATTGACTTAATATCCATGCTATTCCTTCACTTCTATCCTGCTGCTTTTAGACATATCCTCGTCTATTCATCCGATTTTCTGCGGCGTAGCCGGGCCAGAAAAAAACCATCTGTTTCCTGTAGTCCGGGCAATAGCTGCAATCCCTGCTCTGTTTCTAATTTCCTCAGTGCATCGGGCAAGCCTTCTGCCATGGGTTCCACTTCAAAAGGAAACTTTTCGGTAATCCATCGTACCTGCTCCTCATTCTCCCTGGGATTGATGGTACAGGTACTATACATCAATATTCCTCCCGGTTTCACATAAGGCCACACCACTGTCAGGATCTTTCGCTGTAAACGCACAAGCTCATCCAGGCTTTCAGGAGTAAGTCGGTACTTAATGTCCCTCTTTTTTCCCATAATCCCCAATCCTGAACAGGGTAGGTCACAAAACAGAATATCCGCCCACTCCTCTTTTTCAGGATCAAAAAGAGTAGCGTCCCAAACCTCAGCAATCAGGTTCTCTACCCTTTGACGATTTGCATTTTTCTGAATTAATCCAATTTTATACGCGGACAGATCTCTGGCCACTACCTGGCCGGAGCCTTCCAGCTTTAGTGCCGCATGAATCGCTTTACCTCCAGGTGCCCCACAGACATCCAGAATCCGCATTCCCTGCTTAATCTCTGCACTTTGAGCTACCAGCATACTGCTTACATCCTGGACACCGAGCAGCCCTTCCTGAAAACCTGCCATGCGGTTTACGCCCTCCAGCTTCTCACAGGAATAGGCATATGGCAGATAAGGGTGCTGCTTGACCCGTATTTTCTGCTGCTGCCATCGATCCTTCAACTCCTCTCGCTGCCTGTCCGACAACTCCTCCTTTACTCTTATCGTTATCGGATGCTCTTCTAAAAAAGCCTGTAATAGCTGCTCTGTCAATTCTTCTCCATAAAGTTGAACAAAATGCTCCACCAGCCAAAGAGGCATGGAATATCTGATGGAGAGGTATTCCAAAGGATTTTCCTCATAGGAAGGATAAGACAGCTTCTCTTTTTGTCTGGCAATATTGCGAAGAACACCGTTGACAAAGCCCTTTAGGGAGGAAAACTTGTGCTTCACAGCCAATTTCACTGCCTCGTTGCAAACTGCCGAATCGGGGATATTATCCATATAGATTAGCTGGTACACACTCATGCGAAGTAAAGCCCTTATCAGAGGCTTCATTCTGTGAACTTCCACTCTGGAATACTGGTTGAGGATATAGTCCAGTTCCAGTCTTCTTTCCAGAGTTCCTTCCGTCAACCTCTTAATAAAGGCTTTTTCATTCCCCGGCAGATAATCGTATTTATCCAGAACCTGGCGCAGCAGAATATGGCTGAATTCCTTCTGCCCATCAATCTCCATCAGCATGGAAAGCACCAGCTCCCGAGAATTAACTTTACAGGTTTCTTTCATAATGCCTATCCCTTAATCTCTTCTCTTCCCAAACAGAAGCACCAGTCTTAACAACTGTAGGATAGAGGCCGCTGCTGCTGCCACATAGGTCATTGCTGCTGCCGAAAGCACCTTCTTCGCCTGACGATTCTCCTGCTCTCCCAAAATCCCATAGTCCTCCAGCATCACAAGAGCTCTTTTTGAGGCATTAAATTCTACCGGCAGGGTAACAATCTGAAAAAGAACAGCAAGGGAAAATACCCAAATTCCCAGTTGAATCAGAAAATTCCCCCCTACCCCAAAGATCAGCCCGATGAGGATCAGCGGAATTCCTGCCTTAGAGCCGAAATTTGCTGCCGGTACAATGGTATTACGAAAGGTCAGGGGCTTATAACCCTCCTGATGCTGCAAAGCATGGCCACATTCATGAGCCGCTACCCCTATTGCAGCTACAGAGGCCGAATTATAGGTAGAATCGGACAGTCGCAATACCCTGCTGGCAGGGTCATAATGATCCGATAAATTTCCTCCTATCTGTTCTATGGGAATATTGGACAGGCCATTTCGATCCAGTATTTTTCTGGCAATCTGGGCTGCCGACATTCCGCACATACTGCGAACTCTGGCATATTTGTTAAAGGTACTGTTGACTCTGGCTGAGGCCACCATCGATAAAATGGCTCCAACCAGTACCAGCAGATAAGTCCAGTCATAATGATAATAGTATCCCATACCGTAATTCATCTTCAATTCCTCCATTCTAATTGCCATGTATAGAACAGACAAAGCCTGTTCTATGGCTTACATCAGTCGGTGTAAATAATTTTACCCTTTAGCCCAATAGCGTATTTTCTTCCACCGGATACCCCAGCAGAAAGGCCTTTACCTCCATTCGCTTTTTCCCTTCCAGCTGCACCTCTGTTATACATAAAAGTCCGTCACCAGTCTGCACCTTGATACTGTCTCTGGTCACCTGAACTACCTTTCCCGGCGTATTGCATATATTTTCCTGCTCCACGGCGGTCGCCCAGATCTTCAATGTTTTTCCGTTTAAACGGGTATATGCACTGGGCCAGGGATTTAATCCTCTTACCAGCCTTTCCAGATAAGCTGCCGGCTTGTTCCAGTCCACCAGGCCCATTTCCTTTTTCATCATTCCTGCATAGCTGCTTTGTGCATCATTCTGAGGCCTGGGTATTATCCTTCCGGCCTCTATTGCAGGCAGGGTGTCCACCAGCAGCCTTGCTCCTATCCGTGATAGCTTATCAAAAAGTGAGCCCCCGGTTTCATCAGTTTCAATACTCACCCTGGCCTCTGCGAGCATATCACCTGTGTCCAGGCCTTTATCCATTTGCATCAGCGTTACTCCTGTTTCCTTTTCCCCTTCTATAATCGCCCATTGTATAGGCGCCGCTCCCCGATATTTGGGCAGCAGTGAGGCGTGAATATTGATACAGCCATATTGGGGGATTTCCAGTATTTCCTGGGAAAGAATCTGTCCAAAAGCGGCTACCACAAATAGCTGTGCCTGATATCCTCTAAGCCTTTCCACCGCCTCCGGTGCCTTGATTCTTTCAGGCTGAAACACAGGGAGGCCATGCTCCAGGGCACAGGCCTTAACCGGCGTGATCTGTGATTTTCCCCCTCTCCCCTTGGGTTTGTCAGGCTGTGTGACCACTGCCGCCACCTGATGTCCGGCCTCCACCAAAGCCTCCAGAGCTCCAACAGCAAAGTCCGGTGTTCCCATAAATACAATTCTCATACTTCCTCTTCCTCTTCTTCCTCTGTCACGGTCACCAGTTCGCCCTCAACCTTTTCTACATATAAGTGACCATCCAGATGATCCAGTTCATGGCAAATAGCCCGAGCCAGCAATTCTGTTCCCTCTATCTCAAACTGCTCCATATCCTCATTATAAGCGACTGCCTTTACATAAGCCGGTCTGGTAACGGTTCCACTTTTCCCGGGTACGCTTAAGCATCCCTCCGGCCCGGTCTGTTCCCCGCTGACTTCAAGGATTCTGGGATTAATCATCACAATAGGATCCTCTCCCGTACAGTCAATGACTACAATTCTTTTTAAAATACCCACCTGAGGTGCAGCCAGTCCTACACCATTTGCCTCATACATCGTTTCCAGCATATCCCCAATCAGCTCCCTGATTCTTGGAGTAATCTCCGTTACCTCCTTACATGGCTTATTCAGTACCGAATCGCCTATTTCCCTAATCGTTCGAGTCGCCATTTTCTCCTCCATTTCTACTTTGCAGACCCGTTCTAAAATGCCTGCATCGGATTAAAATCAAACTGTACTATACTTTCTGTTTCTTCGGTGCTTAACCAGTCCTCTATTCTGTCCCGGACAGCGATCAGCACTTCTCTGTGCTTATGCTTAAGCAGTAAGGAAAAACGATAAATATCATTAATTCTGCCGATAGAAGCATTTGCCGGCCCAATACAAGAGAGCCTTTTTTCCTGTATTTGCTCTGTCAAAAAGGTTTTTATCCGCTGTCCCAAGAGCAGTCCCTTTTCTTCTTCCCTGTCCAATATCTGAATCTGCAGAAGATGAGCTGTGGGAGGATAGCCTCCCATGCTTCGGTAAAGAAGCTCCTCTTCATAAAAGCCCTCATAATTCTGACTTGCGGCCTGCCGGATACTGTAATGGGTCGGCTGGTAGCTTTGTATTACCACCTCTCCCGGCAGGCTGCCTCTTCCCGCACGGCCGGCTGCCTGAGTAAGAAGCTGAAAGGTTCTCTCCGCTGCCCGGTAATCATTTACCCCCAGAGATAAATCTGCTGCCAGTATGCCCACCAGAGTTACTTTGGGAAAATCATGTCCTTTTACGATCATCTGGGTTCCAATCAGCACCTGTGCCTTTTCTTCCATAAATTGGGATAAAATGGCCTCATAGCTGTCTTTTTTTCTCGTGGTATCCTTATCCATGCGTAAAACTGAAACATTGCCGAACTCCTTCTTAAACAGTTCTTCAATTTTCTCGGTTCCTGCTTTGAAGCCCAATAGGTAGGGAGAACCACAGGAGGGACAAATCCTTGTTTCTGCCGTGACATATCCGCAATAGTGACAGGTCAGCATTCCATTGGCATGGCGGGAAAGGGAAACCTCACAGTGAGGACACTTCAGCACATACCCGCAGCTTCTGCAGGAAATAAAGCCGGAATACCCTCTCCGATTCAAAAACAGCATTATCTGCTCCTTCTTTTCCAATCTGTCTTGAATCAGTTCCCGGAGCCTGTCACTGAACATGGATCGATTTCCTTTTCTTAATTCTTCCCGTAAATCCTCTATATAAACCCTGGGAAGGATACCTCCTGCCAGCCTTTCCTTTAAGGTAAACAGCTTATACTCTCCCTGCTTAGCTTTATAATAGCTTTCCATAGAGGGTGTTGCGCTACCCAGCACCAGACTGGCTCCATGAAGTCTGGCCAGCTCCTGTGCCACTTCTCTGGCATGGTATCTGGGACTGTTTTCACTTTTATAGCTGGCTTCATGCTCTTCATCAATGACGATCAGCCCTATATCGTTAAAGGGGGTAAACAGTGCCGATCGGGGGCCTATAATAATGTCAATCTCTCCTTTTTTGGCCCGCTCACATTGATCGTATTTTTCTCCTGCCGAAAGAGTTGAATTTAAAATGGAAACTCTGTCTCCGAACCGTTTCTGGAAACGCAGCATGGTCTGAAAAGTAAGGGCAATTTCCGGAATCAATACGATGACCGCCCTTCCTCCCTTTACCACTCGCTCAATCAGCTCCAGATAAACCTCCGTCTTTCCGCTGCCGGTAATTCCATGAATTAAGTAGGTCTTATATTTTTTTTCAACATAGTCTGCATAAATTTCATCTGCAATCCTCTGTTGAGCCTCACTAAGCGGCTTCTTTTCCTCCCTTCCAGCTCTCCCCCACAGGGGATTGCGATAGTCAATTTCCTGACGAATAGAAATCACCCCGGCCTTTTCCATACTCTTTAGCGTCTGGGAAGAAATCTTCAATTGCCCCTGAGTCAGAGAATAGGGAAGCTGCCCTTGCACCATCAGTTCTCTGATTAGTCTTTCCTTCGCCCGCTGATGCTTCTTTTCACATTCCTCCAGCAGAGCCTTCAGCTCCTCTTCAGGCAAAAGACTGGTAATGGTTCGGCTTTGTCTGATTTTCACCTCTTTTTTTACCGGCAAAACCGTCTGCAGAGCCTGAATCATGGTAGAGCCGTATTGCTGTTTTATCCATACTGCCAGCCGAATTAAGCGGGTCTCCACAAAGAAACCGTCTGCCAGCCCCTGGATTTCCTTGATCCTTTCTTCCTCAAAATCAGGCTTATCGCTTTCTTCGATGACATAAGCCCTGCGGAGGTTATTGCCTCTTCCGAAAGGAACCTCTACGCAGGTGCCGGGCTTAATCTCCTTCTCCAAACTCGGGGGAATCCGGTAGCAGAAGGGGCGGTCTACCTTTTCATGGGAGATGTCTATAATCACCTTTGCATACTTCACCCGGTTTACTCCCTTCGTCTATCCTTCTGCCAAAATATCTGTAATTAACACCCTTTCATCCATAGGGTAATGAACTCCTTTGATTTCCTGATAATCCTCATGACCCTTTCCCGCCAGTACAATAATATCTCCCGGCTGACCATGATGGATGGCATAGGCAATAGCCTCCTTTCGGTCACAAATAGCCACATATTTGCCCTCCGTTTTTTCTATCCCGGTAATAATATCCGCAATAATATCTTCCGGCTCCTCAAAACGAGGATTATCGGAGGTAATAATGGTTAAATCTGCCAACCGTCCGCTGACCTCTCCCATCTCAAACCGTCTCAGCCGGGAACGATTTCCCCCGCAGCCAAATAAACAGACCAGTCGATGGGGCTCATACTCCTTTAATGTACTCAACAGGCTTTCCAGTGCCATGGCATTATGGGCATAATCAATCATCAGTGTAAACTCATCCGATACCTTTACCAGCTCGATTCTTCCCTTTACCTTAGCTTCCTTCAATGCCGTTTTGATATTCTCTTCAGATACCCCAAAATGACGGCAGATCGCAATAGCGGTCAGGGCATTATATACGCTGAATCGCCCCGGTGTGGAAATCTCTACCTCCATATCCGATATTCCCTCGACCCGGAAGGCTACACCGATATGTCCTCCGCCTCTGAGTAATTTCATCTCCACTGCCCGCAAATCCGCTTGTTCGCCAAAGCCATAGGTCTCCAGCTTACAGGTATGCCCCTGGGTCACTCTCTTCCAGTGAACGTCATCACAATTGACGATGCCTACCCGGCATTGCTTAAATAAAAGCCCCTTACAGTCCATATACTCTTCAAAGCTGCTGTGCTCATTAGGGCCGATATGATCCTGCTCCATATTGGTAAAAACACCATAATCAAAAGTGAAGCCCTGAGTACGATGCAGCATCAGACCCTGGGAGGACACCTCCATCACTACCGCATCGCAGCCTTCTTCTGCCATCCTGGCAAAGTTTTCCTGTAATAGATAGGATTCCGGTGTAGTGTTATGGGCGGGAATATGCTCTTTTCCTATAACGGTTTCAATGGTTCCTATAAGCCCCACATTAAAGCCGGCATTTTCCAGAATAGATTTTACCAGATAGGTAGTAGTGGTCTTTCCTTTTGTTCCGGTTATTCCAATCACCTTCAAACGGTCAGCCGGGTGTCCGAACCAGGCTGCCGAAGCAAAGGCCATTGCATAGCGGGTATTCTCTACCCGGATAACGGTAATATCCCCTTCCACCTCTACGGATTTACTTACCAGAATGGCTGCAGCCTTTTTCTCCACTGCTTCCCGAACAAACTGATGGCCATCTGCATTGGCCCCCTGAATACAGATAAACAGACAGCCTTCCTGTAGCTTTCGTGAGTCATATATCAGTGCGCTGATTTTCTTTTCCATACTCCCCTGAATTACTTCGTAAGAAAGATTTTCCAATAATTGTGCTAACGGTCTGGAATGTACTTGCATAAGTCCTCCTCTCCCGGTCAGGATAATTAAACATATGAACATAACTATTCAGAACCCCATTCGCAAAATCGCTGCTTGGCAGCTTTCCTTTTGCTCATGTGGTTACTTGGCCATATAAATTTACAATTCTGTTTGAATGCAAGCATTCACAGAATGTAAATTTGCATGGCTCTGAATAGTTACATATGAACTAAGAATACCATATCGGTTCCTTCTTTTCAACCAAAGACAGGCTTCTCGAGACTCAAATTCCTCCTTCCTTATACGACAAAGACCCCGCTTACGCAGGGTCTTTGCTTCTTATGAGGGGGAGATAGTGAGTGATCAACTATCCTGAAAACTAATATAACAGCAAAATGTGTTCAAAATATGTCCATTTTATAAAATATTTCTATAAAATATGAAAAACGGATTAAGAAGAGATTAATAAAACTATAGGTTAGCACCAGTTCTGGATAATAAATTGCAGCTCCTGCCTTCCCCGGAAGGTATTCAGGGAAGGATAGTAGGTAATGCTCATCTCAATGGCTTCATCCTGTCCTCCCTCTATCCATGCAGCCGCTCTTTTTGCCCCATATTTTTTTTCTACATCCTCCTTGAACCCCTCCCAATTGCTGAACAATACCAGCATAAATCGGTTTTTCTCTTCATCCTCTGCTACGAAGCGAGCCATATTCCGATTTTTCCCCATCAATTTTACCGACAGAAAATGAAGATTTTTCTGTCCGAACAGCGGCTTGGGATTTCCCATACCAAAAGGCTCCAGCAGCTTTAATTCCTCTAAAAAATCTTTGGTGACACGCGAAAGAGGCATGGGTACGTCGATCAGGATCTTCTCTTCCATATCCTCTATAGCCAGCGGACAGTTCTGATTCAGTGTCTGTCTGAGCAGCTCAATCTTATCTGCCTCTATGGACAGACCTGCTGCCAGTCGGTGCCCTCCATATCGTAAGAACAGCTCCTTGCACCTGGTCATTTCTTCATACATATGATAGCCTTCGATAGAACGACCTGACCCCTTTACCCCCTCCTCCGATGGAGTAAGAACGAATACCGGCCTGTAATACCTTTCCTTTAACCTTCCGGCAATAATTCCCGCCAGGCTTTCATGGCAGTCGGGAAGATAGACCAGGATCACAGGCTGATGCTGCCAGCCCTCTTTTTCTACAATTGCTATTGCCGCCTCCAACTGCTGTCCGGTCAGCTCCTTTCGGCTTTCATTCAGCTTTTTCAGTTCTGATGCCTTCCACACTACCTCCCGTGGGTCAGACGCTTCCAAAAGCTCCAATGCTCTTTTAGCCGTATCCAGGCGTCCCGTAGCATTCAGGCAGGGGCCAATAACAAAACCCAAATGATAGGCCGATACCTGAGTCGGGTCTATGTCATGAACCTTAAAAAGGGCTGCCAGTCCCGGGTTTGCCGCCTTTGCCATGCTGGCCAGCCCTTCCTTCACCAGAATTCTGTTTTCGTCAAGAAGAACCATTACATCACAGACCGTTGCTACTGCTGCCAACTCCAGAATTTCCTGGTGAGCCTCTGTCGGAGCATTGATCTGCTCCCATAATTTCTCCACCAGCTTCCAGGCAATTCCTGCCCCGCAGATATTTTTATTGGGATAGGTACAGTCCTCCTGCTTCGGGTCTACAACGGCTGCTGCCTGAGGCAATATATACCTTTTTTCCTCCCCTTCCCATTCATAGGGAACCTCATGATGATCCGTAATCACACAGGTCAGGCCTAACGAAGCTGCATAAGCAAACTGTGAAGCTGCCGCTATTCCATTATCGCAGGTAATCAGGGTATCTATTCCTTCCTCTGACGCATCCCGAATAAGCTGTTCATTGATTCCATAGCCATCCTTGATGCGGTGAGGAATCACCGTATCCACCGTGGCTCCACAGAGAGTCAGTCCTTTCTTTAAAATACAGGAGGCACAGATTCCATCCACATCATAGTCTCCTATAATCCGAATAGATTTACCCTCTCTTATTTTTTCCCAAAGCAGTCCGGCAGCTTTATCCATATCCTTCATCAAACCGGCCTCATAATAGTCCTTTTGGCTTCCATGAAGATACTTATCGATCGATGAATTACCAATGATATCCCGATTTCTAATGATTCGTGCCAATACCGGACTGATTCCAAAGGTTTTGCCGATTTCCTCAAAATCTGCTCTCTTAGCAGAAACAAACCATTTTGCCATACCCTATCAGTCCTTCTTTTTTTCCTTCTTTTTCAATACATACCATAAAGCCCCTGCCAGACATACAGAAGAGTATGTACCACAGATTATTCCTGCCATCAGAGGCAAAGCAAATTCCTTAATAGAAGTAACTCCAAAAAGGTAGAGCACTGCTACCATAATAAAGGTGGTAAGGGAAGTAAAAATACTCCTGGTTAAGGTCTGGTTAATGCTTGAATTTACTGTTCCCTGCAGATCCTGTCGATTCTTTACATATGCCATATTCTCCCGTATACGATCGAAGATGACGATGGTCGCATTGATAGAATATCCCACAATGGTCAGCATACAGGCAATAAAGGTATTCCCCACGGCAATCCCTGTCACTGCATAAAAGGTCAATACTGCCAGCACATCGTGGAGCAGGGCAATTACGCTGCTGGCTCCAAATCGAATATCCTTAAAGCGAATCCACACATAGACCAACATACAGATTGTCGCAATGACTACTGCCGCCACTGCATCCAAACGCATTTCTGCACTGATCGTCGAACTAATCGTTTCTGCTGTAATTTGGAAGGGGTCAACTCCAAGGGTTTCAGCCAGTGTAAGATTAAGCTGCTCTCTTTCCTCTACCGACAGTGTCCTCGTTTTCAGCACGACTTCATTGCTTCCCTGTACCTTCTGCGGAATTACCTCCCCGCCTCCGATAGCCTCTGCTACGACAGGAACGATCTGACGGTCGATTTCTTCAATGCTCATTTCCTCCAAAAGAACGATATTGGTCGCTGTCCCGCCCTTAAAGTCCAGGCTGTAGCTTAGCGCATCCCCTGTATTTGCTTTTCTGATTCCCATTGAAACGAAACCAATGAAAATCACTGCCAGGGAAAGACAAAAAAACACTGTCCTTTTCGATAAAAAATCGATCTGTCCGATTTTTTTGCCGGAACCATAGAATTTCTCTTCTTTTATTCCCAAGGCATATAGGGCATTGACCAGTATTCGGGTAATCACCAGAGAGGTGAACATGGACAGCAGAATACCCAGAGCCAGAGTCTGGGCAAAGCCCTTTATGCTTCCGGTTCCCATCACTCCCAGCACTAAGGAAGCGATCAATGTGGTAATGTTTCCATCTAAAATCGCCGAAAGCGCCTTTTGAAAACCGGTTTTTATGGCAGTATGAACCACTTTTCCTGCTGCCAGCTCCTCTCTGATCCGGGCAAAAATAATCACATTGGCATCCACCGCCATTCCTATGGATAGAATAATACCTGCTATCCCCGGCAGGGTCAGTGTCAGATTAAAGGCATTCAGCAGAAGGATCATCAGTATCACATAGAGAATAAGCGCAATAGAGGCAGCAAGACCCGGAATCAGATAAACGGCGATCATAAACAGCATAACCAGCAGCATACCGATGGCTCCTGCCTTCAGACTGGTTTCTATCGCAGTAGAACCAAGCTGAGCCCCTACTACCTTCGAAGACAGCTCCTCCAGCTCAAGCTTAAGCCCCCCTATGCGGATGATACTGGCCAGATTTTTGGCCTCCTCATAAGAGGTCATCCCCTGAATTACGCACTGTCCATCCAAAATAGGGTTCTCTACTACCGGAGAGGAAACGACTTCACCATCGTAAACCACATAGATAATCTCACGATTGGGAGCTGCTTTCTTTGTTGCCTGTGCAAATTTTGCTGTTCCCTCCTTGGTCATGGTCAATGCCACCACGAACCGGTTGTTTCCTATATCGTCTGTCTGTGTGGTAGCCTTGGCATCAGCAATATCCGTACCGGATAATACCTCTTTTCCTTCCTCATCTTTAAAGACCAGTGACCCCGGCCTTCCCAGCTCCTCCAAAATCTGATTGGCATCCGACACTCCGGGAATCTCAATATTGATCCGGTTATTTCCCTCCTGATAGACCTGAGCCTCGGTACTGTAGACCTCAACCCTTTTTTGCAGCTTATAAATGGTATCTGCCATATCTGCCCCGCTGGGATTATCCTCCCCCGCTACCTGGTAGGTGATACTCACTCCGCCGGCAAGATCTAATCCCTTTTTTACGGCAAACAAAGAGCCTGTTTTTTCCTCATCTATTCCAAAAATTGACAGGTAGATTCCTGCCGCCAGCATCAAACCAATAATCATCAGACTGGCTATCGCTTTCCTCTTTTCCATAGTAATCCCCATTCCGAAGCGTAACAAATCCCGAAGTATCCCCGTGCATAGAGCGGGCCCTGCCTGCTCTATTTCTTAAGTCAACAAGTGAGATTTTTGCTTTCTGTAAAATTATTCTTCTTCGCTCAGGGCCGCCTGCATCATGATTGCACACTCAATACGTTTTTTTTGCAAGGTACAGCCCAGGTCATAGGTATCGTTAATATTCCCATGAAAATTGTTGGAATTGGCCGCACAGCCTCCACTGCAGTAGAATTTGGCAAAACAACTGCGACATTTTTCCTTTGCATATACGTTGCAGCACTTAAACTCCCGAACCAGATCCTTCCGTAAAATTCCTTCCTCTACATTTCCAAGCAGGAAATCCTCCTGACCGACAAACTGGTGACAGGGATACAGGTCTCCCCACGGAGTCACCGCCAGGTACTCCGTTCCTGAGCCGCACCCAGTCAGTCTTTTGGCCACACAGGGGCCTCCCTCTAGGTCGATCATAAAATGGAAGAAATTTACCCCTTTTCCGGCTTTTTTTCGCTTCAACAGCTCCACGGCCAATGTGTCATACTCTTCTAACAGTCTGGGAATATCCTCCTCCTTCAGCGCATGACCTTCCTTTTGATCTGCCACCACCGGCTCTACTGAAATCTGCTGAAAGCCCAAATCCGCCAGGTGGAGAACATCCTTGGCAAAGTCCAGATTATTATGGGTAAAGGTTCCCCGAACATAGTAATTCATCTGTCCCCGGCTCTCTGCCAGCTTTTGAAATTTGGGAACAATCCCCTCATAGCTGCCCTGGCCGCCGCGGAAAGGCCGCATATAATCATGTACTTCCTTTCTGCCGTCGATGCTTAACACCACATTGCTCATTTCCTTATTTAAAAACTCCAGGATTTCATCATTTAACAAAACCCCGTTAGTGGTCAGAGTAAAACGGAACCTTTTATGGAAGGGCTCCTCCAGACTTCGGCCATAGGCCACCAGTTCCTTGACCACCGGCCAGTTCATCAACGGCTCCCCGCCAAAAAAATCCACCTCTAGGTTCACCCTGTTTCCGGAATTCTTTACCAGAAAATCCAGTGCCTTCTTTCCTACCTCGACACTCATCATTTCTCTTCTTCCATGATACTCTCCCTCTTGGGCAAAGCAGTATTTGCAGGCCAGATTGCAGTCATGGGCAATATGCAGACAGAGGGCCTTGACTACCGTTTCCCTCTCCTTAAATTCGTCGATGTATTCCTCATATAAATCATCCGAATACAGTTGCCCTTTTTCTGCCAGAGTAAAAATATCCTCAATGATTTCCTGCTTATCTTCCGGTGAAGCCTCCAAACCGCCTAAGGCTTCTAAGGCTTCCAAAAAAATCTCCTGCCTTGTCTCATTGCTCTTTTCCAAATTATCCTTCGTAAACACAGATTCCAGTAACGGAATCGCTTCATAGACCAACCGGTCCACAACATGGACAGAACCACTGTTCACATCCAAAACAATATGATAGCCATTATTGATATATTGATGAATCATCTTCTCTGCTTTTCCTTTCTCCATTACCAGAAACAGACCCGGGACTGCAGCAATCCCCACTGCTGCAGCCTCGAGTCTGTCATCCGGCAATATCTGCCTTTCCCTATTTTGCTTATTTATTTAACCTGTTCACAGCTCTGGTTTCCTACGGTACAGGAAGTTTTGCAAGCCGACTGACAAGAGGTCTGACACTCACCACAGCCGCCCTTTTTCATAGATTCCTTGTAATCTCTGGTGGTTAAAGTTTTGATACGTTTCATCCTGAAGCCTCCTTACTCTGGCCAGTCTGTACTGGCCTTATGTAGCATAAATTCTTGATTAGTATATCACATATCCTCTGTCAGGGAAAGTCTTTTCTGCAAATTCCGGTAACTTGGGATTTAGGAAAGCATTCCTCCCAGCATTCCGCCTCCCGCACAAAGGCAGAACGCAGTGAACAGCTCTCTTCCGTCTGCACCCATTGTTTTTTGCATGATTGCCGAAAGAATCAGCAAAACTAAATAATAGGCTATCCCCTCTGCCATTCCCCACAAAAATTTTCTTGTTTTTTTTACTTTACCTACCAGATAGCCTGCTACAAAAACAGATAACAAATATAAGATCAGAATCCCGATTTCTACCATTTCAGAAGACAGTTGAAACTGAAGCAGCAAAAGAGCCAGGATAAACAATCCCATGAGAGTCACCAGGTAGCCGGCCAGAAGCCCCAACAGCACAGGAAAAAGGGAGGCCGGCAGTATTTGTGCATTTCCCTCTCTTGCCTGATTTTTTTCCATAATAAATCCCCCTTCTCATTTTTGTATTCCCCTTTATTTCTATGAGAAATCACCGATAAACATTACGAAAATCTTGACATTTGTCTCTCTTTTCTGTAGTATTACTTTCAACCTGCTATAGACAGGAAATTTAATGAAAAAAGGAGTGATTTTTTTTGGATACCACTGGTGTCATACAGGTTGTTATTCTTTTCATCCTGCTTTTTCTCTCGGGCTTCTTTTCCTCTGCGGAAACAGCTCTTTCCACGGTCAATCGTGTGAAGATCCGAAGCCTGATTGAAGAAGGAAATAAAAGAGCTGCTACTGTAGAAGCCATTTTAGACAATTATGGAAAAATGATCAGTGCAATTTTAATCGGTAATAATATCGTCAATATCTCTGCCTCCGCTTTGGCCACCACACTGGCCATAAAAATCAATTTGGCAGTTGGGGTTGCTACCGGTATTCTTACCCTGCTGGTGCTTTTGTTTGGAGAGATTTTCCCCAAAACATTGGCAAAGGTACATTCGCAGAAGCTGGCCCTGGCCTATGCTCCTGTCATCAAGGCTTTGATGGTTGTGCTAACACCTGTTATTTATCTTATTGATTTATTTTCCAATTCCATATTAAGGCTTCTTAAGCTGGACCCTAATGCCAAACCAACTATGACCGAAACGGAACTGAAAACCTATGTGGATGTCAGTCATGAAGACGGGGTTATTGAATCAGAAGAGCGGGAAATGATTTATAATGTATTTGATTTCAGTGATGCTGTGGCAAAGGACATTATGATTCCCAGAATCGATATGGTTACCGTTGATATCAACTCCGGCTATGAGGATTTACTTTCCCTGTTCAGAGAGTATATGTATACCCGAATTCCGGTGTATGAAGAGGATAAGGATAATATTATCGGTCAAGTTAACATAAAGGATTTTATTTTAGTCGAGAATAAAGAGAGCTTTTCCATCCGGAGTATTCTCCGTGATGCACATTATACTTACGAATATAAGAAAACTGCTGATTTAATGATGGAGCTTCGTCAGCAGATGCAGAATGTAGCTTTCGTGCTCAATGAATACGGTGCCTGTGTAGGCATGATTACTATGGAGGATCTGTTAGAAGAAATCGTAGGTGAGATTCGTGATGAGTACGATGCCGAGGAAGAAGAATATATTCAGGAGATAGAGCCTGGCACCTATCTGGTAGAGGGTTCCATGAAGCTGGATGATATCAATGATGCACTTGGCACCAAGCTGGACAGCGAAGACTATGATTCCATCGCCGGAATCGTCATTGAGATTTTGGATCGCATGCCTGAAGATGGGGATGAAGTGACCACATCAGACGGCATACATATTCAGGTAAAGTCAGTCAGTCAAAATCGGATCACCAAGGTACTTTTAACCCTTCCCCCCTCAGTCACTAATGAGGGAAGCGGGGAAGAAACTCCCACCGAAGCCTCCAGGGAGGCTGTAGGGGAAGGCAGTCATTAATCTGCGCAAAAAGAGAAAGGTTTAGTCCTTTCTCTTTTTTTTATGATCTATTTTGTTTCAGGTAATTACTCCACAAAGCTCTCCCGGATTCCATCGGCTATTGCCCTGGCCGTTTGCTGAAAGCGGCTGTCAAAAAGATTATTATCAATATCAGAATTGATAAAGCCTGCCTCTACCAAAACTGCCGGCATCTGTGTTGAGTTAAGTACAATTAAGCCGGGCCTCTCTTCTACTCCCAGGTTTTTATAACCCACAGCCTCCAACTGACGGTTAATATTTTCTGCGACTCTTTTAGGAAGTCCCTGATTGGAATAGACCAGAGTTTCTACCCCATTATACTGGTTGGGGATGGGACTGGAATTGCGATGGATACTGACGAATAAATCCCCTCCTATTTCATTGGCGATCGTAGCCTTTTGGTACGGTCTTTGGTAAATATCCTCTGTGCGGGTATAAAACACCTGAAATCCATTGCTTTGTAAAAGGTCTCCCACTGCCAGAGTAAGAGCCAGATTATCATCCTTTTCGTTTCTTCCCTGATAGCTTGCTCCGTTATCCCAGCCTCCATGACCGGCATCTAAAATAATCCTTGCTGCCATATAACCTTTTCCTGTTTTATTCTTTCTTTACCATATGAAAAAAGAGCGTTTTGTTTCCAACACTCTTTTTACATCCTATAGATTATTTTCTTTACAAACCGGAAAAAATCATTCTTATGACTGGCAACGGTAATGGCATAGTCCGGCAGACAAAAATATTCCTTTAGAAAGCTAATGGTCTCAGGCCTTCTTTTATCTTCTACTATTCCCTTCTCCAAATTTACCGCAAGGCTGTTAAAGCTCTGGGCAAGCCCCTCTCCGGTTAATTTACTGTAGCTTTCCTTGCCTGTCCAATAGCGAAAAAATAAGTTTTCATCATCTCCCCTGTTTTTTTCGATATGCCGGGCTTCCTGCGGCTGAAAAAAACGCTTAGCCACTCCATGCTTCACAGGCCTGTATTGCTGAATGTCCACTCCCACAGGGTGCGTGGAAATCACGCAGGCAGCATAATCTCCTGAATGAGAAAGATTAAAAAAGAAATCCTCCTCCTCTGCTATTCTTAATTTTCCACTATCATCACGCACCAGCTTCTGCGGAGAATAAAAATTCTGCCTTAACAATTCCTCTAAAAGCAGGCCTCCTGCCAGAGAACGCAGCTTATCCTCCATTGCCCTGCAGGCCTCCACTCTCTTTTTTCGCTCTGCACTGACCATACGCAGCTTGCGTTCAAAAACCTCCTGCTCCCGCAGAAAACCTGTATGAATTAAATATAGCTCTGTAGACATTTTGTTTCCTTTCTAAATTAAAGGGAGCATCGCTTCATTACTGAAAATTGGCTGTTTGATGAGAATGATTTGATGGTTGCACAGGAATCTCCTTTCCTGCGTATTTTCAAAAGTAATCATGTGAAAATGAAAAAACACCGAATTAATCGGTGTTTCACACTGCCGGCGGCGGGACTTGAACCCGCACGTTGTTGCCAACAACAGATTTTGAGTCTGCCTCGTCTGCCATTCCGACACACCGGCCTTCGGTTTCTTGAACCGAAGATTATCTTAGCATAATTTAATAGGAAAGACAAGTCTTTTCTTGAAATTTAAAAATCAAATTTTTCATAAATATCGAAGCAGTCAAATGTCGCAAAGTAATCCTTAGGTGTTTCTGCCCTTCGAATCAATTGCACAGAGCCATCCTCCTTTAACAGAAGCTCTGCTGATTTCAACTTGCCGTTATAGTTATAGCCCATGGCAAAGCCATGCGCCCCGGTATCATGAATCACCAGAATATCACCCGTTTCAATTTCGGGCAGCATACGATCGATGGCAAATTTATCATTATTTTCACATAAGGAGCCTACCACATCATATTTATGGTCACAGGGCATATCCTCTTTCCCACTAACCGTAATATGGTGATATGCACCATACATAGCCGGACGCATCAGGTTGACTGCACAGGCATCACAGCCAATATATTCCTTATATGTGTGCTTAGCGTGAATAGCCGTTGTAATCAAATGCCCATAGGGCGCCATCATAAATCGGCCTAACTCCGTATAAATAGCAACCTCTCCCATGCCGGCCGGAACCAGAATCTCCTCATATGCCTTGCGTACACCCTCACCTATGGCATAAATATCATTGGGCTCCTGTTCCGGTCTGTAGGGTACCCCTATTCCTCCTGACAGATTAATAAAGGTAATATTGGCTCCTGTATCTTCCTTCAGTTTAACTGCAAGCTCAAATAATTGTCTGGCAAGCGTGGGATAATAATCATTAGTCACGGTATTGCTGGCCAGAAAAGAATGGATTCCAAAGTTTTCAACTCCCTTGGCCTTTAATCGTTTAAAGCCTTCAAATAGCTGTTCTGTAGTAAACCCGTATTTGGCATCTCCCGGATTGTCCATAATGCTGGTACTGATTTTAAATACACCCCCGGGATTATATCGGCAGCTAAGAGTTTTAGGCAGCTTACCAAGCGTTTTTTCCAGATAATCGATATGGCTAATATCATCCAGGTTAATAATAGCTCCCACTTGATTCGCATAGGCATACTCACTAGCCGGAGTTTCATTAGAAGAGAACATAATGTCCTCTCCCTCCACTCCCATGGCTTTCGATAACATCAGCTCTGTAAGGGAGGAGCAGTCACAGCCACAGCCATATTCTCGTAAAATCTGGATTAAATACGGATTAGGAGTGGCTTTCACCGCAAAAAACTCTTTAAATCCCTTGTTCCAGGAAAAAGCCTCCTTCAATGCTTTTACATTTTCTCTTATGCCCTTTTCATCATAAAGATGAAAGGGAGTGGGATAGCTCTTAATAATCTCTTCCAGCTTATTTTTACTCACAAAAGGTTTTTTCTTCATAGAATACTCCGTTTTCTCACTTCAGTTTACAGTAAATTTTTGCGTAATTCCTCTCCTGATAATGGACTTAAGTATGCAGGTGCAACATCAAATACAGTTTTGCAGCCATATAAGCCTTCCTGATTCATGCGATATGCTGCCCTGGCATAAGCCACCAGTACGGAAGCCGTAAACTCAGGATTGGAATCCAGCTTGAGTCTGTACTCAATGAGGTGCTTATTCTCCTTATCCACTCCTGTTACCCCGGTTCTGAGCACGAATCCGCCATGAGGGATGGAGCTGTGGTTTTTCTGAAGTTCCTCCTGAGTAATAAAATGAACCGTAGTATCGTAATCAGCAAAATAATTGGGCATATTCTTGATTTCAGCTTCAATTTTTTTCAAATCTGCCCCTTCTTTGGGAACTACAAAGCATTCTCTTATATGCTTCTGCCTGGTGGTAAGTTCGGGATTGCTTCCGCTTCTTACTGCCTCCAGAGCTGCCTCCACGGGTATGGTATACTGCTTTCCGTCTTTCACTCCTTCTACACGGCGGATCGCATCAGAATGTCCCTGACTTACTCCTTTTCCCCAGAAGGTATAGTCCTTCCCTTCCGGAAGAATGACATTCCCATATAATCGATTCAATGAAAACATTCCGGGATCCCAGCCTACAGAAATAATAGCCGTTTTCTTTCCTGATGCGGCCGCCTCCTGCACCTTAGCAAAATGCTCAGGAATCTTTGCATGGGTGTCAAAGCTGTCAACCACATTGTAATCTCCTGCATAAGCCGGTGTCTGCACGGGCAGATCCGTGGCGCTTCCGCCGCAAAGAATCAATACATCAATTTTATCCTGCATTCCGGCAAGCTCATCCGCCGACAAAACAGAAACCTGCTTGGTACGAATTACCATATCCTGCGGATTTCTTCTGGTAAACACCGCCGCAAGCTCCATATCAGGGTTCTGCTTAATCGCACTTTCTACACCCTTCCCCAGATTTCCATAACCTAAAATACCAATTCTAATCATCGTCTCTCTCCTTTTTCCTTTCTTCAATTTCCAGCAGCTTTATTTTATTGCGAAGAGCCTCCTTCATTACAGTAACCAGGTTTTCCTGCCCTGAGTAAAGGCAGGTATCCGTACTATTTCCTGTAAGCTCTCCGGTCAACACGTATGTAGAGTCTGTAATCAGCCTTAGCTGCCCTTCCTCCGGCTTATCTTCATAGAAATGGGTCGCCAGTTGCTCACACCCCGGACTACTGATAATAACTATCTTAAGCCCCCTGCTTCCCGCCTCAACCAGAGCCGGCCTAAGCTGCTCTATAATTTCCTTGGCTGCTGCAAGATATAATCTCATCCGGCAGCCCAGAATCATGTTAAAAGCCTTGTCCCGAATGTTATCCGCCCCCTGTATGGTAAGATATCCCTCCTTACTGCTGATCATTTTGGGCATATGCGTCAGCAGATACTCCTTGTCCGCTTCAAGGCTTCTAAGTTGATTGTTGATAAATTCCTCCAGTTCTACTGCCATATAATAAGTAGGCCCGCCTGCCTCCTGTACCATGGCTGCGCCCTTATCTGCAAGAACATTCAGGGAGCCGTATACATTAGACCTGGAAATCCCCGTTAATTTACTGGCTTCATAACCGGTTAGCTGGCCATGCTCAATCAGACAGAGATAAAGAAGCGCTTCCTGCCGACTAAGATGAAACCTCATCATCTTTTCAATTACATCTGTTTTTTTCATATTTCCTTTTATATGCCTGTCATTAATGATAATCTGCTCCAGATCAGCATTGAATTGTATGTCCGGTTTGTAGTAGTATTGTTTAATACTACTATATTAGGTTACTCTCATCTCAGGCTGCTGTCAAGCCTGTTTTTTGAAAAAATCTATCTTTAAGCAAATGGAACTGTTCAGAACGCAAAATCGCTGTTACACAGCGCTCTGTAAATAAAAAAATCCTGCAAAAGCAAAGACCTTGCAAGATTTTTATCTATCCTTTTTAATCGATATTCTCAATTTGCCAATCTATTGGTGCAATTTTATAACTCTCTAAAAAAGCATTGGTCTGACTAAAGTGCCTGCATCCAAAAAAACCCCGATATGCCGATAATGGACTGGGATGCGGTGCTTTCAGCACCATTTGCTTTTTATTCGTCAGCATAGCACTCTTGTTCTGAGCCGGTTTGCCCCAGAGTAAGTACACCACCGGTCTGTCCAGATTATTCACCGTTCTGATTACCGCATCGGTAAACTGTTCCCAGCCATGTCCCTGATGAGAATTAGCCTGATGTGCTCTTACAGTCAGCACCGTATTCAATAAAAGGACTCCCTGATCTGCCCATTTTTTCAAATAGCCGTTATTGGGAATAAAGCAACCCAGATCAGACTCCAACTCCTTATAAATATTTTGCAAAGAAGGAGGAATTTCCCTTTGCTGGGGCAATACGGAAAAACTCAGGCCATGGGCTTGGTTCTCATTATGATATGGATCCTGCCCCAGTAAAACCACCTTAACAGAATGTAGAGGAGTATAATGAAGGGCATTAAAGATATCCTCTGCCGGAGGATAGACTATCCGTCTGCCATACTCATTTTTTACAAATTGAAACAACTCTCTGTAATACTCCTTTTTAAATTCCGGCTGAAGGGCTGGCAGCCAGTCATTCTGTATCATTGCCATGGACATCTCCCTCTTTATCCCATCTGAATTTGATTTTAATCTGAGGGAGAAAAATGCTGTATCCCCCTGTTCTGCAAATTGCTCCGTTAATTTACAGCCTGCTCAATTCTGGACTGCCTCTATGGCAGAAAAATTCTTTTCACAAACGTACAGCTATCCCCTGGCTGTGTAAATATTCCTTAACCTGGCGAATCTCTAATTCCTTGTAATGAAACAGCGATGCAGCCAAAGCCGCATCTGCCTTACCGATAGTAAGTGCATCCTTAAAATCTTGTAGGCTTCCTGCTCCTCCTGAAGCTATTACGGGAATATTGACTGCATCCGCAACCTGTCTGGTCAGTTCAAGGTCATAGCCCGCTTTCGTTCCATCACCATCCATACTGGTCAGTAGAATTTCACCGGCTCCCAGCTTCTCTGCTTTTATCGCCCATTCCACAGCATCTATTCCTGTATCCAGTCTGCCGCCATGCTTATAAATACTAAAGCTTCCTCTCTCAGGATTTCTTTTGGCATCAATAGCTACAACTACACACTGGCTGCCAAACTTATCTGCAGCCTCAGAAATAATTTCCGGCCTGTCGATTGCAGAGGAATTGACAGAAACTTTATCCGCCCCTTCTCTGAGCAAAACCTTGAAATCTTCTATTGAGCGTATTCCCCCACCTACTGTAAAAGGAATAAAGACGGTCTCAGCCACTCGTCTGACCATATCTATAACCGTCTGTCTCCCATCAGAGGAGGCTGTAATATCCAGAAAGACCAGTTCATCTGCACCTGCTCTGTCATAGGCTGCTCCAATTTCAACGGGGTCTCCTGCATCCTGGAGCTCAACAAAATTAACTCCTTTTACTACCCGCCCATTATGTACATCAAGACAGGGAATTATTCTTTTGGTATACATTCCATTCCCTCCTGCCTTAGTTTTAAAAAGTTATCCAAAATTTTCAAACCTACTTCTGAGCTCTTCTCCGGGTGGAACTGACACGCAAATACATTATCCTTTTCGATAGAGGAATGTATGGTTATGCCATACTCTGTCGTTGTTGTCACGATTTCCTTTTCCTCAGCCTGTAGATAGTAAGAGTGCACAAAGTAAACATAAGGCTCCTTCGGTAATCCTCTAAAGAGTCTTCCCCTTTCTGTACCGACAAGAGAATTCCATCCTATATGGGGTATCTTCAATCCTTCTCTATGAGGAATACGCTTGATTTCTCCCCGTAAAATCCCCAGACCAGCCACTCCGGGGCATTCTTCACTCCGTTCAAAAAGAAGCTGCAGCCCCAGACATATTCCAAGAAAGGGGATTTTCTTTTCTACAATTTCATGGATGACCGGAATCAATGAATAATGTTCCAGCTTCTCCATCGCATCACCAAAGTTCCCTACGCCTGGCAAAATGACCTGATCAGCATTCATTATCTCTTCCGGCTCTCTGGTAATGATCGCTTCCTTTCCCAAAAAAGCAACGGCTTTTTCTACGCTTTTTATGTTGCCTGCATCATAGTCGATTATCGCTACCATGTTTTCCTCACTCTGCTGTTATTTGGAGTATTTGTTCATCTTCTTCTGTTTGAGGCACAATTTCTTCTTCTGACGGCATAGCTGGCTCTTCCTCAGCTTCTGTCTGAAGCGCTTCTTCCTCCATTACTGTCTGAAACATTTCTTCCTCTTCCGGTAATCTGTCTTCCTGACTAATTTCCTTAGATACTGCCGAATCATCCACGTATTCTGTTCCAGATACAATTGCCTGGAGTTTTTTCGTATATACCAAGTCACTTTTTTCTTCAATTAACGCATAAGCGTCTTCCTCAGTCAATCCATAATCAGCACTTAATGTAGCCAGAATCTCCATATATACCTGATCTACTTCTGCCGTAGCGCCATAGCTTCCTGCAAGGGCATATACATCATCCTTTACATGGACACCTTCAATCAGATAATGCAGGGCTTTGACCTCATCTCCGATTTTGAGAAAGCTGTTATAGCTGTCAAGGTTAGTCTGCATTTTCATAATTGCTCTGGAAGACTGAAATCTTTCTTCATCCCCTTCACCCCGGCTTTCACCATAGAATTCCTGATATGCAGTCTTATACTCCTCCTGATCGTAGGCATTCCTTGCGGTAGTCAGCGTAAATATAGGTGGAATGAGGAACTCTAACAATAAAATAGCGGCTAACAGAGAGGCAGCAAAAATCGTGGTTGTAATGACTCTCTTCTTAGGCAAACGTTTTTCCGGCTTTTGCTGTACTTGCGGCTGCTCTTCTTTGTTTTCTTCCTGCTTTGGCTTTTTCTCTTTTTTAGGTTTAGGCGCCTTTTTTACCTTCTTCTTTGTGCCGCCTTCTTCTGCGTTCTGTTCATCCTTTTTCTTTTTTGACTTTTCCTTCCCCTTCTTTGCAGGCTTTACTTTTTTCTTCCGTGCTCCTTCTTTATCTAATTCAGATAGGATTTCCTTGTTTTCTTCGGAAAGATTCATGTTCCCTGCTTCTTCAGGGTCTAACTCATCCGGCTCTTCCTCAAAAAGAAGGGAAAGAAATTTCCCGATTCCGGATTTTTCCTGAGTATCATCGACTTCCTGAATCGAATCGTCATTCGAGGCTTTTTTTACCTTTTTTCCCCGTTTCTTCTTTCCTTCCTGCTGTACAGCCTTATTGGGAGAACGATCTTCCAACAGGGAGTCCAAATCCTCCATGCTGAATATCTGCTCTTCTTCCGGAGGTAATGCTTCACTATCCACTGCTTCGTTATTATCTGCCTCATTCAACAGTGCATCTATATCCGAAAGCTCATCCTGATTGTCCCAATCCGAATCAGATAACTTCTCCTCTTCAACAGAAGCTATATTCTGTGTGTCCTGTGTATTGGCACTATTGTTGACCTCATTCAATAATGCGTCAATACTCTCCTCAGACAGAATATCCTCCTCTGGGAAATCAATGCCGTCAAAATTCTGAGAGCTCTGCTGAATCTCTGCCATTAGCTGTTCTAAAGAATTGGGTGATAAATCATCCTCCGCCGTTTCCCCTCCGGCAGCTAACTCCTTGGGGCCTGCCTGGCTGGGCTCTGCACCCTGTGTTTCGCCCTGAAGAGCTTCCTTTTCTTCTTCCATCCGATCAGACAGCTCCTCTGGCTTAGCTACCGGAAGGGGAGCCGCTGGTACCTCAGCCGCCTGAACCTCCTCTTCTTCCTGAACCCCCTGTTGGATAAACCCTTCACCTTCATTTTCTGCCTGAGGCATTTCCTCTTCCCATGCAGGCTCTTGCTCTTCCTCTTTCTGAATATTATCTTCCTGAGTATCCTCTGCTATTTGGGTATTCTTCTCTGTCTGAGTATCCTCCTCTGGCACGCTTCCCTGCGGACTTTCATCAAAGGATGCTTTATTTCCATCAGGTTCCATTGCTTTCAGCAGCTCGTCCAAATATTCTTCATTTGATTTCATCTTCTTTCCTCCGCAAAGATTTCTTTATTGATTAGTTTACCATACTCTTACCTTTTATACAATTTGATTTAGCAGGAATATTACCGGATCTTCCTGAATAGAATAGCCTTTATCCCTAATTTCTTCTGGAAGATAAGGCAGATCTGCATTTACTCTGATTAATTTTGCTTTCTGATTGAGAAAAACGATCCTTTCTGCAGGCCACCGAAACACTGACGGATATTTCACCCCAACTCCCAGCTCTAGAACAATAATACGCTTATTTAAGCTGGATTGCAGCCAGTTTGTATAAGAATTCCATTGTGCCAAATAACCTTCTTCGCTGTATTTAGAAACACCTATATGGTTCATCACCAGTTTTTTCCCACAATGGGGACAACATGGCTCTTCTTTCCTTTTAATTTCCGGCAGATAAATCTCAGCCTGATAAATTTCCTCTGTGCAGACCTCCTCACATTGCAATGTATGGTAGCTCCCACAAGGAGCAACAATTCTTTCCCTGTCCAAAGCGGCTCTATAGATTCGATCATCATTACATAGGGTTACCAAAAAATAATTCTTATTTTTCAAAAGCTCTGCCAGTATATCATAGGCATGATCAATCTTACCTTTCCTCTGGTTATCTAAATATTGCATTCTGGCAAATTCCTCAAATATAGTATCCTTTAGCTCTTTTCCTATCTCCAATCCAGAAAAGGTCTCCTGAAAGGCTTCACCTAAGCCTATAAGAATCAAATCTGTTTCAGCTAATACTGATTGCAGTTTCATAAACCATTACTCCCATATCTTACCTGAACTCCTATACGTTATCAGCAAAGAAAAGGCAGGGAAGAGCTCCCTGCCTTACATCCTTATTCCAGCTTCCTACTTTTCAAGCACTAATCTGTCAATTTCTTTCACCAAATTACCAATTTCCGGTTTGGATAATTGAGCATCTGCCCCCAAAGCTTCACCCTTTCTCTTCATCTCCTCATTCACCAAAGAGGAAAAGATTACAACAGGAATATTTTGAGTTTCTTCATCTTCTTTAATTAATTTAGTCAGACGATGTCCATCCATAATTGGCATCTCGATATCCGTTATTACACACTGAACGTGCTCCTGTAAATCACCATGCTTCTTACATTCAAGAATGACATTCCATGCTTCTTCGCCATTCTCCGTATGAATCAAATTAACGTATCCTGCCTTCTTTAATGAATCTACGATCAGCTTATTCAATAGAACAGAGTCTTCTGCAATCAGAATCGGAATATCATTACGATCACGGTCACCCAGTGCATCAATCTCTGTTACCTTAAGTCCTGTTTCAGGATTAATATCCGTTACAATCTTTTCAAAATCAAGAATGATAATTAGCTTATCATTCCGCTTAATGATACCGGTGGATACCCCTTCTTCTGTAGTAGATACGGTTGCATTAGGCTTAATAATATCGCCCCAGGATACCCTGTGTATTCCCAAAACCTCATCCACATGAAAGGCGATGTCAAGTTTATTAAAATTCGTAATGATGAAGAATCCACTCGCTTCAGAGGTACCTCGCTGCAGACAATTCTTCAAGTCGATTGCAGTTATCATTGTATCACGGGGCATAAAAATTCCTTCGATACTTGGATGAGCATTAGGCACCGGGGTAACATTCTGATAAGGAATAATCTCTCTGATCTTAGCCACATTTATCCCATAAGAGTTTCCATCCAATAAGAACTCTAAAACCTCAAGCTCATTGGTTCCATTTTCCAAAAGAATCTTTGTATCCATACCATCACCTCTTTAGCTTATTCCCTGGGCTGACAATAATTATCTCATCCCATTTCTATATTTATAGCCACATTATAACATATTTCCTTTTTTAAGCAAACCTATTTTCTTTAATTTAGATAAATTAAATGTTACACTCTAAGACAAAAAGGCAGCTTCCCGCATTTTAACATGAGTTATTCAATCATTTACTGTTATCCCCTTCTCTTGTTCAGCAATTTGCTTGACAAGACAAAAAGCTCTGTCCCACAGGACAGAGCTCAGGGGTAAGTACCCTCAAAACCGAATACATCTTCTAAGCCTTAACTGTCTGTTGTTAAACACCTGTCTGCTGTACTACTTCCTTTTCCTGTACAGCCTCCTTACCCGTTGGATAAGCTCTCGACCGATTAGTACTTATCAGCTTAGTACATTACTGCACTTACACCTTAAGCCTATCTACCTTGTCGTCTTCAAGGGGTCTTATTCGGGATATCTCATCTTGAGGGGGGCTTCACGCTTAGAT
>SFDP01000069.1 GCA_004558185.1 Lachnospiraceae bacterium | reverse complement strand
GCTTATAACTTTATGTAAAGAAATCCAGGCTCAGTTTACCTAAAACATTGGGCTGAGCACACATTTCTTTACATAATCTAATTCTTTACATAACCTTTGTTATGACAATCTTTACATAAAAAAGGCAAAATGGAAGGTCTTTTCTTATCTTATGGATCATTTTCGTCTCCCCTATACGATTTGGAGAATTTTAGACGGACGTTTTTCCATCAGGGAAAATGAGCAGGAGTTTAAGGAGCATCTTCCCACTAATTTTGTTGATTTTATGCTGTGGAAAAGCTCAGAGCAGGGAGCCGAGGGAGAATTTCCCTACGAATGGTTCGAAGGAGAAAATCGTGCCGATTACGATGGATTTATCAGCGATTATAATGAATTAGTCAACCTGACCAGGAGTGAAAAAGAGGCTGAGGACAGACAGCAGTGGGAGAGAGCTGTAGAAGAAAAAATTGCAGGGATGGATTCCTATCATATTATCCATCCCTGGTTTACGTTGGAGAAAGCAAAATACGCTTTCTTTCTGGGGAAAAAGGATGAGGCGGGAAGGCTGATTCATGAGCTTTGGGAAAGGTATGAGGAGGATATTCATCTTCTTCTTTGGGGAGCCATTATTCTTAATGACTGCGGAGAGGAAAAGAAAGCAGAAGAAGCCTTTCACAAGCTATTGGAATGCAATCAGGATAAAAACACGGTCTTTGATGCCCATGTGGAGTTGGGTAAAATCCATCTGAAACGAGATGAACTGATTGAGGCCAGAGAGCATCTTCTTGATGCAAGTGATATTTATCATAATACGGTAGTGGAAGAACTGCTTACAGAATGTAATTCTCGTCTTATTGAGTTCTATACCCACCGGGAGGGAGAGCTTTCTGTGCAGGAAGGCATTCGTCTGGCCTGGTGCTATATTCAGACAAGAAGAGCAGAGGAGGGATATAGCTGGTTTGCAGATCACCCGATTTTGACAGAGGATTCCGCACTCTGTCACCGGGCAAAGGCGATCCTCTATATGACCGGAAATCATATTGAGGAGGCTTTGGAAGAAACCAGACTGTGGCAGAAGGCATGGCAACAGGAAGAAGAGCGGGATATAGATAAGGAAGCACAAAGCTTTGAGGTAGAGGGGCGCTGCCTGGTTAAGCAATATGTGGAGCTGAAGAAGAAATCGGACAGCAAAGGAACGTCAAAGGAAGCAGAGAAACTACGGGCATCAGCTTTTGCTGCCTTTGATAAAGCCCTGGACATACTGCCGCAGAGTATTGATATGCTGATGTCAAAAATGCTGTTTTGCCGGGAGGTGGAGGAATATACCATCATGGCAGAGCTTTGTGAGAAGCTGATGAATCTGGACAGAACATTTTTCTGGGGGCCATTTTATGCACAAGAGGCCTACGAAAAGCTGGGAAAGGCGCAGGAGGTAGTGGATACCTTTTATGCCGCAAAGGAGATTTTTGCCGGCCAGCCGGAAATTTATGACCGTGCAGCCAGAGTATTCAGAGCATATAACCAGTTCAGTGAAGTGGAGAGTATTCTCAGACAGGCAGATGAGGCAGGTGTAGACAGTCCCTATCTCAAGGTCAGAAGGCTGGAAATTCAAAGGAGAAATGCAAAGGAAGCGGAGGACTATCGTAAGACGGACAGCTATGCAGAGGAGCTGATTAAGGAGCTGGAGAAAAAGCGCAATGAGCAAAAGGAAGAAATTCCTGATGAATTGCTGGCTGATGCTTATATGCAAAGGGCGTATCTACAGGATGAGGCTCCCGGTTCGGAGCAGAAGCTGGAGGTGATGAAAAGCTGTGCATTTCAGGCACTGAAGCTGGAAAAAAGCCTGAGATGCCGATATTTTATCGGCCGATATTTTAAGGTATACGAGAATGATAGCCCGGCAGCCTATGATCACTTAAAAACCTGTGAAGAGCAGGGAATGGAGTTTGAATGGCTGGATTTCTATCTGGCCCGGTGCCAGGAAGCTTTTGAGCACTGGAACGAGGCAATTTCCTATTACAAACGGGCCATGGAAAAGAATCCGGAAGAAATTGACTTTGCCTGGAGAATAGGTCAGTTATACCAGCAAAAATTCAGCAGGACAGGGCAGCGGGAATATTATGATGAGGCAATAAAATATATGGATATCCAAACGAATAAGTTTGGGGCTGATCCTGAGGATTTATGGTTATATGCAACGCTCTATACGGAAAACGGAGAATTTTTGAGAGCACTGGTAAAAATTGAGGAGGCCATGGAGCGGGACAGTGGGGTTAAGTTCAGGGGAAGGAAAGGACAGCTTCTCAGAATGCTGGGAAGAAATAAAGAGGCTCTTGAATCTCTGACAAAAGCCATTGAGCTGACCAGAGAGAATGATCAGGATTATGGGTTTGGCTATGCTCAAATTAAAAAAATATTCGGCGATACAGATGAACAGAAGGAGGGTATACGCTGGTTTAATGCTCAGATGCCACACCTCAAGAGCAATGAACAAAGAATAGATAATCTGGAATATATTAAAGAGCTATATCTGGAGCTTGGTGATTTAGAGCATGCTTTGGTGGTCATTAAGCAGGTAAATGGGGGAACCTCTCTTAAGCAGTTTGTTCATACTTCATGGGAAGAGGAAGGGGAAAGAGTCTATAATCTGTTGGAGGCCTACAGAAAGTGTCTTCCCAAAGAAGAGCTTGTTGTAAAAGTAAATGAGGCTGTTAAGCTAATGCAGAATCCGAAGGGAAAAAGACTTAAGCCGTATCTTGCCAGTAAGGCGAAGGTCTTTCATAAGCTGGGCGATATTTACTGCAATTATTTACAGGAGGATACTAAGGGCCTCTATTATTATCAAAAGGCTCTGAAAATCATGGATGAGAAGAGGGGGACTTCTGCTGTCAATATTCTGTTGTTGGTCAGAATAATGGGGTGTCAGTGGCGACAAGGCTGGCTGGAAATGAATCAGCCTTTAGTGCAGAAATTTCTGGAAAAAATAGAGAATGACTACAAGGAAGGACTGGAATTGAATAAGAGTCCTGAGGAGCTATATGTGCAGGATGAAAAAGATGGAAAAATGAATCTTTATTATATTTTCCTGGTTTATTTTTATGCCGGAAAGTATGATAAGGCAAATGAGTACCTAAAACGGCTGGAAGAGGCGAGACATTGTGTCAATTGTGTCTGCGAAGTGTGTACAGAGGAGTGGGAGTGCAGAGGCTATTGGGCGCTTTACCAAAAAGCTACTGATCGGGCAAAATTTTGCTTCCAAAAGGCATTGGAGGCAGATAAAAGTAATGTGGATGCAAAAAGAGAATTGGAGTGTCTGAATCAGGAAGAGGATGGAAAGATTCCTGACCAGCCGGAAGAAAAGGGATTGTCGGGTATATTTAAAAAACTACTGAAAAAATAAAGAAGAGGGTCTGTTCTTTGTTGCTGGCAGAGAGCGGGCCTGCTTTTTTATTGGAGCAGGCCCTGTAGCTCTTCTATGGCTTTTTTCTGTTCATCAGACTTTTGTGTATAGAGCCCCACGGCAATTTCTATGGACAGGGGAGTAAGACAGGTATTCTGCTTCAAAAAAGAGAAATCCTCCTTACGCATATTTTTGTGGAGAAAGTTGGAAACAGCAGAATTTAAACGACTGAAATGCTCAATCAGACTAGGGTAATCTCTAATCCGATCCAAAATGCACTGTCCATAGGCTTCAGCTTCGAATTCGCAGGTGGAAATAATCTGCATACAAAGGCGAAGCTCTCCATTTACATCAGAGGCCTCCATTAGAATATCGGGGCGTTTTTCGTAGTGGGTCAGAAAACAGCGCTTTGCCAGTTGGTAGTCCCTTCGCTCGAAAAAAGCAGCCAGTTCCTCTTTTAATATGCGGGTTTCATACTTATCGCCTACCATGCCAACCATACACTGGCAGACGGTCAGCTTATGGTAGTGAATCCAGACAGTTTGAAGAAATTCGGCAAGAAAGCCGAAAAGGCGTTTTTGATAATTGTCATATCCGGTAAAGTCTACCTGCTTTTGCAGGGTAAACAGGATGTCGAAGAGCCATGCACAGTAGCGGTCGTAATTCTTTTTCGAGGTGACGAAAATATTTCCAAAGTAGGTATGGGGACTGTGAACAAGCTCATTAAAGGTCTGCCAATACTCAGGATACTTTTCCTTTAAGATCATCTCCGTCAGCAGAAGATCCCTCTGGTGATGGTTTGCACCAAAGCCATCAAAGTAAGAGCCGGGAAGGGTAAGCAGCTTGGTGGTGATGATGTCATAGGTTTTCAGGATTTCCTCCAGCTCTGCAGCCTGAAAAATATCTCCTTTTTCGTTAATCAGATAGCGTCGATAGTGGCAGATACCGATATAGTCTTCTTTATGGTAGTTTTTCCAAAGCCAGTACATTCCGGTAAGCTCACAGAAGCAGGGATTCAACACAGAGATAGAATCTCCGGTATCATCCCCTAAAAAGCCTAAATCCTCAGTGTTTGCACGACCTACATGGAGAGGCACATAGAGGGGATCGTTGGGAGGAGTAAAGGGCTTGTGGGTTATGGTAAAAATTCTGACAGACATGAAAAGCTCCTTTCCGCCGCATCAAATGCAACAGTTTTACATTAACTACACCATACTATTTGTTTCTTTTTCTGATAGTACAGGACAAAAAACTCAGCATAACCCGCTGCGCCTAAGCTTTTTCCCTGTCCTTCAGAAAAGCATACTGCGAAAATAGTGCAGTTATTTAGAAAACGCTGTATTAATTGTCGGCACAACAGTAACGATGCTAATATGCACCGGCATTATGGTAACAGCTTAAAGAAAAATTCCAGGGTTGTCAAATAAAAGAGAAGGCCAGATAACATTCCCGGCAGGAAATGCCTCTGGCCTTCTTGGCTTGATACAATGAAGATTCTGCATTAAAACGTTAGAACAGTCTTAAGAATCCGGCGTCAGTATTCATCTTGGATTTTTGTGCATATAATCTGTACTGCTGAACAGCCTGATCCCGATTCTTATTCACCATCTCTTTGCCATAATCCGTATCCCGTATCCGGCTGTTGGCTGCAGTCAGATTATAGCTGGAGTAGCTATTATAGTTGACAGTAGAATCCAGACGATTGGACTGAGCGCCCAACGTGCTTCTTGCGGCATTGACTTTGTTCATGGCATTGTCAAGGGTCTTTAAGCTGAAATTCTTGGTTACATCGAAGTCTGTAATTCCAAGAGAATCGAGAGTGGCATTAGCCAATCCGATTTTCATTCCGCCTCCCTGAGGATTGGTAGCCAGTTCCAGATCCGCCTTACTTCCATCCAGGAGCTTGATGGTATTGAAGCTGGTATTCTTGGCAATATCCTGAATATTTTCCTTCAGGCCGTCAATTTCCTTTTGGATAGCCTGTCTTTCGGTGTCCCCATACAGACCATTGGAAGCCTTAAGGCTGAGCTCACGCATTCTCTGCAAGGAATCCTGGATTCCGGAAAGTGCGCCATCGGCTACATTGATCAGGCTTTTGCCGTCTTTGGCATTGGAAGAGCCTACATCAAAGCCATTGGTATTGGCTTTCAGCTTCTCACTAATGGCAAGCCCTGCAGCATCATCAGCAGCACGATTAATCTTATAGCCGCTGGAAAGCGCTTCATAAGGATTTCTTGACTGAACACTTGATATATTCATAGACAACCTCCTTTCTTCATTTGTACATGACTGTTGTGATAAAAAAGTGTATAGTTCTATGTTTATTCTACAATAAATACCATTTTTTGTCAAAGGATTAAATAGAAAGGGAGCAAAACACTTGAAGGTGTGCTGTTTTTTAGTTTGATTTTGCAGATAGGGTACAGTATCTATTCAATCTTATTCAAAGTAAAACAGCTCCTCAAATTTTTTATCCAAGGCTATGCAAAGGATCAGCGCTAATTTGGCTGTTGGATTAAATTGCCCTGTTTCTATTGAGCTAATGGTATTTCTTGATACTCCCACCAGCTCTGCTAAAGCCGCCTGAGAGAGTTTCTGTTCGCTTCTTGCTTCTTTTAATCTGTTTTTTAATACTAATTCATCGTTCATATTTTACCCCAAGACTGTAAGCACATAATTGGCCAAAGCAGCAATAGAAGCTATTGTGCCGCCAATTACGATCAAGAGATAATGTGATTCTGAGGTGAATTTATATTTGGGATATGCCTCTGCAGCAAAAAACGCCCAAAACAATGCCACTGCTGAAGAACTAGCTTGTCCAGTAATGAAGTTAAACAGAAGGATAAAAATAAATACGAAGCAGAATGCGGCAATGCCGATTTTCCTGCCTTGGTTTTCTGCTGCAATTAGCCCCTCATCGTTTTTCTCTTTTCGGCTTTTTGCCAAAATATCTTCTTTGTTCACAGTAGTACCTCCATGTTTTGTCCAGTATCAGATAAGCACATTATAGTGTTGACAAGTATACTTGTCAATATGTTTTGCAAAGTTTTATTGGCAAAATTACAAATACGGTCATAGAAAAGTGAATTTACGGATTATAAGCTTAATCTTGTTATTGGTTGCTTCAATCCTGGCATTACTCATGCCATAGCGGATTGTATTTAAGATATGCGTCTTGTGACGCTTAATCTTTTGATATAATTCCTTGAATGCAGGTATCCTGCTATGGCTTGCCTTCCATAGCAGCGTTTGAGTTCCGCCTCTGCCTCATCAACGTCTGTAAGTTTTAACAGCAAGCGAAGCTGCTCCTTGAGCAGATAGGCTCGATATAGTCGCGGGTTCTGCGAAGCAATTAAACTAACTCGAAGTTGCTGCTTTTCAGTAAGATGCTCAGGAGCCTTGCCAAGAGCATACGCGGATCCTTTTATTTCATCTG
>SFDP01000012.1 GCA_004558185.1 Lachnospiraceae bacterium | reverse complement strand
TAAAATCCTATTTTCTGTATTATCCTACTTAAAAACCAGTAAAACCGGATGTTTCCACTGTCTGAAGCAAGATTATGAAATTGTTTCGCAATTACCTAAAAACTTATGTACGCTCTTGCACATGGCACTCACCTCCCGCTTCCTTATTAGTAACTATATTGTTACTGTCTGTGATTTGATTTTATAGTAACATATATGTTTCTGTCAAGGGATGAACGAAAAAAATTTATCACTTATAAAAAATGCTTCTTTTTATAGAGTTTACATTCCCATATCCCCGGCTTTGCATTCTGTCCTGAATTGTAGACTTTTTTATTGCTATACAGTAACATTTATGTTATTATATTATCAGAAACGATATTGTTACTATTATAAAATTAGAAGGAGTTACACGATGGCTATTGGTGAACGTATAAAACGAATCAGAAATTTCCGCAAACTGACACAGGCACAGCTTGGTGAAGCTGTGGGCTTATCCGACGTACGAATCCGTCAGTACGAAATCGGCAACCGCACACCCAAGGAGGATATGATACAGGAGCTGGCGAAAGCCTTAGACTGTAATTACCGCTCCATCTACGAACCTTCCCTCTACGCAGCGGAAGATGTGATGTACGCACTCTTTGAACTGGATGAGCACTACAATATGCCTCTCTATGAAGTAGCAAACCCTGAGGACCCTACCGAGAAACATATCGCTGTTGGTTTTGATTATTCTTTACTGGATGATTTCCTGAATACCTGGAAAAAGAAAAAAGAGGACTTAGCCTCCGGTAAAATTACCAAAGAAGAGTATTTTGAATGGAAGATTAACTGGCCTCACGCCGAAGATTAGAAACACGTGTATCACACGCGTATCACGAGCCCATTTTGAGCGAAGAACTTGAAACGGGCTTTTTCTTTGTTCGTTAATCTTCTCTATACAAAAGAAAACCGCAACTCCTCATAAAATGAGGAATTGCGGCTTGTATTTAAGTTTCTATGATACGAAATCAAAGATTACTCAATGATTGTAGCAACACGTCCAGATCCTACTGTACGTCCACCCTCACGGATAGCGAAGGTAAGACCCTGCTCCATAGCGATAGGATGAATCAGTTCGATAGTCATTTCGATGTTGTCACCAGGCATACACATTTCAGTACCTGCAGGTAAGTTACATACACCGGTAACGTCGGTTGTTCTGAAGTAGAACTGAGGTCTGTAGTTGTTGAAGAAAGGAGTGTGACGTCCACCTTCATCCTTGGTCAGAACGTAAACCTGAGCAGTAAACTTTCTGTGGCAGGTTACAGAACCGGGCTTAGCAAGAACCTGTCCTCTTTCGATTTCGTTTCTCTGCACACCACGAAGCAATGCACCGATGTTGTCACCAGCCTGAGCCTCATCTAACAGCTTACGGAACATTTCAATACCGGTTACAACAACCTTTCTGGTCTCTTCCTTGATACCAACGATTTCAACTTCTTCAGATACATGAAGAACACCACGCTCTACTCTACCGGTAGCAACGGTACCACGACCGGTAATGGAGAATACGTCCTCTACAGGCATCAGGAAAGGCTTATCGGTATCACGCTGAGGATCAGGAATGTAGCTGTCAACAGCATCCATTAATTCCATAATCTTGTCGCCCCATTCTCCGTTAGGATCTTCAAGAGCTTTTAAAGCAGAACCCTGGATAACAGGAGTGTCATCACCGGGGAATTCATACTCGCTTAACAGGTCTCTGATTTCCATTTCTACTAATTCAAGCAGCTCAGGATCATCAACCATATCACATATAAGGTACACCTACCTGACGGGAAAGCAGAATGTGCTCTTTGGTCTGCGCCATAACACCGTCAGTTGCAGCTACTACAAGGATAGCGCCATCCATCTGTGCAGCACCGGTAATCATGTTCTTAACGTAGTCAGCGTGTCCAGGACAGTCAACGTGTGCATAATGTCTCTTCTCGGTAGAATACTCTACGTGAGCGGTAGAAATAGTAATACCACGTTCTCTCTCTTCGGGAGCCTTATCAATATTAGCGAAATCTACTGCTTCATTACCTTCAACTCTAACAGAAAGAGTCTTGGTGATTGCAGCGGTCAAGGTTGTTTTACCATGGTCAACGTGTCCAATGGTACCAATGTTACAATGGGCTTTAGTTCTCTCAAATTTTGCTTTAGCCATTTTTTCAAATCCTCCTAATAATTTACATGATGATAATTATCCGCATTCCTGCGACTTCGCTCGATATTCTGATTATAGTAAATAATCAAAAGTTTTTCAAGCATTAACTTATTTTTTTAGCCTATTTCCCGGCTCTGGCTGCCAAAACTTTACTACAGGAAAAGGTTTCCTTAATTACTTTGTCGCTTTAGCTGCAAGAACTTTTTCTACAAGAAAAGGTTTCCTTAATTACTTTCCGGCTTTAGCTGCCAAGACTTTTTCTACAAGAAAAAGTTTTCTAATTACTTTCCGGCTTTTGCTGCCAGAACTTTTTCTTGAACGTTCTTAGGCACCTGCTCATATTTTTCAAAGAACATGGAGTAGTTACCGCGTCCCTGAGTTCTGGAACGAAGGTCTGTGGAGTAACCAAACATTTCTGACAGGGGAACGAAAGCTCTTACGATCTTACCTCCGCCCAGGTCATCCATACCTTCGATACGTCCGCGACGGGAGTTGATATCACCGATAACATCACCCATATACTCCTCAGGCATAGTTACTTCTACCTTCATAATCGGCTCCAGCAATACCGGAGCTGCCTTCTGCATAGCTTCCTTAAATGCCAGGGAACCGGCAATGTGGAAAGCCATCTCAGAAGAGTCTACTTCATGGTAGGAACCATCGTATACGATAGCGTGTACACCAACTACAGGGAATCCGCCAAGAATACCAGCCTTAGTTGCCTCTTCGATACCTTCACCTACCGCAGGGATATATTCCTTGGGAATGGCACCGCCGACAACCTGTGATTCGAATTTGAACAGCTCTTCTCCGTTGGCATCCATGGGCTCAAATTTAACCTTACAATGACCATACTGACCGCGGCCACCGGACTGCTTAGCATATTTGCTGTCTACTTCTACAGTCTTGGTAATTGCCTCTTTATAGGCAACCTGAGGTGCACCTACATTAGCCTCTACCTTAAATTCACGCAGCAGACGATCCACAATAATTTCCAAATGCAGCTCACCCATACCGGCAATAATCGTCTGTCCGGTTTCCTGATCGGTGTGTGCACGGAAGGTAGGATCTTCTTCTGCCAGCTTGGCAAGCGCTTCGCCCATTTTGCCCTGTCCGGCCTTCGTCTTAGGCTCGATAGCAAGCTCAATAACGGGCTCAGGGAATTCCATGGACTCCAGAATAACCGGATGCTGGTCATCGCAGATGGTATCACCGGTGGTAGTAAACTTGAAGCCTACTGCTGCTGCAATATCTCCGGAATAAACCTTATCCAGCTCCTGTCTCTTATTTGCGTGCATCTGTAAAACACGCCCCACACGTTCCTTCTTATTCTTGGTTGCATTCAGTACATAAGAACCGGAGTTCATGGTACCGGAATACACCCTGAAAAATGCCAGCTTACCAACGAAGGGATCGCTCATGATCTTGAATGCCAGAGCGGAGAAAGGTTCTTCATCAGAAGAATGTCTCTCAATCTCATTTCCTTCCATATCCACACCCTTAATCGCAGGGATATCTACAGGAGAAGGCATAAACTCGATCACTGCATCAAGCAGCTTCTGCACACCCTTATTGCGGTAAGCAGTACCACAGCATACGGGAACTGCTGCACATTCGCAGGTTCCTTTTCTCAATGCTGCCTTTAACTGCTCATTAGTGGGTTCTTCACCCTCTAAATACATCATGGTTAAATCATCGTCTAACTCGCAGATTTTCTCTACCAATTCAGAACGATAAAGTTCAGCTTCATCTGCCATGTCTTCAGGGATATCCACGATGGAAATATCATCTCCCTTTTCGTCATTGTAGATATAAGCCTTCATCTCAAACAAGTCAATAATACCCTTGAATTCATCTTCCTTGCCGATGGGCAGTTGAATACAGATTGCATTCTTGCCTAAGCGGCCTCGGATCTGATCCACTGCTGCATAGAAGTTTGCACCCAGGATGTCCATCTTGTTGATAAAAGCCATACGAGGTACATTGTAGGTATCAGCCTGACGCCATACGTTTTCAGACTGAGGCTCTACACCACCCTTTGCACAGAATACACCTACAGCTCCATCCAATACACGCAGGGAACGCTCTACCTCTACAGTAAAATCAACGTGTCCTGGTGTATCTATGATATTGATACGATGCTCCAATGCACCGGGCTTAGCCTTGCAGTTTTCCTGCAGAGTCCAGTGACAGGTGGTAGCAGCCGAAGTAATGGTAATACCCCTCTCCTGCTCCTGTTCCATCCAGTCCATGGTTGCAGTACCTTCATGAGTATCACCAATCTTATAATTAACACCGGTATAGTAAAGAATACGCTCAGTTGTTGTGGTTTTACCCGCATCGATATGAGCCATAATACCAATGTTTCTGGTTCTCTCTAATGGATATTCTCTTCCAGCCAAGGTTTTTTCCTCCTAAAATCCTAGAAACGGTAGTGAGCAAACGCCTTGTTTGCTTCTGCCATTTTGTGCATATCTTCTTTCTTCTTTACAGCGGCTCCTGTATTGTTGGCAGCATCCATAATTTCATTTGCCAATCTTTCTTCCATGGTCTTTTCTCCCCTTTTTCTGGAAAAAAGAGTAAGCCAGCGAAGTCCCAAAGCCTGACGTCTGTCAGGTCTTACCTCGATCGGTACCTGATAGGTTGCACCACCAATACGTCTTGCTTTAACCTCTAACACAGGCATAATATTGTTCATTGCCTCTTCAAATACATCAAGAGCCGGCTTTCCAGACTTTTCTTCCACTCTGGAAAATGCTCCATATACAATCTTCTGTGCAACACCCTTTTTCCCATCCAACATAATGTTGTTGATCAACTTGGTAACTACCTTGTTGTTGTATAAAGGATCTGCTAACACATCTCTTTTTTGAATATGTCCTTTACGTGGCACGGTTCTTCCCTCCTTAATTACCTTGTGTTCCCAAGAAAAACTCAATATTGCTATATCCTTTATCCAATTGTCCAAAGCCAATAGGATTTTTCAAAAGCTGTCCCGGTGTAAATACACCTAATTCCTGCCCTCTTAAAATCATGCTTTTCCTGAGACCTGATTAAATCATCGGTACTCACTCGTAAACAGTGTTCGTGTCGTCTATCTGTTACATCAGAATTCCAACACCTTATTCGTTTATTGTGGTACTTCTACATCAATTATTTCGAAGCCTTAGGTCTCTTTGCTCCATACTTGGAACGAGCCTGCTTTCTGTTAGCAACTCCCGCAGTATCAAGCGTACCTCTGATGATATGATATCTTGTACCCGGTAAGTCCTTTACTCTACCGCCACGGATCAGTACTACGCTGTGTTCCTGAAGGTTATGTCCTTCTCCGGGAATGTAGCTGGTCACTTCGATTCCGTTGGAAAGACGTACTCTGGCGATTTTTCTCAAAGCAGAGTTAGGCTTCTTAGGAGTAGCCGTCTTTACCGCTGTACAAACACCTCTCTTCTGTGGAGAAGAAATATCTGTACTTTTCTTATGAAGAGAGTTGTATCCCTTCTGAAGTGCGGGAGCAGTAGATTTGGTAACTGCTGTCTGACGTCCCTTTCTTACTAACTGGTTAAATGTTGGCATTCTGTTTCACCTCCTGAATAGTAAAATAAATTAGTCGTTAAAAAAATGCATTTGCACGCACTTTAAATAGTATAAAGGTATGCAAATGCATTTGTCAACTGTTTTTTGTTATTCTTGCACTAATTCTTGCACTAATTCTTCCATAAGAGAATCACTGTTTTCGTCTGCTGCTTCCTCGATTAAGTCCTGCTCGGCATCTGTATCATATCCTTCATTCATGCCGGACTCAATTTCTTCATCCTCTGCCGCATTCATATCCAGCTTTTCTTCTTCAAGCTCGATCATTTCTTCTTCTCTTCTGGCTGCTTCGAGAGCCTTCTGAGCAATCATTTCATCCGTATTCAGGGTAACATCTCTGTAACGCTTCATTCCACTTCCTGCAGGAATCAGTTTACCCAAAATGACATTTTCCTTAAGACCGATCAAAGGATCGACCTTCCCTTTGATTGCAGCTTCCGTAAGCACCTTTGTTGTTTCCTGGAAGGAGGCCGCCGACAGGAAGGAGTTGGTAGCAAGTGCTGCCTTGGTGATTCCCAGCATTACCTGTCTTCCATCAGCCGGCTCTTTCCCTTCTGCAATCAGACGTTCATTTTCCTCCTCATAATCCAAAGCGTCAACTAAGGTACCGGGCAGGAAATCTGCATCTCCATTGTTCTCAATGCGAACCTTTTTCAGCATCTGGCGCACAATCACTTCAATATGCTTATCCGCAATATCCACACCCTGAAGACGGTATACACGCTGTACCTCTCTCAGCATATAATCCTGAACAGCACGAATTCCTTTTATTTTCAACAGATCGTGAGGATTAACGCTACCTTCGGTCAGTTCATCACCGGCCTCCAGAACAGCTCCATCCAAAATCTTAATTCGTGAACCATAAGGAATCAGATAGGTTTTGCTTTCTCCCGTTTCGTTATTGGTAATCACTACCTCACGCTTCTTCTTGGTATCCTTAATCGTAGCCACGCCGCCAAATTCTGCAATAATGGCAAGACCCTTAGGCTTTCTCGCCTCAAAAAGCTCCTCTACACGGGGAAGACCCTGGGTAATATCATCTCCGGCCACACCACCGGTATGGAAGGTACGCATGGTTAGCTGTGTTCCCGGTTCACCAATGGACTGTGCCGCAATAATACCAACAGCCTCACCTACCTGCACAGCTTCACCGGTAGCCATATTAGCACCATAGCATTTTGCACAGATACCTACATGAGAACGGCAGGTCAATATGGTTCTGATTTTTACTTCCTCGATAGGCTCTCCCTTGGCATCTACCCCTTCTGCAATAATTCTTTTTGCACGGCTGGGGGTAATCATATGGTTTTTCTTAATTAAGATATTTCCCTCTTTATCGCTGATATCTTCACAGCTAAATCTGCCGGTAAGACGGTCCTCCAGGCTTTCAATTACTTCTTTTCCCTCCATAAAGGCTTTCACCTTCATGCCATAAATCTCATCCCTGCCTTCACAGCAGTCAATTTCACGAATGATTAATTCCTGAGATACGTCTACCATTCGGCGGGTCAGATACCCTGAGTCGGCTGTACGCAGAGCCGTATCCGACAGACCCTTACGCGCACCATGGGCAGACATAAAGTATTCCAATACATCCAGACCCTCACGGAAATTGGATTTAATAGGCAGCTCAATGGTTCTACCGGTAGTATCTGCCATCAGACCACGCATACCCGCCAACTGCTTTATCTGCTGGTTGGAACCACGGGCACCGGAGTCAGCCATCATAAAAATATTGTTGTATTTGTCCAGACCTGCCAGCAGCACATCGGTGAGCTTCTTATCTGTATCATTCCAGGTTTCAACCACTGCTCTGTAGCGTTCCTCTTCCGTAATCAGACCACGTCTGAAATTCTGGAAAATGCGGTCTACGGTAGCCTGTGCTTCCGCCAGCATCTCCGGCTTCTTTTCCGGCACGGTCATATCCGAAATAGAAACGGTCATTGCCGCCTTGGTAGAGTATTTGTAACCTGTAGCTTTAATGTCATCCAATACCTCTGCAGTTTTTGACGCTCCATGGGTATTGATTACCCTTTCCAAAATCTGTTTGAGTCCTTTTTTCCCTACATGGAAATCCACTTCCAGCTTAAGCTCGTTGCCCGGAATGCTTCTGTCCACAAAGCCTAAATCCTGAGGAAGAATTTCATTAAAGATGAATCTTCCCAAAGTAGACTCAACAATGTCGGAAATTTCCTCTCCGTCGGCCATAGCTTTGCTGACACGAACCTTAATTCTGGAATGGAGAGTAATAATTTTGTTTTCATAGGCCAGGATAGCTTCGTTAACGTTCTTGAAAGCCTTTCCTTCACCCTCAGCCCCAGGTCTTTCCTGTGTCAAATAATAGATTCCCAAAACCATATCCTGAGAAGGCACAGCCACCGGTCCTCCATCAGAGGGTTTCAGCAGGTTATTGGGAGAGAGCAGCAAAAAGCGGCACTCTGCCTGAGCCTCTGCCGTCAATGGCAAATGCACAGCCATCTGGTCACCATCGAAATCCGCATTGAAAGCCGTACATACCAGAGGGTGCAGCTTGATCGCCTTACCCTCTACCAGAATAGGCTCAAAAGCCTGAATCCCCAATCTATGCAGGGTGGGTGCACGGTTCAGCATTACCGGATGCTCACGGATAACCTCCTCTAAAACATCCCACACGCTGGTATCCAGTCTTTCTACTAATTTCTTGGCATTTTTTATATTCTGGCTGATCCCTCTGGAAACCAGTTCCTTCATTACAAAAGGTTTAAACAGCTCAATGGCCATTTCCTTAGGCAGGCCACACTGGTAAATCTTCAGTTCAGGGCCTACCACAATAACGGAACGTCCGGAATAATCCACACGCTTTCCTAACAGGTTTTGACGGAAACGTCCTCCCTTACCCTTTAACATATCAGACAGGGATTTCAACGCACGATTGCCCGGACCTGTTACGGGACGTCCGCGTCTGCCATTATCAATCAGTGCATCTACAGCCTCCTGCAGCATTCTCTTTTCGTTTCGAACGATAATATCCGGTGCTCCCAGCTCCAGTAATCTCTTCAAACGATTATTTCTATTAATGATTCTTCTATATAAATCATTCAAATCAGAGGTAGCAAAACGCCCACCATCCAACTGAACCATAGGACGCAGATCCGGAGGAATCACGGGCACTACATCCATAATCATCCACTCCGGCTTATTTCCGGATCCCCTGAAGGCTTCAACCACTTCCAAACGTTTGATGATTTTTGCTCTTTTTTGCCCTGTAGATTCTCTCAGGCCTGCTTTTAATTCAGCAGCTTCCGCTTCCAGATCAATGGCCTGTAAAAGCTCTTTAATGGACTCGGCTCCCATACCCACACGGAACCGGTTGCCCCAGGTTTCTCTGGCATCGGTATATTCTTTTTCTGAAAGAATCTGCTTGTATTCCAGATCCGTTTCCCCCTTATCCAAAACGATATAGGAAGCGAAATACAAAACCTTTTCCAACACTCGGGGAGATAGATCCAAAATCAGACCCATACGGCTGGGAATTCCTTTAAAATACCAGATATGGGAAACCGGGGCTGCCAGCTCAATATGCCCCATTCGTTCCCTCCGCACATTGGCCTTAGTCACTTCTACACCACAGCGATCGCAGACCACACCTTTATAGCGGATTTTCTTATATTTTCCACAATGACATTCCCAGTCCTTACTGGGACCGAAAATTCTTTCACAGAATAAACCGTCTTTTTCCGGCTTTAAGGTACGATAATTAATGGTCTCAGGCTTTGTCACTTCCCCCCGTGACCACTCTCTGACCTTCTCAGGTGATGCTAAACCAATCTTAATCGCATCAAATGTCATTGGTTGATATACTTCCTGTTTTGTTTCCGACATTTTAGCCTCCATACTGCGACTTTTTCTTGGGAGCAGCCAATAGCTCAAGTTTTAGCGCAGCTTAAAACCTGGTGGTTGAAAAACCGTTGATATTCTTCAACCATGTACTCCTTCCTCTTATTTATCAGACGTCACACTCATTGCTTCCATACAAAAGCTGTCATGGAGCTTAATCGATCAGAGAATCCTCGAACAGTGCTTCATCCTCATCAAAGGAAACCTCATCGTAAGGATCTGCATCTTCTGCGCTGACCAGTTCCCCATTACTTTCATCGAACTCCTGGGTCTGATAGCCATGCTGACTGAAGGATTCACTCTCATAATCATAATTCTTAGAGTCACCCTCCAATTCATAACGGAACTCAGACTCTGTATAATCGACAGTTTCCATGATTTCAACCTCTGTCTGATCCTCCCTAAGCACCTTCACATCCAATCCCAGAGACTGCAGTTCCTTTAATAACACTTTAAAGGATTCGGGAATACCCGGCTCCGGAATGTTGTCTCCTTTAATAATCGCTTCGTAGGTCTTCACACGTCCTACCACATCATCCGATTTTACGGTCAAAATTTCCTGCAGCGTATAGGATGCACCATAGGCCTCCAGTGCCCATACCTCCATCTCTCCAAAACGCTGTCCGCCAAACTGTGCCTTACCACCCAGAGGCTGCTGGGTAACCAAAGAGTAAGGACCGGTAGAACGGGCATGAATCTTATCATCTACCAGATGGTGCAGCTTCAGATAGTGCATATGACCAATGGTGACAGGGCTGTCAAAATATTCGCCCGTACGTCCGTCACGAAGCCTTACCTTTCCATCTCTGCTGATGGGCACACCCTTCCATACCGCTCTGTGCTCTCTATTCTCATATAGATACTGCATCACCTCCGGCAATAGCTGATCCTTATATTTTGCCTCAAATTCTTCCCACTCCGTATTGACATAGTCGTTTGCCAGGTCCAGAGTATCCATAATATCTCTTTCGTTAGCACCGTCAAATACCGGTGTTGCCACATTAAAGCCAAGGGCTTTGGCAGCAAGAGACAAATGTATTTCCAAAACCTGTCCGATGTTCATACGGGAAGGCACACCCAGCGGATTCAATACGATATCCAAAGGACGCCCATTGGGCAGATAAGGCATATCTTCTACAGGCAGAACACGGGAAACCACACCCTTGTTTCCATGACGCCCGGCCATCTTATCTCCTACGGAAATCTTTCTCTTCTGTGCAATATAAATGCAAACCGCCTGGTTTACACCCGGAGATAATTCATCTCCATTTTCCCTGGTAAATACCTTGGCATCTACAATAATTCCATATTCACCATGAGGCACCTTAAGAGAGGTATCTCTTACTTCCCTTGCCTTTTCACCAAAAATTGCACGAAGCAGTCTTTCCTCTGCTGTCAGCTCAGTCTCTCCCTTAGGTGTTACCTTACCAACCAGAATATCTCCCGCACGAACCTCTGCACCGATTCGAATGATTCCTCTCTCATCCAAATCCTTTAAGGCTTCATCACCTACACCGGGAACGTCTCTGGTAATCTCTTCAGGTCCCAGCTTAGTGTCACGGGCTTCTGCCTCATATTCTTCAATATGAACGGAGGTATAAACATCATCCTGTACCAGCCGTTCACTTAATAAAACTGCATCCTCGTAGTTATAGCCTTCCCAGGTCATAAATCCGATCAGTGGATTTTTCCCCAGTGCCAGCTCTCCCTCAGAAGTAGACGGCCCATCCGCAATGACCTGCCCTTCGTCTACATGGTTTCCCTTGAATACAATGGGCTTCTGATTGTAGCAGTTGGACTGGTTGCTTCTGGCAAATTTGGTCAGATGAAATTCCAGCTTTTCTCCGTCATCTGCCGTCATCTTGATTAAATTAGAAGATACATAATCAATGGTACCTGACTTAGGTGCTACCACGCAGACACCTGAGTCCACCGCCGCCTTCACTTCCATGCCGGTACCCACTGCCGGTGCCTCCGTGCTTAACAGCGGTACTGCCTGACGCTGCATATTGGAACCCATAAGGGCACGGTTAGCATCATCATTTTCCAGGAAAGGAATCAATGCTGTAGCTACAGAAAATACCATCTTAGGGGATACGTCCATATAGTCAAACATCGCCTTAGGGTATTCCTGTGTTTCTTCCAGATAACGACCGGATACGGATTTACGCACAAAATAACCGTTCTCATCTAAAAGCTCATTAGCCTGTGCTACATGGTAATTATCCTCTTCATCTGCCGTCATGTATACGACTTCATCCGTAACACGAGGGTTAGCGGGATCAGTCTTGTCAATTTTACGATAAGGAGCCTCAATAAAGCCATATTCATTGATTCTTGCATAAGAAGCAAGAGAGTTGATCAGACCGATATTGGGACCTTCCGGGGTTTCAATGGGGCACATTCTTCCATAATGTGAATAATGTACATCTCGAACCTCAAATCCTGCTCTGTCTCTGGACAAGCCTCCGGGACCCAGGGCTGACAGACGTCTCTTATGCGTCAGCTCGCCCAGAGGATTATTCTGATCCATGAACTGAGATAGCTGAGAGGAGCCAAAGAACTCCTTCACGGCTGCCTGCACCGGCTTAATATTGATCAATGCCTGGGGTGAAACATCCTCTGCATCATGAGTGGTCATCCGCTCACGAACCACTCTCTCCAGTCTGGACAAACCAATACGATACTGGTTCTGTAATAATTCACCAACAGCACGAATACGTCTGTTGCCTAAATGGTCAATGTCATCATCATGGCCAATTCCATATTCCAGATGGATATTATAATTAATGGAAGCTAAAATATCTTCCTTCGTAATATGCTTAGGAATAAGCTCAGAAACATTCCGTCTGATTGCTTCTGCCAGCTCCTCCGGCTTTTCCCCATATTCCTCAATGATCTGAGCCAATACGGGATAGTACACCAGCTCAGTAATTCCCAGTTCTTTGGGTTCGCAGTCAACAAAACCGGTAATATCCACCATCATATTAGATAAAATTTTAACATTTTTTTCTTCTGTCTGTACATAAACATAAGAAACTGCCGCATTCTGAATATCATCTGCCATCTGGGCAGTCACCTTATCACCGGCCTTTGCCAGCACTTCTCCTGTGAGAGTATCTACCACATCCTCAGCCAGAATCTGATTGCGGATACGATTGCGAAGAGCCAGCTTTTTATTGAATTTATAGCGTCCTACTTTGGCCAAATCATATCTTCTGGGGTCGAAGAACATTGCCGTGATCAGACTTTCTGCACTTTCTACACTTAAAGGCTCGCCGGGGCGGATCTTTTTATATAACTCTAAAAGACCTTCCTGATAGTTAGTAGAAACGTCTTTTAAAAAGCTCTTTTCAATTTTGGGTTCATCTCCGAAAAGTTCACGAATCTCATCATTGGTTCCTACACCAAGAGCACGGATCAATACGGTAACGGGAACTTTTCTGGTTCGGTCTACACGAACGTAGAAAACGTCATTGGAATCGGTTTCGTATTCTAACCATGCTCCACGATTGGGGATGACGGTAGAAGAATACAGGGTTTTGCCAATTTTATCGTGGCCAATGGCATAATAAATACCGGGAGAACGAACCAACTGACTAACGATAACACGCTCTGCACCATTGATCACAAATGTACCGGTAGCAGTCATCAACGGAAGATCTCCCATGAATATCTCATGCTCACTGATCTCTTCCTTCTCTTTATTGTAAAGGCGTACCCGCACCTTCAAAGGTGCCGCATAGGTAGCATCTCTTTCTTTACACTTTTCAATCGAATACTTAACGTCATCCTCGCACAATTCAAAATCCACGAATTCCAGACTCAAATGCCCGCTGTAGTCCGTAATAGGAGAAATATCATCAAAGACTTCTTTCAAGCCTTCCTTCAGAAACCACTGGTAGGAATTCTTCTGAACCTCTATCAGATTGGGCATCTCCAAAACTTCTTTTTGTCGTGAATAACTCATACGCATCTTTTTGCTGTTAGCAGAAGGTCGTATTCTGTTTTTTTCCATTGACATCACCCCGTCCTTTATGATTTATTGCAGGCTTTCTGTACATATCTGCCCTAAAGATTCAGCTAATATGCACAGCATACCACAATAGTGCACTGTCCATTATATTCCAAATCATTTCTGCTTGTCAAGATAGAATTTATCATTATTCATAGCCGTTCAGATTGGAATAAAATAGCTTGTTATAACAAAAAGAGCCGGGGTACCTTTTTCTAATCCTTGGTACCACAGCTCCGTCTGTTTTTATTCTTTTGCTCAGCTTCCTCTTATTTGATTATTTAAGAGTAACCTTAGCGCCTTCTGCTTCCAGCTTAGCCTTAATATCTTCTGCTTCTTCCTTAGTTGCGCCCTCTTTCAAGGTCTTAGGTGCAGAATCTACCAAATCTTTAGCTTCTTTTAATCCAAGGCCGGTTGCTTCACGAACAACCTTAATTACCTTAACCTTGTTAGGGCCAACCTCGGTCAGCTCTACATCGAAATCTGTCTTCTCTTCAGCCGCTTCTGCTGCGCCGCCTGCTGCTGCCACTACTACACCTGCTGCTGCAGATACACCAAACTCTTCTTCACACGCTTTTACTAAATCGTTTAATTCCAATACGGTTAACTCTTTGATTGCATCAATTATTTCCTGAGTAGATAACTTTGCCATTTTGATTTACCTCCATCTTTCTTGTTCAGTTCTCACATTAACTTAATTCAAAAAATCCCCATACATAAAACAGGTTTTGCCTGTTCTATTGCTCAATCTTTTATTCTGCTGCTTCGGCCGTCTCTGCTGCCGGTGCTTCTTCACCTGCAGGTGCAGTCTCTTCTTTTGCTGATGCTTCGCATGCCCCTGCACCGCCTTTTTCAGCCAGCTGATTCATTACACGAGCGAAGTTGGTGATCGGTGACTGGATGCTTCCCAATAACTTGGAGAGAAGTTCCTCTCTTGAAGGAATCTGTGCGATGGATTGCATTCCCTTTGCATCATACATCACACCTTCAACTACACCAGCTTTGATTTCCAGGGCTTCGGCCGTCTTAGCAAACTTAGCCAGAATTCTTGCAGGTGCGGTTGCATCAGTCGTAGAGTAAGCCATTGCACTGGGGCCTTCAAGGAAGGGAGCAAGGCTTTCATAATCTGTGCCTTTGAATGCGAAATTCATCATGGTGTTCTTGTACACCTTGTAGCCAACTCCGGCTTCACGAAGCTCTTTACGAAGATTGGTATCCTGCTCTACAGTCAAACCGCGATAATCAACCAAAACTACGGACTGAGCATCCTTAATTGCCTCAGAAATCTCAGCTACGATAGGCTGTTTCAATTCCACTTTTGCCATAACGTTTACCTCCTTTTAGTATTCTTGCCGATAGGAGTTCATCTATTGGGACAGGTCTATCCTTTCCCCATGAAAAAACCTCCCTGAAGACAGGAAGGTATAAAGTCTTAAACTTTCTATCCCCTCGGTAGGCGGTATACACACTTACTCAAGAACTCCGATTTACCATCTCTAGGAAAAAGCAAGCACTTCTTCGTGAGGAATTCGAACTGTCATCTCACCTGGAAGAAGGGAAAGCTCCTTCTAGAGAAATAACTTCGGCATTTCTCGGTTCTCAAACCTACTGTCTTCGGCATGGTCTTTGCGACCTTTGTTAAAATAACACAAATTGCACTTTTCTGTCAAGGGGCTTTTCACAAAATCATCTGCAGAACAGAATTTAATTCGCCACCTTGATTACCCATATGCCATCCTTTTTCCAGACACAGTCCTGTTCAGGATAAGAAGGTTTATTTTTAAATTCCTCCGTTTTGATGTACTCCTGCTGCCATTCGTCACTGACCTCTTCATAATCGATTCCCAGATAGGTTCTCATAAACTGCCTTCTTACTCCCGTTGTGAAAAGGCCATTTTCCATAGAAATACCCTCCATATCCTGATATCTGTCCAGATCAAAGCCTGCCGATGACAGAATATTGGGTTCAGGCCAATAGTCTCCCATGATAGCAATCGGCTCCCCTATCTGATACCCCTCCTGTTCTTCCAGCCTATTGTACAGCCTTTCATAGAAACTGTGTATCCTTCCATAGGCGATCTCCATACGAAAATAGGCATTATTGGTCAACACATAATGATCATACCCCACTCCTAAAACCAGAAGGAAAAAGACTGCTCCCAACACCTGCCCTGCTCTTTTTTTCCAGCCTGTATTCTGCCCCTCCAATTCGTTCAGAAAAATCTCCGTCAGACCCAGTAAAACCACATAAACGAAGCCGTACTGGTAAAGCATCAGGGTAGATGCCTGACTAACCTGGGGAGCCATCACATATATCCCGGATAAAGCCAGTGGAATCAAGCCCATCAGACTGCAGCTTAAAATAAGCAATGGCAGCTTCTTATAAATTTCCAGCTTCCACAGGAGATAGACAAACAGAAGGATTTCGGCCAGAATTACCAGCCAATTCAATATACTCCCGAATTTGCTGACATAGCTCATCGGCTCCATAAGAAAGTAATCAAGTATCCGTTTATAGGCTCTTCCCATTAAATGCGGCACCTGGGTAAGCTGAATCCTCCCCATACTGTCTATCCCCCGATAGTCAGACAGTTCTCCTGAAACGAGAGGGGTAACAAGAAGATACCCGCCCATTGCCAGAACCAGCGACAGGAGATAATGGATCCCCCTTTTAACGGCAGCTTCCAGATCTTTTTGTCGAAAAATACCTAATACAAGGTCAAAAAGCAAAACCGCTGCAAACAGACAGATATAAGACTGGTATACCGCAAGACACAGAAGCATCAAAGCTGCTCCCGGAATCCATCCATGAACATATTTTTTACTCAGCCACACTCCAATGCAGCCAATCCATAGCCCCAGTGCATATGTATTAACCGTAAACATAAACGTCATCGTACTGGCTACACTCGGGAAGGTAAGCATGATGACCGGAAGGAGCACAGCCGAAGAATAGCTTTGCAGTTCAAGCGTCTCCAAAATCACACACGCTGACAGCGCAAAAAAAAGTATGGCCAGCATACCATTAAGTGCCGGCACACTCCATACCCCTGAAAGCGGACGTAAAATTTTAAGCATCCACCTTCCAAAGCTGTCTCCTCCCCCATAGCCATATAGATTATTGATATCGTCCCAGTTCGGCAGTTTGTTGGTCATGATGTAAAGATGTGTAACAACTCCTGCAATCAGGCCACTTGCCAGACACACCCTGCATTGCTGTCTTATCCTTCCTGCTCCTATCGCTAATATGTCGTTATTCATAACCTGCCACCTCTCTTTTCCTGTTTCGGAAGTATTACCTAATGCGATTCTTACTTTCCTTAATTTTTGAGCTTTAACCGCCTGAGTAATAAAAAAAGAGCCATTGCACTACTAGATTATTCATCTGGTTTTGCAACAGCTCTATTCCACTAACACATAGCTCTCATCAGGTAAATCTGATGTACTACGGTTAACTCAAAACGTTGTACTAGAACTTCGCCGTGGAAACCTTTACCCCAGGTCCCATGGTAGAAGCCAGAGTAATGCTTCTTAAATACTGTCCCTTTAATGCACTGGGCTTAGCTTTTACAATAGCCTCCATTAATGCACTAAAGTTTTCCTGCAATTTTTCCTCAGCAAAGGAAGCCTTACCAATAGGGCAGTGAATGATATTGTTCTTATCCAATCTGTATTCGATTTTACCGGCCTTAATATCATTAATCGCCTTAGTTACATCCATGGTAACGGTACCTGCCTTAGGGTTGGGCATCAGTCCCTTAGGACCCAAAACCTTACCCAGACGACCAACAACACCCATCATATCCGGTGTAGCTACTACCACATCAAAATCCAGCCAGCCTTCGTTCTGAATCTTGGGAATCAATTCTTCTCCGCCTACATGATCTGCACCCGCAGCCTCTGCCTCATTAACCTTGTCGCCCTTGGCAAATACCAGAACCCGAACGGTTTTACCCGTTCCGTTAGGCAGCACTACTGCGCCACGAATCTGCTGTTCTGCATGGCGTCCATCACATCCTGTTCTGATGTGTACTTCAATCGTTTCATCAAATTTTGCAACTGCAGTCTTTTTCACCAAAGCAATGGCATCAGCAGTTTCATACTGAGTTGCGGAATCTACTAACTTAGCAGTTTCGCTATATTTCTTTCCATGTTTCATGTCGTTTTGTTACACTCCTTCCCCAAATCCAATGAAGAATATCCTTCATTGCTCTCCTTTACGAATTAATCTTCTACGGTAATTCCCATACTGCGTGCAGTTCCGGCAATCATGCTCATTGCTGCTTCCAGACTTGCTGCATTAAGATCCGGCATCTTCATTTCTGCAATTTCCTGAATCTTAGCCTTGGAAATGCTGGCTACCTTCTGCTTGTTCGGCACACCTGAACCGGATTTGATGTTGCAGGCTTTTTTCAGCAGCACTGCTGCAGGAGGAGTTTTGGTAACAAAACTGAAACTTCTGTCTGCATAAACGGTAATCACAACAGGGATGATTAAATCACCTTTATCTGCTGTTCTCGCATTAAACTGTTTGGTAAATTCTACGATATTCACACCATGCTGACCCAGAGCAGGTCCAACCGGGGGAGCTGGTGTTGCTTTACCAGCAGGGATCTGTAACTTAATATATCCTTCTACTTTTTTTGCCATGATGGCACCTCCTATAAAATATATTGTGGTCCATGGGCTAGGTGACCCTTCCACCGTTAAACGGCAACAGCCGCCAAACTTCGATTTAAAAAGCGCCTTACTTAAATAATCCGCTTACCTATTTCCCACATCTCCATGTGGCTGCTTCTTCTAAACAGCATCAGTTCATCTTACGAACATCTTCAAAACTGATCTCGACAGGTGTTTCTCTGCCGAACATCTCTACATTGATAGTGGCCGTTCCTTTATTGTAATCAATTCTCTGAACAGCACCTACGGTATCCTTCCATGCACCGGCAACCACCACAATCATGTCGCCTTCTGCAAAATCAACGGATACAATGTCTTTCTTGATACCCAAGGGCTTCATCTCGGCCTCTGTGAGGGGTACAGGTTTACTTCCCGGCCCAACAAAGCCAGTTACGCCTCTCGTGTTTCGAACAACATACCATGTGTCGTCATTCATCACCATATTGATTAAAACATATCCGGGAAACATCTTCTTCTGAACGGTCTTACGACTTCCATTCTTTACTTCCACGATGTCTTCCATGGGAACGCGTACTTCAAGGATTTCCTCTTGGAGACCTCTGTTCTCAATGGTCTTCTCGATATTGGCCTTTACCTTGTTCTCATATCCGGAATAGGTATGCACTACATACCAGTTTGCTTCTGCCATACAATCACCTCACGCTTACATTGTCAACAGGTTTACCCCGTACTGGAGAATTGTATCCAACAGAGTAATGATAAATCCCAACACAAGTGAAATGCAAATAACTGCTACAGATTGCTTGAAAATCTTTGTCCTGTCCGGCCATGAAATTTTCTTAAATTCAGCTTTCACACCTTTCCAGAAACTGGGCTTGGGTGTTTTCTCTGTATTTTTGGAATCTCCCATTTCGAACTCCTTTCGTCGACACAAATGTGCCGGAGTCAACAACAATTATTTGGTTTCTTTGTGCAATGTGTGAGTCCTGCAGAATCTACAATACTTTTTCGTTTCCATTCTGTCCGGATGCGTCTTCTTATCTTTTGTGGTATTATAGTTACGCTGCTTGCATTCGGTACACGCCAGAGTAATTCTTGTACGCATTTTGCCACCTCCTTTTTTTTCAAAACTCGAAATCAGAGCATAAAAAAAAGACCTCATTCCAATCTCGCTGCTTAAATGTAGCACAGCCGGATAGAAATGTCAATGTTTTTCACCAGATTTTAGGGAAAATCCCTATTCTCCCTATTCCCCTATTCTGCTATTCTTCCACTCCCATATATATGTCCCAGTCATCTCTGGTCAATACCGTTACGCTATCCAGATCATAGGCAATACAGAACACCTTGTTTATCCAGAACTCCTCATCCAAAGAGAGATCACTGTCATACATAAAGCTGTATGGACTTTTGAACGCAGGCCTGAGCATGGGCAGAGTCAGATCACGATTCCCTTTTTTTGTTTCTTCAGCTATATAGTTCTCCCGTTCTCTGACCTCTCTGAGAATACGTGCCAGATTAGCCCCTTCTTCTATATAAATAAAGAGAAATGCCAAGGCGCCTGCCAAGATTGCACCCACCTTCAATACATACCAGGGCTTGTCTGTCTCCTTCAGCTTCCAGAGCATCATAAGCGCTGCTATCATCATATAAATATTGGCTCCATAGTAAGCACGCGCCATAGGTTCCGGCGTAAACACCAAAACTGCTGCTGTTGCCAGAGAAGCCAGGGCAAAAACTGCAAGGTTTCTGAACTCCTTCAGCCTTTTCTTCTCATAATAGAAATACACTCCCAAAATACAGATTACAACCATATACATCAATAAAAGGGCATCTACCGCCTTAAAAATTTTCAGCCCCCGGCTGATCAGAGCTGACAATCCACTATAAGTTTCCCCTTCCTTCATAATCGAACCTCTGACTGCGTTTCCCGGAGCCAGCAGCAGGAAAAGAAAGCCTGCGACAGCAGCAGCCAGTCCTGCCGGCATCCACTTCTCTACCCGTTTATTTTCCGCTATATAAATCAGACTGAACAGAATTACGATGAAAATGGCTCCGCCGGAGGTATTTTCATTTCCCCAGCCTGCCAAAAAGCCAAGTAAAATCAAAAGCACCCACATTGCGGGAGATATTTTTTCCTGCCGTTTTCCTTTTTCCAGCATATGGCGATAGAGGGTGATAAAGCTCAGGATAATCATGATTCCCCACAAATAATTGCAGGCTCCCCCTAACCACAGTACAGTCTGATCAAAGTCCACACTAAAGTTCCACATACAGAGCTGGATCAATATATACAAAAGACAATCGTATTGCTTTCTTCCATTGATGTTCCAATAGATCAATAAGCAAGTATAGACAAAGCACAGGCTGTTACAGATATTGAACACCCATTTGGGCAAAAGACTGAAAATTTTCAGAATGATCTGCAGTACCGAGCGCCCATTCCAAGTCATATACTGGTGGTATTCTTCACGAAAAATATCCCCTATCGACTGATAAAGGCTTTCATCAAACAGGAGATCATCACTCATTAAAGGGGTGAGGAAATTATAGATTAATATTGCCAGGAAGCTCATGCCCACAAGACCTCCAAAGACGATTCGCTGTTTTTCTTTAATCATTATATCTGCTCCTTTCGGCAGTCTGTTCTCCCTGCGTTCCCAATCCGTTTCTGTTTTGCGGATGGGGTACTGAATAGTTTCCTGTTTTTATTTCTAAAGAATACCACAGAATGGGAAGAAATTCTACTTTTGAATTATTTCTCTACAGTTTCATCATTATTTTGCCGATATATCTTAAAATAGTAGCTTATTATGCCCAGATGTACATACAACGGATTGAAACGGTATCTGAATCTGCTGAGAGATATCAAGTACATCAAATATTACTCCATCACGGAAGAAAGGAGAGGGATTATGGCTAATACAATAATGACTTCTATTTATAATTATTATATGACTACCTATGCTCCCAAGAGCGATGCCAAACTGGACAGCCATAAAAAAGGGGAGCTGAAGGACATCTACAGCAACATTCTGAAAATAAACAAAGAGGCTCCTCTCTACATTTTAGCGCGTGGTGAGGATACCAAATCCTTTGCCGTTTCCCTAAAAGAGAATGCCCGTCAGCTACAGCATACCATCCTACAGTCAGCAGGAAGAAAAGAGGATGATTTTTTCAAGAATAACATCGCTTATTCCAGTAACGAGAATGTTCTTTCCGCAGAATACATTGGAAGCGGCGGTTCCTCAGAGGAGATACCCAGCTATCAGATCGAGGTAAAGGCTTTGGCTGCTCCTCAGGTTAATGTGGGGCATTTTCTACCCGCCTACGAGCTTGAGCTTGAGCCGGGAAATTATTCTTTTGATGTCAGCATCAATGGCGTCAGCTATGAATTTCAGTATTCTATCGGGAATGAGGATCGTAACTACGATGTCCAGAGCAAGCTGTCACGCCTGATTAACCATGCTAATATCGGCTTGAATGCCAGTATCGTGGAAGGAGTAAACAATACCTATGCCCTGCGTATTGCCTCCAGCCGTACGGGGAGCACACCCGATGCTGACGGGACCTTTAAGCCTATTTTTACCATCAGCGACCAGAGAGCCAGTATGCAGCAGGGTTCCGTAGACTATTTAGGAATTAACTATGTGATGAATGTCGCTTCCAATGCCCGTTTTACCGTTGACGGGGAAGAAAGGTCCTCTTCTTCCAATCATTTCAGCATTGGACACGATTATCTGGTTAACCTTTACGGGATATCTCCGGAAGGAAACGAAACCGTTACCGTAGGCGTGAAGCCCAATACCGAATCCATAAAGCACAATATCCATGCTTTGATCGGTGGCTACAACTCTTTCCTGCAGGCTATGGATGAATACCGCAGCAATAAAGCAGGCAGCAGCAAGCTGGTTCGTGAATTCGGCGGAATTACCAACCTTTATTACAACGAGCTGGATGCCATAGGCATCACCAAAGCAGAGGATGGTTCCCTGACCATTGACGACGATTTACTTTCTCAGGCTGCAGAAGCTGATGAGGCAACAGATTTACTGGCGCCTCTGAAGGACTTTTCTTCTTCTCTCTATCAGAAGAGTGAATCCGTGTCCAGAGATCCTTTAAATTATGCCAACAAAACCATCGTAGTCTACAGGAATCCGGGCAAGAATTTACTTAGTCCCTATCTGACCAGTAATTACAGTGGTTTACTATTTAACTATTATTGCTGATATCCAATGTATCAATACACCATCTTTAAGACAGAACAGGCCGGCGAATTCCCTTCCCCGGCCCTGTTGTTTTATTATACACTGCTTTTCCTATTCATTTTCCTTTAACCAAACTCGATAAATACTGTAGTCCTCCTGTCTTGCAGAGGGTGTCGCAGTACGATAAATCAGTGCATTCTCAGAAAGATAATCCTGCGCTCCCGTAACATAAGACTCATTACTGTCGATAAACACAAAGCTCTCTTTCTCCGGGAAGCTAACAGCCACCCATTCCATTAACTGAGAAAAGGAAATATCCTGGGATTGCTTTTTGCTCCAATCCGCATAAGAAGCCAATTCACCGCTTCCCGCAAAATAAGCTCTGTATTCTTTCGCAAATCCCCATATGGTTGAGGTATAGGGTACATTTGCCGTTACAATTACTTCCTCTGTGGATAGGTTTTCCTGAAGAAAACGGGCCGCATATACCCCATCCGAATAGGAGCCCCAAAGTGCATTAGACAGGCTGGAGGCTTCATTGGGATAATTCCATCGGCCAAACATGAAAACCGACAGCAGCAAAAGAACAAGCTGCAGACCGCAGGCTGACCATTTGCCTGTTTTGATTGCTTTGATCGAAAAATCTTCCTTTTCCTCTCCCAGTATCCAAAGCATCCAAATATACACAAAGCATAAACTGATAAAATGCCAGATGTTCAGTTCATAGACCAGACGGCTGAATAAACATTGAAAAGCCAACGTTCCCAGCATAACCAATATGGGCCAGAATCTCTTCTTCTGAAAGCTGACTGCCAATACCAGAAATCCTGTGATGGCATAAATCCAAATTCCTGTTCCTTTGGGGATTCCGGTAAGGCGCTCCAATATCCAAAGAGAAAAATCTGTACATTCCCGGATAAGCTGCCCTATGCCCACTCTTCGGATTTCAAATACCGGACTGTCGGACACCTGATAAAACTGCAGAATCCACAGACCCAGACTTAAGAGAGGAATCCAAAGCCCCTTAGCCGCCGTCAGCAGCCAGCGGAACTTCTTTTCTTTTATGCTTTCTGCCGTATTTTCCCCCAGCCACATCAGGGACAGCATTCCCGCTATGGGAAGGGCTATGGTATCTGCCTGTACCAGTAATCCCAGTAAAATTCCATAGACAAAGGGTCTGTCATTTCTTTTGGGATGAAAACAGGCCAGGACCACGATCAGTAGGGCTACCAGACAGTAGCCTCTTGCAATTTCTGCATAATAGTAAGTAAAAATCGGGCTAAACAAAGAAATGCTCTTAATCCAGAAGTTAAATGGTGCCTTGTGCAGATAAAGCCCTGCTGCAAAAGTCATGGCTGTAAGGCTGATGATTCCCATAATGCGGCAGGGAAATCCCAGTCTGACAAAGGGCATGATAAGCAAATACCATAGACAGGGATGCCCCTGGTATTTGATCTCCCTGAATAATTCTGCAATGGAAAGATCCCTTCCCATTAGCCAGACATTAATTTCATCTCTCCACATCTCATGCCGCCATAGCAGCACTCCATTGAAGACAACATAGAGCAGTAAGACAAGCCCTTTTTGTATATTGTGCTTTGTTAGATACTTTTCTTTCATTTAACCAAACTCTGACTTTCTTTAAGAAAAAATGATCAGGATAATAAACAAGCTATAGCAGCCCGGAAGCAGACTGCTATAGCGATTATCCTTGTTTGAAATAGCCTTGAGCTCAATCTTCTTTAGCCTTTACCCTTATACTTCTTGATCTGTGAATAATCCTCCATAATACCCAGGATTTTCTCTCTTCCCTGCGCATTCAGCTTCACATAGTATTGCATTACACGGTTTTCCAGGAGCTGTTCACTAACGGTGGTATCTCTCTCCAATGATGTAAAATCGATAGGGTTAAGGTTTAATTTTCCGCACATTCTGATTACTGTGCCATAACCCATTCCCTCAATGCCTCTCTCCAAAGCAGTCACCAGCGTACTGTAGGGAATTTCCATTTCAATGGCAAACTGCCTCAGGCTCCTGTACTGAGATAAGATTTCTTTTTTTAAGATTGCTGCTTTTGTCATAGCTACCTCCATTAAATATTTTTTAATTTTTATCTTCATAAATGATATCTATCCGATTATTCTGATAAATATCATAATGCTCTGTTTCTCCGATTTTGACCATATCCTGACTTTCCAGATTCCCTGCTATGTCCTTTCCCTTTGACAGAACGATGTAGTTGCAGTTATATTCTGTTGCCAGGGCTGCCAGCTTGCCTGCCGGGATACGGCTTAAGTTCATCACCTGACGCAGAGGGTGATCTCCATAAATCCAGTCCGGGGCCAGATAGTCCCGGCCATAGGCCATCTGAATCTCAGAGGTATACTGGCGAATAAAATGAATCAAATCATCAGGGAATACCCCGGTAACTCTCTCCTGCCCCTCCTCAGGCATGATCATCTCGCATACGTCAATAGCCTCCTGAGGAATATGATAGGCATTCTCCGCTTTGCTCATATATGTATTACTATATACGCATTTCCCTGAAACTGCAATCAAAATCACCCCTAAGATCATACCGATCCTGGGATATCGGCCCAGAATCTTCACTCCACTGTAGGCAATGGTCATGGTCATGGGTAAAAGCCACAGGATTCTGTAGTAGGTTCCCTTATCCAGAAGCTGATAGCCATAGTAGAATAAAGGAATAAAAAATAGCAGTTGGAGTACACCGGCGCCATAGACGAATATACTGCGGACAGCTTCATTCTTTTCACTTACCCACAGATAGAGCAGAGCCAGCAGATAGAGTATAGTGAAAAAACCCGCTCCGGTATATTCCTGAAAAATAAGCAAGATGTCTTTCATCCTCTCCCCTTTCTACAGCAAAAGATACAGCAGGCCATAAGCCATACAGGGGATGCAGGTAATACCAACTCTCAAAAGTATCCCCCAATCCTTTCTCCGAATTGCCAATACTACAGCCATCACCCCCAGTAAAAGCACATTTAGGAATACACTTGCTGTGCTCATCATCGCTGCTACAATATTAATCATAAACAGCAGCACCCAAAGACCTGTTCCTGAATTTTGTTTTTCCCCTTCCTCCTCAAAAATCCAAAGCAAAGCCATGAAAATAGAGGGAAAAACCACATTAGCCAGTACAGATTTGCCCTGCCAGGTACGCATAAGAAAAAATGTGGCTGCCGGATAAATTGATACATTCCCGAAAATCTGCAATGCACAGACCAGAATCATATAGCCTGGAAGCTGCTCTTCTTTCTCCCTGAACAGCTTCTTTCCCACCTCCAGATAGATCCAATAGGTTACAGGAATCAGCACCAGCGGCAGTATGGTATGACTGATAATAGCCGCATGAATTCCCGTCACCCGGGCGATATAGGCAATCCATATGGGAAAAACTGCCATGGAATGCCGATAATCCAAGGATGTAGACAGCCCCGTGTAGGGCAGGATGCGATATAAGGTATCCGTTTCGTCAGTCATTACCGATTGTACCACATAATAGGCATCATCACCATCAAAAGATGCACACAGCACTGCCATGATCATCTGAAAGCCAATCAGGACTACTACCAAAAGCCACTCCACCTGCTCTGCCCGACTTCTTACTTTCAGCCGCAGCACCGGATGCCAGATATTATTTCCCTTTCGCCAATGGTGCATGGATACCACGATCCCCAGCCCGGCTAATATAGCCGATATGGCAGTAAACAGCTTTACCAGACGGCCAAACCCCCAGGCATCCCAAAAGACTATGGGAACCGCAATCAGTTGAAATACGGCCAAAAGGGTAAGGAAACCGGCAATATAACTCATCCCCAGACTTCTTTGCCTGGGTCCCAGCATATTATCAATAATCATGCCTGTCCCCAGGGGAGCCAGTCCCAGAACCAGAATCAGGATTATTCCCTGTGAAATCATACAGCCTCCTTAATTATACCAATCCTCAAATATGGCTTCATAGTCATAGGTGGAAGCAAGTCTGTACAAATCTTCCAATTCCTTTTCCAGGTTCTTCAGCGTCACCTTGCGTTCTCCATTGGCAAAGCATTGAACCATGTACTCACAGATTCTTCCATGATAATGCGTATAGTCGGCATAGTTATTTAAGTTGCAGATAATCTCCTCCTGATTCTGGAAGAAAAAAATCTCTACATTATCGTACGCCAGAAGCCTTCTCGATATATAATCATACTTGGCAATTACCGCATCCAGCTCCTTCCTTCGTACCACATCGTTCCAATAGAGAATACTATAGGGCGGATAAAATATGGTAAAGGTAGTTTCCGGATGCTCCTCAATGTAAGGGCAGATATTGGCAGAAAGATTGGCTTCAATAGCCTCCAGATAATAATCTGAAGGAATGGCCTCCTGCCCCTCCGGCCCCGGCTCATAATACATCAGCACCAGAGCCTTCTGGTAATGCTCGTCCTGCCACCAGGGCTTATAAATCATATTCCATTCAGATTTATCCTTGGGATCCGCCGCAGCCCGAAGAATATAGTCCAGGAGAACATCCTTATTGAGTAAATACTGAATGTCATTAAAATAATTTTCGTCATAAAGATACTTAGGAATATCGAATTTAGTCTGGTTAATGTCTGCCGAATAATTCAGCTCATCGATTCCCAAAAAAACCTGTTTGATGCTCTTCCCCTTGTTTTTAAATATTACTTCCATAATATTTGCCTGATCCTTGGGAAAGGCGCCATTGTAGCTGAGTTTCTGCGTCTTCAGCCCACAGTACCTGTCAAACCAGTCTGTATTGAAGCTGACGGTCATTGAAGAGCCCAGCAGAACACTGTCATAATCCATATTTCTTGCCAGTCCGGGGTTCATATTTACCTGATTATCCACAATATAGGGAAATTTTTCCAGGGGCTTATGGTATTGAAAAAAAGGGTCTATCACATAAATCAGTCCAGCTACCCCTGCAAGACAAAGCAGCGTCAGACTGACAAATACCAGTAACCAGTTCCTAACTCTTTTCATATTCTCCTCTATATTACATAAGCTGAAGATTAAAAATGATGTTAGGGTCAAACGCCCCTAACGATGATACCTGCAGATTGTTACGCACTTCGTGCTCCCACAATCCCGATATCTCAAAAATTAAAGTATAAAAAGGTGCTTACTCCCGACAGGGAAATCACACACCACACAAACAGGATTGCCGCAACCGCTGCCCCGGAAGGCTTAAGCGGAGATTCCTTTACGATTTGCGCAGCATTTTTCCCTCGAAATGTTACGGTTAAAATAAGCACGGTGAGAATGAACAGTAAATAACAATTAGCGGCCGGCCAGTTACTTATTCCCAATACCTTGAGGGCGTACCAGAATTCCCCCAGATTGAAGGCATCTGCCATAGGTGCACCGGGCAAAGCCCAGGGCTTGGAAAAAACCTGTCTGATCAGTGTATTGGCTTCTCCTACGGTCGAGGCTCTAAAATATACCCAGGCCAGACTGACATAGGAAAAGGTGCCCAGCACAGCAAATATTTTTTTAAAGGCCAATGCCCCTTTCTCTGATGCTGACTGCTTATCTGTCCGCTCCTCCCGCCATCGGGTAAACACATAAAGGATACCGTGAAGGATCCCCCATAGAATAAAGTTCCATCCGGCACCATGCCACAGACCGCTTAAGAAAAATACCAAAAGCAGATTGCCGTACATTCTGGCAGAGCCTCTGCGGTTCCCTCCCAGAGGAATGTAAACATTTTTCGTAAAAAACCGACTCAGCGTAATATGCCATCTTTTCCAGAATTCGATAATATTGGCTGCCTGATAAGGAGAACGAAAATTTTCACAAATCTGAATTCCAAACAGTCCCCCAATTCCTCTGGCCATATCACAGTAACCGCTGAAATCATAATAAAGCTGCAGAGAATAGAAAATAATCGTAAGAAAGCATTCAAAGCCGTTTAACCCCGTCAGGTTACCATAGGCATAGTCTACTGCAGCTCCAAAGGTGTCCGCAATCAATACCTTTTTTGCCAGCCCCAAAATAAAAAGGCAGATTCCCCGAACGAACTCTTCTCCTTCTGCCTTCTTTTTGCCAATAGCGGCAAATTGGGGCAGCATTTCCTCATGGGTCACAATGGGTCCTGCGATTAGCTGCGGGAAGAAGGAGACGAAGAGAGCATAATCCACAAATCCGCAATGTCTCAGTTCCTGCCTGTAGGTGTCTGCCAGAAAGGAGATCTGCTGAAAGGTAAAAAAGCTGATTCCAAGCGGCAGTAATATATGCCTGAGAGGAATAGACAGCCCAAACAGTCCATTGATGCTTTCCAGAAAAAAGTCGGCATATTTAAAGTAAAACAGAACCAAAAGGTTAAGGCTGATTCCCAGTCCTAAAATCAGAGCCGCCTTGTCGGATTTTTCCTCTGTCATCCCCGAATTTTCCCGAGACTTTTCCTGCGTACCTCTTATCCACAGATAAAACCCGTAATTTCCCAAAATACTAAGCACCATAATGAGAAGGTAGTTCCAACTGAAATAACCGTAAAACCAAAAGGAAAAGCAGATAAGCCATAGCTTCGCCAATGCAGCCTGCCTGTGCTTCAGTCCATAATAGCCTGCAAGACATAATGGCAGAAATAAAAAAATAAATAGATAGGAATTAAATAGCATAATGATAATACTCCTTAAACCACTCTGCGAACCGTGAAAGGCCTTCTTCTATGGTCGTGCTTGGCTTAAAGTGAAAATCCTCCATTAATTCCGTTATATCTGCATAGGTTCTGGGGACATCTCCGGGCTGCATGGGAAGGTATTCCTTTTTCGCCTCTTTCCCCAGGCATTTTTCCAGAATTTCAATATAGTCCAGCAATTTTTCCGGCTTGTTATTACCAATATTATAAATTTTGTAGGCAGCTCCCTTGGCATCCAATGCCGGAGGATTGCATAACAGGTTTTCCACTCCTGTTACAATATCGTCAATATAGGTAAAGTCTCTGTACATCTCGCCATAGTTGTAAATCTGAATGGGCTGATCCTCCATAATCTTCCTTGCAAACTTAAAATAAGCCATATCCGGCCTGCCAAATGGCCCATATACAGTAAAGAAGCGCAGTCCTGTTGTGGGAATATGGTATAGCTTACTATAGGCATATGCCAGCAGCTCATTGGATTTTTTTGTTGCAGCGTACAAACTTACCGGTTGATCAACCTGATCCTTCGTGGAAAAGGGGATTTTGTCATTGGCTCCATAAACGGAGCTGGATGAAGCATAGACCAGATGCTCTACCGGAAACGCTCTGCAGGCCTCCAGGAGCTGAAAAAAACCCATTATGTTAGATTCCATATAGGCATCCGGATGGTCAATACTGTAGCGGACTCCCGCCTGAGCCCCAAGATTCACTACAATTTCCGGTCTATATCGCTGAAATAAGGCCTGCAGCCCCTCCTTATCTGCCAAGTCCCCTTTGATAAAGGTATAGCCCTCCTCCTTTTTCAGAATCGCCAGTCTATCCTCCTTCAGGCTCACCTCATAATAGTCATTCATATTATCGAAACCGATAACTCTGGCTCCCTTTTTCAAGAGGGCTTTGGATAAAAAAAAGCCAATGAATCCGGCACCTCCGGTAATTAAATAGGTCTTTTCAGCGTTCAAGGGCTGCATACTGTCCTCCTCTTACCTTCCTATGCTGTAATACTCTACCCCGGCTTTCTTCATGGCATCAAGCTCATAAAGATTGCGGCCATCATAAACCAGTGGAACCCGCATCAGTTTTTTGTAACTCTTCGGTTCTACCTCTCTGATCTGCGGCCACTCCGTAAAGATAAAGCAAATGGCCGCCTCTTCCAATGCTTCCTGCGGGCTTCTCACATAACGTATCTCTCCCCGGCCAATATTTCCTTCCGGGAACTGCTTTCTGGCCTGCTTCTCTCCCACAGGATCATAGGCATAAATCCGCCCTCCCTGCTCTAGCAGCAGAGCGATATTCTCTGCCGACGGCGCCTCTCTGAGATCATCCGTACCTGCCTTAAAGGTCAGGCCTAAAACAGCTATCTTTAATCCCTCAAAGGTAATCATTCTCCTCTTGGCTTTTTCAAACAGCCGGGTTTTCTGGCGAGCATTCACTTCCACACAGGCCTCTACTGTTTTGAGCTCATAGCCATGCTGTCTGGCCAGATATTTCAGTGCCTTGGTATCCTTGGGAAAGCAGCTTCCCCCAAAGCCAATACCTGCATTTAAAAATTGGGAACCTATTCGTTCATCATAGCTCATTCCCCTGGCCACATCTTCAATATCTGCTCCTACCAGCTCACAGAGATTGGCAATATCATTCATATAGGAAATCTTCAAAGCCAGAAAATCGTTACAGGCATATTTGATCATCTCTGCCGAACGGCGTTTTACTGAAACAATGGGAATATGAAAGGGTTCATACAGTTTCATCAAAAGGCTCTCTGCCTTCTTGCTTTCCGTACCTATGATGATCCGGGCAGCGTGCAAGGTATCCCTTACCGCCGTTCCCTGAGCCAGAAATTCAGGGTTTGAGGCCACTTCCACCTTGACATCCCTGACCAGAAAATCCTGAATGAACTGCTCCACCTTATCATTGGTTCCAATCGGTACGGTAGATTTCACCACTACCAGGCAATCCCGTTCTACCGACTCTGCAATCTGTCGGCAAACGGTAGCAATATACCCCAGATTAGCACTGCCGTCAGCCATCTCCGGCGTGCCCACTCCGATAAAAATCACCTCTGCCTCTTTGTAGGCCTTCTGATAATCGGTAGTATAATGCAGTCTTCCGGTGGCATTATTTTTTTCCATCAGTTCCTGCAGACCTTCCTCATAAATAGGCGAAATACCGCTTTCCATCAGCTTCACCTTATTCTCGTCAATATCCACACAGGTAACCTCATGCCCCACCTCTGCAAAGCATACTCCTGCCACCAGTCCTACATAGCCTGTCCCTGCCACTGCAAGTTTCATCATGAATTTCCTCTTTTACCCAAACGTAATTTTACTTTTCTTTCACTTGGTTCTCTTTCTGTATATACTCCGCATATACCCGGTTCAGATCCATCTCAAAATTCTTCCGGTCACGCTGAACGATGTTGTTCAGGATCATTCCCGCAAAAAAGGACTGGATCGCTGCCAGGCAAACGAATCCACAGACGATCAGGGTTGGAAACTTAAGTACCAGTCCGGTCTGCAGATATTCTACGAATACCGGAATAAAGAAGATCAGCGCAAGAAGTACCAGCACTGCTGCCAGCAGGCTAAAGAAGGGGAAGGGCTTGTACTCCCTGAACAGCCTTCCTATGGTCATCAGAACCCTGAAGCCATCTGAGTAGGTATTAAGCTTGGATTCACTCCCCTCCGGGCGATCCCGGTAATCCACCAGGGCGTTTTCCACCTGCATATTATTATTCACCGCATGGATAGTCATTTCTGTTTCAATCTCAAAGCCCTTGCTCATCACCGGAAAGGTCTTCACAAACTGGTAACTGAAAGCCCGATAGCCGGTCATGATGTCTTTAATGTTGCTTTTAAACAACACGTTAATGCTTTTTCGCACCAGAGAATTTCCGAAATTATGGAAGGGTCTTTTGTTTTGAGTGAAATAGGTGGTAGACAGGCGATCCCCCACCACCATGTCTGCTTGATTAACAAGAACCTTATTTGCCATTTCTCTGGCGTATTCCATTGGATAGGTATCATCACCATCCACCATAATATAGCAATGGGCATCTATCTCTCTGAACATACGGCGGATAACATTGCCTTTTCCCTGCATCCGTTCATAGCGAATAACTGCACCGGCCTCTTTGGCCAGCTCCACAGTTCTGTCCTTGGAGTTGTTGTCATAGACATAAATCACCGCCTCCGGCAAGGCTGCCCTGGCATCTCTTACTACTCTTGCAATCGTTTTTTCTTCATTATAACAGGGAATCAATACTGCTATCTTGTCCATATATCCTCACGCTTCCGAACAGTCTGACCGTTCTTTTTCATCCCGCACACTTTATAACAATTATAGTCTATTCAGAATCCCATTCGCAAAACCGCTGCTGTGCAGCTTTTCTTTTGCTCATGTGGCTGCTTCGCCATATAAATTTACAAGTCTGTTTGAATGCAGGCATTCACAGAATGTAAATTTGCATGGTTCCGAATAGTTACAATTATAGTATAAATTCGGAATTTCCACAACGCAAAAATGCTTTTCTCTTCAAGTTACCGAGAAAAGCATTTTCTCTCTATTTCATTTTCTCGTTTTCGTTCATTTCAAACGACACAAATTGCTGATTGAACAGACTCCTATCAGCCAGGCTATTCAGCCTTAATTTCTGCAAGTCTTTGAGCCGCATAACCAGCGTATAACTCTCTTCCTTGCTCACTTAAATGCACCCCATCTGATAAATACAATTTTTTATTCTCTTCATTAATTCCCAAATCGTGATACACATCCCAAAAGTAGGTGCCACGCTCTTCTGCTACCATTCTGGCACCTTCTGCATAAGCCTCCAAGCTCTCCTTATTGGGGTCTGCATAAAGCTCACAATAGGTAGGAGACACCAGAATCACTTCCAGATCGGGATAGGTCTCGGTCATTTTGGCCACTGCATGGCGCAGCGCACCTACATAGGTCTCCATATCATACATATCCTGGGGGTAAATCTCCACACTGGAGAAATAATCATTTAACCCATAAGAAATAATCAAATAATCTACTTCATTAAAGTCAATACTTTTTATTTCCTCCAATGCCGGCAGATTCTGCAGAAGGCTATTTGCTGACACCTCTCCTCTGGCTGCATACATCATTCCATTCAGCGAATAGCTTTTCCAGCCTTCACGCAGGTCGGTAGATTCCGAAACCACCGCAGCAGTGGTTCCTCCAATGGCACAGTTATAAATTTCAACGCCCAGCTTTTCCTCCAGCCGTTCAGAAATCCCGTCTGTACCTCTTTGCATATCCCAAATACTGTCACCAAAGACAACGATTTTTATTTCTTCATCAGTCTGCAGTGTTTGGTTTTCAGACACACTGTTTCCCGATACCGTTTCATCATTGCCGGATATATCCTGCCCCATCCTCTGCTCCAGAATATCTTTCGCATACTGTACATTTTCTGCCTGTTTTCCACTTTCCTGCTGCGCCTCATTACTCAGGCCATAATCCTCCTTCTCTTTTCCCAGCGCCACAGTGGGATTTTCTTTTAACAGACTGCCAATTAAAAGCAGCAATGCAACAATGATTACACATTCACCCAGAAACATTAGATTGATTTTTTTCATTTCCCCACTCCTCCATCTATCTTTATCAAAGGATTTTCCTTTTGCTTATTACTTCTGTAATTAGTATAAACAAAAAAGATTGTAGTTTTTCAGTGAGAAAACTTTAATTTTTTATTAATTTCTTTGATACCAGGGTCAAAAGGTCTAGTACGAAGTACGTAACAATCCGTAGGTATCATAGTTAGGGGCTTTTGACCCTAACATCATTTCTTTGGGTGTACTAAAAAAAGGAAATATGGTATAATCTCCAAAAATTCAGCTCCTGCATACTAGGGGTAATCCGGAGGAATGTGATGTATATTTTTACAGCCCCTGACAGTAATCTTCAGAAAAAAAAGCTGTCCACGATCAGCATAGTCAGTCTGGTGCTCTCGCTTTTGTTTTATTTGTTTTTCGCTCTGTATGACGGCCCCATCCTTTATCCCGATTCAGACGGCTATATCCAAATGAGTTTTTCCAGGGAACCCGTTTACCCTTTACTGCTGGCCTTATTGCGTTTTTGTTCACCGGGTTTCTATCTTAATCTGACCGTGATCCTTCAAAGCCTCCTTATGGCTGTTTCAGGCTGGGCATTAGCCGACTATCTTTCCGGCAGATTCAATATGAATTTGCTGTTTTCCTCTTTCCTTTACCTGCTGACGCCGGCCGTTTCTCTTCTCTGTCGTTTTGCTGCCGGCCGAAAAGCCATGTACACCAACAGCATATTAACGGAGGGAATTGCCTTCCCCTTGTATCTGCTGTTTATCCTGTTTCTCTACCGCTATATGCTTGAGAATAATCATCGAAAACTTTTTTTCTTTTTTTCCTGTTTTCTTGCTTTCCTTTTGATATCCACCAGAAAGCAGATGATGTTTGTTATCCTCTTACTGCTTCTGGCTGTTTTCTTTAAGCGGAAGGCTTCGTTACGAAGCCTTTGTTTTGGGCTGCTGATCAGCTTTATGCTCCTTTTTGCCAACAGACTATTGGACTGTGGCTATAACTATGTGCTCAGAGGGCAGTTTACCGTGCACAGCAGCAGCAACCGCTTTCTTACTACCATGCTTTTTTATAATGCAAAGGAAAGCGATGCGGACTATATTACCGATTCGAATATTCGTGAGCTGTTTCTATCCATCTATTATGTCTGTGATACCAACGGATACCTGGCTTCCCACGCAAATGACGGCTGGCTGGCAGAGGTCAATCATTTCGGCGATCACTATGATCATATCCAGATCGATACCATGTGGCCCATGATTTTAGATTACTCCAGAGCCACCCTGAATACGCAGGACATTGCTCTTCTGGATTTGGAAACGGACAGAATAAACAGTGAAATAATCACTGCTCTTCTGCCTCATCACTTAACCCGAATTCTGGGTACTTTGATCAACAGCTTTTTCGCAGGTCTGGTTTCCACCGTAGCCCAGGTAAAGCCTGTTTTCCTGGTGTATAGCGTTTTTATCTACCTGCTCTGCCTCTTTTTGTGGGTACGCTTATTCCTGATATACCAAAAAAGTCCCCGGAAATCCAAAAGCCATTATCACGCCCTTCTTTTTGGCGCAATAACAGCTTTTGCCATTGTCATTAACGTAGCCCTTGTTTCCTGCCTTATTTTTTGTCAAACCCGGTATACCATTTACAATATGCCCTTGTTTTACCTGGCAGGAACCACCTTATTATGGGAAAATGCAAAATCCTTCAAAAAACATAACTATTCAGAACCCCAGCCCTGAGTCAGTTCCTAAAAGGATTACTCTGGGCGAATCCGTTCTGAAGACACATAATCCACCATAAATTGAGCAAAGTTTATCGGTTCATCTTCGGTATGATCAAAAACCAAAATACCTGCTCCTGCCTGCTGATCCATTAAAAATTCCTCGGCGTATTGCTTCTGCTTTTCATCAGTCTCTCCCGAGTTCTTTTCCCAGGTGATAATCATGGCAGCCGTATCAAAGTTAATTCTCATGCCGATTTTCCCCAATCCGGTATTCTGCTCATCCCCCTCCCTGATCCGGTAGACTCGATTCTTTGTCCGGTCAACAAAAATGAGGCTGTTCTCCCAGGCGTAGTCCTCTGCCTCTATCCCGATATTTGCCAGAAGTTCTGCTATGGTTGAAGTCTTCAGCCATTGTGCTCCGGGCTCCATCCATACTCCAAAGCTCAGATTCCTGTCATAAAGAAGCATGAGGTAGTTTTCCAGCTTCTCCTGCGTACGCAGGTTTTCCCATTTAAACTGCCTATAGGTTCCATAATCCTGATGCCATTTTGAATAGAGGGGATTCTCCCTCTGATCTGCAATTCCATAATTTTTCTGTATATATTCTCCCAGATATGCAGTAATCTTCCAGCCTCCCGACGGGTTCAGATGGGCGCTCGGATCGTAACAGTCTGTATCAAGGTTAATCTGAGGAAAAAGCGTATGAAAGTCTAAATAGTTGATCTTATACTTATCGGCAATCTCCCATACCGCATTAGACTCCAATTGCCAGCCTGTAGGGTCCGGGAAAGGGATGTAAGTTAATAGCACTTCTATATTCCTTCTCTGGCATTCTTCAATAATTTTTTCCAGATACTCTATTCCCACACCTTCTATTTCCAGCTTTTCTTCCCTTCCAAACTCCCGGTGAATTTTAGGGACTGCCACACCAACTCGTGATTCTGCCCCCTTTTCCACACCGGAATGTGGAGTAAAGTCTTCTTGTACTACCTCACTCCAACGGTTATGATAAGTGGAAAACTTCCATAAAAAATCCTGCTTTTTCTTTGAATCTCCCAGCAAATCCTCCATCATGGCGATCTTTGTCCTGCTTAAGGGAATATGATCCACTGAAAGGTGCAGCTGCTCCAGTGGACCTGTCTTCTCCTCTTCTTTCACCAGACCGCAATCCAGAACCACCAGCTTGGGTGTCGTATACTCCAGTGCATTTTTCAACACCCAGTAATTAGTAGGGATACGGTTGCCATGACCTGCCAGATTATAAGCTACTATCCCATAGTCATTCCACAGCTCCATGGGAAAGACTGCATTCAGCATACGGCTCTGTCCGATAAATAGGACATCAAAATCCTCCTTTTGAGCATAAAAATCTGCATATTTGTTTCTGCTGTCCTTTCGTTCAGTTATTCCGGAAGCATATGAAAGACCTGCCACAGTCAGCCCCAGAACGACCAAAAAAGGAATCAGCCTTTTTATTCTCTTTTTAATCATAATCCCACCATTTCCATACAGTTTAGCACCTGCATATTAAGATGTTAGGGTCAAAAGCCCCTAACTATGATACCTACGGATTGTTCCACATTTGAACAAGCTCATGTGAGTTCAGACCTTTTGACCCTGGTATCATATTAAAATTGAAAATAAATAAAATTTGCCGCCTCATAGGCAGAGCCCCAGATGCCGGTTATCAGAATAAAAAGGATACTGCCTGCAATAAACAGCCATCTGAACCAATACTCCTGCTTCAGCACCAGCTCCCTTACTCTAATCCCTTTATTTTTGCAAAAATCAATAATAAAAAGAAGCACGATACTATACAGCATCAGGGAAAAATTCTTCTGATCCAATCCACAGGTATAAAGTGTACCGTCAAATAGCATTCCCGGATTAAAATGATTTAGAATAGCCGAAATAATCTGCCCTGATTCCTGCAGTGTATTTGCCCTGAAAAAAATCATGGAAAAATCAAACAGTAAAAAAGTGACGATAGTCTGCACCAGCTTGTGACTGTAAGCCGTTCTGTTCAGCCTCATTATTTTCACCAGTTTATCTCTGGCGGGCTGCAGCCACCGACCAATCATCTGATATCCCCCATTAAGTAGGCCCCAGATTACAAAAGTCCAGTTGGCGCCATGCCATAACCCACTTACAAAGAATACCACCATAATATTCAAATATTTACGAATAATCCCCCTTCTGTTGCCTCCCAGCGGAATATAGAGATAATCTCTGAACCAGGAATTTAGAGAAATATGCCATCTCCTCCACAGTTCAGAAACAGTCCTTGCAAAAAAGGGAGCATTAAAATTATCCATAAGATGATACCCCAGGATTTTGGCTGCCCCCATGGCAATGACCGAATAACCATAAAAGTCACAATAAAGCTGTATGGCAAAAAGGAGGGTAGCTACCAAAAGCTGAGTGCCAGAGTAGGACTGGAAATCTCCATAAACCGTATCTACAAATATGGCAATCCTGTCTGCCAATACTATCTTCAAAAAAAAGCCCCACAGCATTAACAGTAATCCTTCTCTGGCATTTTCAAAGTTGAAGGCTGCCGGCTTCTTAAGCTGCTTTAACAGGTTTTTCGAGCGTTCGATGGGTCCCGCCACCAGTTGGGGAAAAAAGGACACAAACAAGGCATACCGAAAGAAATTCTTTTCTGCGTAAATCTCCTCCCGATAAACATCCAGAGTGTAGCTTAAGGCCTGGAAGGTAAAGAAAGAAATCCCTACAGGTAAAACTATACTGACCTCCGGTATCTTCAACTGAATATTTACTGCCGCAAAGACTGCCCTGAGGTTTTCCAGAAAAAAATTCGTATATTTAAAGTAACAGAGCATCCCCACGTTCAGAAGAACACTTATGGCTACACAGCTTCTCTTTCCTTTAAGCCTCTTTTCTGTTGTCCATTGCTGCTTTCTGCACCATTCTATTCCCAGTCCGCTCAGGTACGTCACCACCGTGGAAAACAGCAGCAGCAAAAGGTACCGGGCATCCCAACAGGCATAAAAATAATAGCTGGCCGCCAGCAGCCACAGGTAACGTATCCTTGCCGGTAAAATAAAACAAATCAGTATTACTATGGGAAAAAAAATCAAAAACTGTAATGAATTAAACAGCATTCTCCCTCACTACCTCCATCCCTGTTCCTGTATCTGTTGCAAAATTTCCTTATATTGTACTTTTCTTCCCTTTTTGTTTTTCTTCAGAATCAGATAATCCACTCCTGCCGCCTTAGCAGCCTCTCCATCCTTTTCCATTCTATCTCCAATGATCAGTGTGTCCTCCGCTTTTATCTTCATGCTCTTAAGAATATACTGTATTCCTCTGGGATTAGGCTTCATACAGTTAATCTCGATATCCGATGAACAAAATTGTCTTTCTGCCTGGATATTCAATGCCTTGAGCTTATCCCTGGTAGGATAGTCAGAATAAACCACATTCACTGTTCCTGCCTCGGAAAGCCTGGCAATCAGCTCTGCCGCCTGATCGTCACGGTATAGCTTTAGATGATCCAATGGCTCTTTTAACATCCACTGTTCAACAAGCTGCCGAACTTTCTGCCCACTCATTCCACAGCTTTCTCCACAGACCATATACTGCCGCTCTTCAAGTCCCTCTCCAAAATCATCAGGGTTCCATTCCTCCCGAATCCTTCTATAGGTAAGGATTACAGCGAGCTCTCTCCAGCGAGAGGGTCTAAGCAGCAGCTTAGACAGCATTACCAAAGCCATTTTCAGGCGAAAAGCCCTCTGGTAATACAGGGTTCCATCCAAATCCCAAATCACCAGCTTATAGGTATTGATCTTTTTCACCATACACTCCTTTTCATAAACCAAATGGCTACCTGATGGCAGCCACTAAAGTAAAATCAATCTGTTCAGAGCCCCATTCGCAAAATCGCTGCTACTGAATGGGGATTAAATATGGATCCTGAAAGATTCCCAAAAACGGAATATCAATAAAGGTCAGCACCACAAAAAGCAGCACCAGAAAGCTCACATAGAGAATCAATTTCTTTTCTTTATATAGCTTTTCCGGCTTCTGGACCGCCGAGTCTTCCTTAAACGCAATCATTAAATAGAAAACGAAAAGAAAGAATAAAAAGGGCATGGCCAGCAGATATTCCAGCCGATATTTGATCAGAAATATTCCCATACAGAAGGTGGAACAAAAGGCGTAAAACATACTTGAGCCAAGCAGAGTCAGCTCTGTATAGTGGCAGAAGGATTTTCGATATTTTCCTGCCAGCTCAGGATCGTTGATCATCCGGTATTCTGCAAAACGCTTAATTCCCATTAAGAATGCGCCGGCCATCCAGTAGCCCAGAAGAATGCTTACAGGTGGGAGCTGTGCATCAGTCACAATAAACCAGCCCAGAAGAAGCCGAATCATATTGTTGACCGATTCTGAAATCACGTCCAAAAAAGGAATATCCTTTGTCCTGAAAGGCTTTACATTATACAGGACTCCCATAATCAACAGCCAGATTTCCATATACAAAAAATAGCGGTTGATCGGCATTGCACAGAGGATTCCGGCAAGGATAAAAAGGAGGTATTCCAGCATCACCAGCCCAAATTTCATATTTTGAGCTACTACAGGCCTGTTTTTCTTAGTTGGATGATACTGATCAAATTCTGCATCCAGCCATTCATTGATTACATAGTTTGCAGAGGCGATAAAGCAGGTAGCCAGAAAGCCCAGGAAAAATTTCCAGACCAATTCCCCTGCCGCCGGAACTCCCGCCAGCAGAAAGGCCACTGCCACACCGGGAACAATGAACAGGTTCTTGACCCAATGATCCGGCCTTGCAATTTTAATGTAGTTTTTCATTCAGTTTACTCCATTCTTTTGAATAAATAATACACAGTTTCCACATTGCCCCAGGTATTGGTCTCTTTTCCTACCATTCGGTAATGCTGCTCAATAATTTGGGGATAATCTCCTCTCACCAGAATGAACTGTGTAGCCCCTTCAGCAATATAGTTAAGCTGCGCCTTTTCCATTTCCTTCAACGCAATTCCGTTGGTTTGGAAGTATTCACAGGTCGGCATAATGTCGGCCACCGTATAAAGTCCGGCATCCAGGCAGTTATAGTTCAGCAGAGTGGGATTCTCCTCCTGAGATACAATTTCTTTAAATTTGAACAGAAAGAAGTCCTCTTTTGACTGCTGCATAAAAGGAGGATTCATCGAGTTTGTCCAGGCCCCTGCAAGGGAGAGGAAAAAAATTATCGGAAAAGCTATTATGTACCCACGCCTCACCCATCTGTCCGCCAAAGCCCCCACAAATCCCAAGCCAACTGTGGAAAAAACCATCAGGGGCATAGAATAATAGGGAAGATTGGCTCCTCCAATAAAGATTCCCAAAAATAAAAACAGAAAAAGTGCATAGAGATTAATCTTCTCATACCATCTGCTTTTTCGAGAAAACAGCAAAGCTGTCATTCCCAGAATAATCGGAATAAAATAAGATGCGTTGTCAATAATCAAATAATACAGGATTTTTGCCAGAGTGTAAACTTTCTCTCCAATCCCTTCAGCCGATTTACCCAAATCACTGTACAGGAAAATATTATTATAAACATAACATCTGTACCAGTCATCCAAAGCACCATGAATACCAAAATAGACCAGCCAGGGGATCAGCGTTGCCAGCATACCTCCAAGAAAGAGCATACAGGCTGCTAAAGCCTTCCTCCAGTTTGCTCTGGTAAAGTTCATTATGGCGATAAATCCCATCCAGATAAAATAAAATCCCAGCATAGTGTATTTTACCTGCAAAATTATTCCGGCAAAAACACCGTTCAGCAGAATGATCTTTAAATCCGGCGGTTTGGGATATTCCTCCTTAAAATAATAAAGGCTGTGATACAGGCTCCAGCCAAAGAGCGGAAGACAGAATTCTTCCGCTGCTCCACCCCAATAAAAGCTTTTCGCAGACAGACAGACCGCTGCCAATACAGGAATCAGCAAGAGCGCTGTGCTTTTCTGGCAATAGAGAGCCATAATCCGATATCCCGCCAACAGAAAAAGCGCAATTGCAACAATCTCAAGCAGAAATACCCCAATAAAGGAATCAGGAGAAATCAGATAGGCTATTCCATAAAGCAGATACAGATACGGCCCCTTCTGATCATACAGATCCCGATAAATCACTTTTCCATTCATCATGGACTTTCCCATAGAGAAATAGCTGTTTGCATCGTCCCAGTTATTACAGGGATACAAAAAGGAGGAACGGGAACAGACGGTAAGAAAGGCTGCCGCCACAAAGAAAGCAAAAAGCACGATCCAACGCATTTCCCTGTTATTTTGTTTCATCATTCTTTTCATATAAGCTATCATAGTCAAAATGTAAATAATACTCTTTCTCCCAGGCTATCAGTTCCCGGTAATTCTCTTTTGTTACTTTTCCGTAGCCCTCAGCAATCCATTCCATGATCATAGGATTAACCTCCGGTACATAATGCTCTTTATCCCGGTAAAATTCAATGTTATCGGTAATCTCTGTCTTTCTGGCAAAGCTGTAAAGCTGTATATTTTCACACTCCAGCATCAGACTGGTTGCAATGGCCTCCATATCAAGCTGCTTGTTCAGCCATCCGTCACGGTAAAGGGACTCCCAGTATAAGGCACTATAGGGTGTATAGAACAGCAGAAACTGCGTATTGGGATGTCTCTTAGCCAGCTTGACAATATTTTCTGTAATGTTCTTTGTTACCCGGTCGATCTCCTCCTGAGTTATTTCTTCCATAGGGAGGATGCTTTCACTTCTCTGATAGGTACGGGAAATACTTTCCCAGCCTCTTCCTCCTGTCCAACTGGAATACTCATCAAAGGTAGTGCCCTCCACTCCCTGAAGGGTCCAAAGCAGGTCGGTAATCAGCCCTTCGAAAATCAAAGATTTATTCCACACATAGGACACATCATTCAACAGCTTATCGTCATAGAGAAACTCGGGATAACTGTCATAGCCTTTCCAGTCATAATCTCGGTTCAGCCCGTTATAATCCAGTCCCCATAGCACATATTTTACCTGATTGTCACTGTTAAGCCCCGCTTCTATCGTATCCGAAACCTCCTGAAATCCGGCTCCTGAAAAAGGAATCTTAATGGCACTCGTTCCCCACAGCCTATCCATTAAAGAGGTTTGGAAATTCTGGTTCATGCTGCTGCCGGTAATAATTGCATCATAAGTAAAGTTGCTGGCAATTCCCCGGTTCATATATCTTTCCGAATAAAGCCGATAGGAAATTCCCGGCAGACGATCATGGTAATGAAAATAAGGGTCTACAATGACCATGGCCAGCAGAATTACGATCAATCCTGCTATTGTCCCCCACAGAGTGCCCAAAAACCATTTTTTTTGCTTTGGGCCGTTTACCGTTTCGCTCATTTACTCCTCCCTTCCACAGCGTCTTACACCGGGAAGCTGCTGCCTTTAGAAATTAAAATATAAAAATTCACTTACATCACTCAGCGAAATGATGCACCAGATCAAAAGAATTATGGTCACCAGACTTCGCCCCAGACGGTATCTGTCCTCTGCCATCTTTTCCTGTGTATTTTTCATCAGAAAAACCCCTGACAATAAAAGAAGTAAGATAGCTGCCGGAGGAATGAACGGATATTGCTCGAACAGACCTCCCAGCCCCAATCTGGCCAGCAGGCGAACTTCGATCAGCTTCTCCATGGGCTCTAAAAGCTTGCCGGATATGGCAAAGCCTCCTGACAACAGCTTATGAATAAACAGCCCGGCCTCTTCCAGGGAAGCAGCCCTAAACAGCACCCAGGCCAGATTGACAAAAAGAAAAGTCAATGCTCTACTGCATCCCCTCTTTAGTATATTGCCAGGTCTGCCCCTGCCTTCTTCCGGTTGCTTCCTGTCTGTCCGTTTTTTTCTTGGTATATCCCGGATAATTTTCTCCAAAGTAAGCAAGGCTCCATGCAGACCTCCCCAAAGCACAAAGGTCCAGTTGGCACCATGCCACAGTCCACTCAGCAGAAATACCGTCATCGTATTGATATAGGTACGAATCTTGCCCTTCCGGCTTCCTCCCAAAGGAATATATACATACTGGGTAAAAAAACGGGTCAGTGTCATATGCCACCTTTCCCAGAATTCCCCTATGGTTTTCGCTTTATATGGGGAGTGAAAATTAATGGGCAGCTCAATATTAAACATGGCTGCCATTCCCAGAGCCATATCGCTATATCCGCTGAAGTCAAAGTAAATCTGCAGAGTATAGGCCAGCATGACTGTCAGTGCAGAACCGCTGTTCAGTTCACCCACATTCTGAAAGCCTGCCGTCACCAGCTTGGAGAGAGTATCCGCAAGCAGTACCTTCTTACCCAGTCCCAATGCAAAGCCATATAATCCCTTTGCTAAATTGTCATAGTTAATCGTCTTTCTGGCCTTATCCCTAAATTGAGGAACCAACTGAGAGTGCATCACGATAGGCCCTGCTACCAACTGAGGAAAAAAGCTGACAAAGGCCGCATATTCGATAAAACTATAGTGAATTCCTTCTTTGGATTTATAGCAATCGATGATAAAGGAAACCTGCTGGAAGGTAAAAAAGCTGATTCCCAGAGGCAGAAAAATGTTTTTCCATTCCCAGTCCCGGCCAACTGTTCGATAAATATTCTCCAGAAAAAAATTATAGTATTTAAAGTAGAATAAAAGACCCAGATTAAAAACCAGACCTGCTGCCAATAAGAGGCTCTGCCTTTTCTTTCTCTTTTTCCCGCCATCCATCATGTGGGTCAGTCCGAAATTAACGACTATGCTGGACAGAATCAGAATAAGGTAAATCGGTTTTTCATAGCCGTAAAACCACAGGGACATCCCAAACAGCCATAAAAGTCCGGCCTGTCCGCTCTTTCCATAGGCATATCGATTCAAAAGAAAGTACACAATTATAGAAAGAGGTAAAAAAAACAAAATAAAGATATATGAATTGAATAACATCGCTTTTCCTATTTTTTAGTTACAGTTATCTTTTCTTACAGACTATTATATAGTTTAACCAGCATTTCAATACTCTTTTGCAGATCATATTCCTCTTTAATCTTTTTGTAGGCTTCTTTTCCCATATTCTGTTGGAATGAAGGCTCCTTTAGGAATATCTCTATTCCTTCTTTCAACGCCCTGCTGTCTTTTGGCTTTACCAAAAGCCCATTCTTTCTATGAATAAGCATCTGTGGAATGGCACCCACGCCAGTGGCTACACAGGCACACTGATGAGCCATGGCTTCTAACAGAGACACCGGCTGCCCCTCAAAATAAGAAGGCAGGACAAATATATTGCATTCTTGCAAATACTGCTCCTTCTTCTCTGCTTCGATCCATCCCAGTTGGTGCACCCAGTCTCCGGCAGAATCCGCCCATTTTTTCAGTTCCTTATCCTCCCACACACCACCCAAATACAGCTCCATTTGGGGAAAGTCTGTTTTCAATTGCCGACAGGCATCCAGCAGTTCTTCAATGCCCTTTTCTCTGCATAGTCTGCCCAGAAAAAGGAGCTTTGCTGCGTGATAATCCTTATCCTGTCGTACCGGCACATCCACTCCGCTGGGAAATAAAATAATTTTTTCCTGGCTGATGATTTTCCCAAAGAAATCTTTTAAACGCAAAGAGAGGACTAAAAGCCTGTCTGCTTTAGCCAGCGTTTTCTTGATTAGCTTTTGCTTACGATAACTGCATTGATTAAGATAGAACTCCTCAATATTCCCACCATGCTGATGGATAATGATTTTTTTCTTTTTCCCTGCGGCAAGCCAAATGAATGGGAGCTTTCGGTAAAGACTGATATCAGAGGCTACATGGATATGGATAAGGTCGTACTTACCAACTGAGGTAATAAATGCGAGCAATGCTTTTAACGCTACCCATAGCTTATGCCATTTACTTCCGTCTTCCATCGTGCCAAGGTAGGTCAACTCTACAGCCGAGTCTAATCCCCCACGATAGTAATTATTTACCACCGCAGAAATCCCTCCTCTGACGCTTCTGGCCGGCCCAATCATCAATACCTTCATCTTAATCCCCATACACAGAACAGGTCCTGCCTGTAATGCCGTCTAAATAGATCAGTTACTTTCCTCTAAAAAATCCTTGACTATTGTAGCATACCTTGACCTATAATACCAGATTTTCACGATATTTGATGACTGCCATTACCTTTTTATTTGTTATTTACCATAAAATATGGTATTCTTTTGAATAATCAAATCAAATGATATTGTCGAGGAGTATCCATTATGCTGTATAAATTGAAAATACAAGTGAATAGATTGGATAAAAAACTGCTGTGCCTTTGTTTTTTCCTGTCTCTCCTCTTTTTTGGTATCAATTGGTCTATTGAGTATGCCACCGATACCTATGCTACCTTTGAAGAAACCGGCACCTGGCAATGGATGCTCTATGAGAATGGCCGCATTTTTAGTGCCCTTATTTACTATCTCATTGAATGCTTCGGTATTTCAAATGGCTACATTTATAAGCTGTCATGGCTGACTGCCATCTTCTTTCTTACTGCCGGCGTCTATCTGCTGTCACAGCTATTGTTAACGTATCAAAAAAACGTTACTCTTTGTGTACTGATTTCTTTTATAACGATTGCCAATTTTTATATTATCGAATATTTTCTCTTTATTGAAAAGGGTCTGTTCCTGTTTGCCATTTTTCTTTGTGTCGTTTCCTGCTGCCTCACTGTAGAATATCTGAAAACCGGACATAAATATCTTTTATTTTATGTCTTGCTTTCTCTTCTTGCAGCCGTATTTATCTATCAGATAATTCCCGGCTTATACATTATCCTCTGCCTTCCTTTCCTGCTCAGACATTCTCTGGATGGTAAACAATTTCTTAAGTACAATCTGATGCTTGCTTTGTTATATGCAATTCCTCTGTTAACCGCCTTTCTTCTGGTAAAGTTTGTATTTGGCAGCTCCCGCCTTTCAAGCAGTGATAATCTTTTTACTACCATACGAACTGTATTGGGATATATTGTTGACATTTCCACTGCTGACTGGTTCCATGTACCGGGAAAGCTATCCGTTACGGTGATGGCTTTCATTGCCCTTACAGCCATTCTGTTATCCGTTAATACCAGCCCTAAAAGGCTTATCGTTTTTTGGCTTGGCTGGTTTTATATTCTGGCTGCTGTGACTTTCGTTGCTTTCTTTCCCTGTTTTAGCGGAATAAGTACCAGCTATCTTCCCCGTACTCTCTATCCTTATGCCAGTCTGCCCGGAGTTTTATTCATCTATCTGCTCATTGATAACGTCAGGATTGGAAAGAGGCTGATCAATTATTGGCTGATTCCCATAACGGTACTGTTTCTTTTCCTCCAATATACTAAATTTCAATCCGTATTTATTGAGCGCTACAAGTGTAATCAGGCAGACCTCTACTACGCACAAATTATTTATGCGCAAATCAATGATTATGAGCAAGCTACCGGAAACATCATTGATACCATTACCTTCTATCGTGATGCATCAACAGCATGGAATGAACCCGCTTATTCCAAGAGCGGACTGATGACCCGTGCACAGGCCGTCGGATGGGGTAATCTGAATTCCATCAACCTGTATCTGGATACCCAATACCAAAAGGGAGAGCCTCTTCCTGAATATGAAAGCCATTTTCAACAGTATAATTGGGATATCTGGTCTGAAGAGCAGATGATTTTTGAAGGGTCTGTCCTTCATCTGTGTATTTATTAAGCCCATGAAGAGCTATTTCAGCTCCATCACCGCTTCCAGTTCTATTTTTCTGTTCCGGGAAAAGTAAAACCTTTTTGAGGCTTCATTGTTGAACTCTCTTCCCGCCTCTTTTTCCAATAAGCTTCCGGGATGAAACAACAGCTCCAAAGAACGGTTTAGCCTTGCTGCCTCCTTTTTCAAATCCGGTAGCAGGGCTTTTACACATGGTGCACTCATTTTTCCACTTAAGAAAACACCACACAGAGCCATAGGAGGAATTTCCAATGCTTTCAGCATACGCTCACCCTTTCGGGAATACCAATTCAATATGGCCACTTTAATGATATTAACCAGACGGTAATTTCCCCAGAGCTCTTTATGCTTCATATATGGCCAGACTAATTCTCTGGATATCCGAATATATTCCACAGACAGCTTCTCTTCTTCAATCACTTCTAAAATTGCTTCCATTACAATGGGAATCATATGGGTATGCTGATGACTGTCTATCCGCAGCTTTTTTCCTTCTAATAAGTGATAAGCGTCTATTACCCTGAACATTTGCGCTTTCACTTCTATTTTTAACTGCTGCTTAACTAATTCTCTTTTTCTCAGTGAATAGTTATACCTTACCAGGTCTGCCCAGGATATGTTAAACAGCCCCTGTTCGTCTACCAAACAGCTTAATCGCTCTTTTTCCCCACAGCAATATCCTTCCATGAAATTCAGGTGAATGGATATGGGAAGGTCAGCCTCACCAGCCTTCCATAATCTGAGGGTTTCTTCAAAACAGTTCATGTTGGGCATAATACTTATACTGTTTATTTTACCGGCATTAACAGCCGCCAGAATATCTTTTGAGGTATTCAATGACAGCCCATAATCGTCAGCATGAATATCCATTTTGCTCATTCTCATCTCCGTTCCAAATAAAGGACTCAACAATATATCTGGGTCGTTTCTTAGCTTCCATATAGAGCTTCCCAAGATACTCCCCAATAATACCCAGGGATAATAGGGTCATTCCATTCATAATCAATGTTACCATAAGAGTGGTAGTATAGCCGGGAACTGTATTGCCATTTATCCAATCGATCAGGCAGTATATCGCCATCCCCACACCAAATACACAGGTCAGCAGGCCGAAAATCGTGATAATCTGAAGTGGTCTCACACTTAAAGAGGTGATTCCGTTTGTGGCCAAATGGATCATCTTCTTAATCGTATATTTTGAAGTCCCAGCTTCTCTTTTTTTCACATCAAAATAGACCACATCAGACGGAAGACCCAAAGTAGGAACCAAACCACGAAGGAACAGATTGACTTCCTGGTATTGTGATAATATCTGAATAGCCTTTTTCGACATCAAACGATAGTCTGCGTGATTCGTAATGATTGAACAGCCTAACCAGTGAAGAAATCTATAATAACAGGAGGCTGTTGCTTTTTTAAATACACTGTCACTATGACGATCATTGCGCACCCCATATACTATTTCACACCCTCGGTCATAGCAGGCAATAAACTGATCCAAAGCCTCAATATCCTGCTGTAAGTCGGCGTCAATCGTCACTACCATGCTTGCATACTTAGCGGAGTAAAGCATACCCGCAAGAATAGCGCTTTGATGTCCAAAATTTGTGGAAAAACTCAGCACTGATATTCGATTTTCTCTCTTTGCCGCTGCATGGAGCAAAAACAATGTATTATCTTTGCTTCCATCATTCACAAACATAATTTTGCTGTCGGCCGTTACCTTTCCCTGATCAACAAGTCGGCTGAGCTTATCCAATAGTTTTTCTATTGAACTTTCAATGACCTCTTCCTCATTATAGCAGGGAACAACAAGATACAATGTTCCCTTTTCTTTTCTTTCGTACATCGAAGACTCCCCCTCTTCTTTTGTATAAATTTATTGTAACGATTTAGTCTGCTGTCTTCCTCCTCCAATCAATACCTGCTTCCCTTCAAAGGCAAAGCCATAGCTGCGGATATGCTCCCTTGCTATCCCTTTTTCCCATAGCTCGTGCGCATACCTCCTGTCTTCGATCTGCTTTAGAGCAGCCTCCACCGTTTCCTCCAGGCTGCTCTCCTTTCTTGGGTTAAATACCTTAAACTCCAAAATAATGGCGTCATTCTCTTTAGGATTCTTTGGCTCAAATAGTACATCATACCGCCCAAAGCCACTCTCCCGGTTAGAC
>SFDP01000011.1 GCA_004558185.1 Lachnospiraceae bacterium | reverse complement strand
TTCAAATCGTTCTGCCGATGGCAGCTTGCTGTGAACGATCAGCCGGTAAACATCGCCTTCTGTGATAAAGGAGATTTCAACGACCTGCTCTCCAGCATCTCCATACTGATTCACCTTCTGAACGACCCCCTCGCGTTTCGTTAGGGGGCCTCTGCAATGGCGTTTCACTGCGGCGTAGGGATTCACATACCCCAACGCTTTCGCCACATCGCTTGCACAGAAGAAGGTCTTGCCCGCCCCTTGCAACACGCGGATCGAACCAAACTCCTGGTTCTCAAACACCTCCATCATCTGCCTTGACTGTCCGCCATGACTGCCCACATCGGTGTCATGGGTCTTCTGATTGAAATCCGTCATACCTGTTACCTCCTGCTCAAATTTATCTCGCCGGATTTCGGGCGAAAAAAATAGAGCCTCGACCCATTCTCGTTTTCAAAGAATGAGCCAAGGCTCTATGTAACAGGATACCTGATATTAAATTTTTGCAGAATTCGTCAGAACTCGCCAAACGAACCTGACACTGTTTTTCATTCCGTTTCAGCCGGATTTTTGCCGAAAATCTGTCAAGGATATGGGGCTAATTTCCCCTCCAAAATGGCCTTCTGTAAACCCATTTTCCCACCCATTAGGCTCAAAAATAGGCCGTAAACCCATGGTAAACCCATCAAAATGGGTTAATTTGAAGTCAAATTTCCTCAAATTTCACCATCGGAATCAGGCGATTTCAGGCATAGAAAAAGCCCGGAAAATGGCGTATTTCCGGGCTTTTTTAGCATTATTAAGCTGTAGATTATCGCTTGCTGAACTGCGGAGCGCGACGAGCGGCTTTGAGGCCGTACTTCTTTCTTTCTTTCATACGAGGGTCTCTGGTTAAGAAGCCTTCCTTCTTTAATACAGGTCTGAAATCTGCGTCTGCCTGAAGAAGTGCTCGCGCAATACCATGTCTGATTGCACCAGCCTGGCCTGTAGTACCGCCACCACGAACAGTAACCTTAATATCAAACTTGTCAACATTCTCAGTAGCAACCAGAGGCTGACGAACGATTACCTTTAAGGTTTCCAAGCCAAAATAGTCGTTAATATCTCTTTTATTTACCGTAATATTCCCTGTTCCGGGTGTTAAATATACTCTTGCAATTGATTTCTTTCTTCTACCGGTTCCGTAGTATTGTGCTGCTTTAGCCATCTCTATAATCTCCCTTCTAATCCCCTGCATATCGTAATCTTGTCTTCGATACTGCCAAATAGGAAAGTAAAAATCTGTAATCCTTCACACTACAATATTATCTGCATAAGCAAGTGAAAATTCTAATTTTACAATCTGTTTCCTTAGTTAAAATGTCAGCGCTTCAGGCTTCTGTGCCTCATGCTTGTGTTCAGGTCCGGCATAAACATGAAGTTTCTTCAACATCTGTCTTCCTAAAGGTCCTTTGGGAAGCATACCCTTAACTGCCAGTTCAATAACAGATTCAGGCTTCTTAGCCAGCTTCTCTTTCAGGGTGGCCTCTTTCATACCACCAACATAATCAGAGTGATGATAGTAGATCTTCTGATCCATTTTCTTTCCGGTAACGGAAATCTTCTCTGCATTGATTACGATTACGTTATCACCGGTGTCAATGTGAGGTGTATAAATAGGTTTATTCTTACCTCTTAACACCTTTGCAATCTCGGAAGCTAAGCGTCCCAGAGTCATTCCTGTAGCATCTACTACATACCATTTTCTATCAATAGTAGCTGGACTTGCCATAAATGTTTTCATGATTTTCCCTCCGTAAATTATCCTTGTTCTGGCAGGACTCTTCTCCGGGGCTAACGGAATTAAAGAATCCCTCTATTTCAAACAGAAACCGGGGCTAGGATATCTGTTCTCAAACATTTTCATACTGATGTATTATATTATACATATCCGGGTGTGTCAAGTAAAAAAGAGATTTAACAATTAAAAAGACTCCTCCAAAGCACTTTACAGAAAAAATCAGGAATCCCCTCAAGAATTCCTGATTTTGCTCGCCTTTAACCTTCCACACCACAAACCTGAAGCAGGTTTTCTACTTCATGTGCCATCGTCGTGGAAATCTGATTACTGCTCTGTGCAATTTCTACATTCTGCTCCACTACCTGGCGGATACGATTCAGTTCTTCCATTGCATCAGAAACAATCTCCGCATTCTTCCTAACCATAACCGCAATTTCATCTACACGATCACCTGCCTTTTCCACTTCCTCAGCCATAGCCTCGTAATTGGAGGTGGTGGAGTCGCTGATTGCTTTTCCCTTCTCTACCGCAGAAATGGAGTTCAGAATCAGCTCCCGTGTTTCCTGAGCAGCCAATGTGCTTCTTGCTGCAAGTTCTCCCACCTGAACAGCCACCACGGTAAAGCCTTTACCCTGCTCTCCTGCCCTTGCTGCTTCAATGGATGCATTAAGGGAAAGCATATTGGTCTGCTTTGCGATAGAATCTATCTCACTGATGATCTTCTCAATTTTCATTGCCATTTCACTGATTTCCAAAATGGATTTCTCCAGCTCACCCATATGGACACGGCTTTCCTGCATCATTCCCACCGTTGCACGGGTAGTTTCTGAAACCTCCTGAGAGGCCCTTGCACTCTGATTAAGCTCTTCTACCAATCTGTTCATGGTATCTTCAAGCATACCAACCGTCTTTTTCTGATCCTCTGCTCCCCGATAGGTAGTGTCCGCATTATTCATCGTTTCGGTAGCAGAAGTATTCAGACTGTTGCAGATATCCCTGACTGCTGTGATCAACTGTCTGTCAGCTTCTGCAGCTTCTTTTTCTGATGCCAGCAGTTCCTCATTCTCCTTCATTCCCCTGTTCATCTCATCCAGCATACTGTTTATCCCATTGCTGAGCCGTTCGAATTCGGGGCTGGAGAATTCATTTAAACGGACATCATAATTACCTTCAGTAATCTTCTCTATTGAGGAAACAACATTCAGAAAGCCGTTAAGAATATATCTCGTCAGCAGATGCCTTGTTACCAGCATCAGAACACTCACTATAACAATGACATTGATGGAAATCAGCACTGTGGGAAAAATAGCCGTACTCCAAAATTCCAATGCCGGACTGCTTACGCCCAACAAAAGCTCTCCGTATTCCTGTTGAAAATAATAGTTGGGTACACTTAATGCACTATTTCTTCCACTGCCTGCCGTCTGTTTATAGCCTGAACCTGTACTATCCTTACCGATCAGTCCCTGATCAGGATGGTACAGCATCGTTCCGCTCTCCTTGTCTATGACATAACAGTTTATTCCTTCATTGTTCAATTCCTGAAACAACTCATCATAGCCTTTACCAAGCAATGCTTCCAGTCTTCGTGGCTGCATTCCAAGTTGCACAAATCCTTTGGCATCCTGTCTTGCTACTCCGCTATACTGAATCAGTTTACCATCGGCCGTATTCTCCTGTGGCTCCTGAATGATCTCCAGCGTAGGATCATCCAGAATCTTCAGAAATTCTGCCGATTGCTCGCCGCTGGCCATATCAAAGCCAATATAATCCTGAATCGTTCCGCCAACGATGATTCCCTCTCCATCGATGATATGTACCTCGTCTACTCCCAATGCCTCGCTAAGCCGCCTCAGTTCTACACTGTTCGCTGCAAGACTGGGCTGTCTGTTCAGAATCCAGGCAAAAACTCTTGTCTTGTTCAGAATCTCCTCTGAAATAATCTCATCAACCAGGGCTATCTCATTCTCTGTCCCCTCAATCTTACCTGCCATCTGCCTGATCGTGTTCTCTGCAGTTGTCAGAAAACTCTTTCTTGCCATAAAATACATCCACACATCTACAATGAGAAGCATGACAATGATGGCAATCCCTGCGTACATTCCTAATCTTTTGTAAAATAGTCTCTTCATTCACTCTCTCCTCAAAAAATAGGCATTTTCTCTATTTTACAGTACCCTTATAGATTTTTCAAGTGCATTTTCTTGCTATTTTCTTTATGTAAATTGAAATTTCTCTCAAAAAAAAAAAAAAAAACAAATTGTATGTGCAATTAATCATAAAAAAGGAAGCTGTCTCTCTTATTATCAAAGTGAGACAGCCATCCTCTAGGTCATATTGCTTACCATAACTCTAAGCGATTATTTCTTTTCATTGATGCTTTCAACAATGGCATCTACCAGCATATCCAGCTCTGCCTCTTTATCAGGCAGCAATGCAGAAGAAAGGCTAACACGCTCGTTCAAAACGGTCATATTCTTTAACTCTTCATCCAGATATTTCTGGATCAGATCACCTGCCTTGCAGGCCCAGGAACCATTCTCCATAATAGCAAAGGTTCTGTTCTGCAGGTTCAGCGCTTTCATATCTGCTAAATAATTATGGATCACCGGATAGATTCCCAAATTGTAGGTTACCGATGCAATAACAATGTGACTGCAGCGGAAGGTTTCGGAAATCAGGTAGGATACATGAGTATTGGATACATCATACACCTTCGTATTGGTCACTCCTTTATCTGCCAGCTTGGAAGCCAATGCCTGTGCAGCAGCCTCTGTGTTGCCATACATGGAAGCATAAACAATCATTACTGCATCCTCTTCAGGCGTATAGGTGCTCCAGTGCTGGTATTTGTCGATGATGTAACCCAGGTCGTTACGCCATACGGGGCCATGTAACGGACAGATCATTTTAATCTTATCTAAAACACCTGCTGCCTTGCCCAGCAAAAACTGTACCTGAGGGCCATATTTTCCTACGATATTGGTGTAGTATCTACGAGCCTCATCGATCCAGTCTCTGTCAAAGTTTACTTCGTCATTAAACAGCTTACCGTCTAAAGCAATAAAGGAGCCAAATGCATCTGCTGCAAACAGAACTCCATTGGTAAGGTCAAGAGTAACCATAGCCTCAGGCCAGTGAACCATAGGTGCACCAACGAAGGTAACGGTGTGCGTACCGAAGCAGTAGGTATCGCCTTCTTTTACTTCAATCAATTCATGTCCGTCAATATCAAATCCAAACTGACGCATAAACATGAAGGCCTTCTCGGTGCTGATAACCTTACACTTAGGATAACGAAGCAGAATCTCCTCAATAGAAGCACCATGGTCAGGCTCCATATGGTTAATCAACAGTACGTCTAAGTCCTTTCCTTCCAGCAGGTACTCGATATTCTCAAGTAACTGACGGCAGGCAGACCAGTCTACCGTATCAAACAATACGCTCTGCTCATCCTTTAAGAGGTAAGCGTTGTAGGAAACTCCCTGGGGAATGGGGTGAATATTCTCAAACAGGGCAAGACGGTGATCATTGGCACCTACCCAGTACAGGTCATCGGTAACTTTTCTGACACAATGCATAATATAATCCTCCTCTTCTTATTTTTATTATTCTTATGGTTTAACTTCAATAAAGCTGGTCTTCTCTTCTGCACACTCAGGACATACCCAATCCTCGGGAAGTTTTTCAAAGAGTGTTCCGGGAAGCACTTCTGCATCCTCATCACCAATCTCAGGATCATATTCATAACCGCAGCCCAAGCATACATAGGTGCTCCATGATGGCTTCTCCTTCTTCGGTGTAGGCCGTTTCATCTTAACCATAGGAGGAGCAGGCTGCTTCTCGCCGGTTCCCAGCGCTTCTGCCAACAGAGGCATAATCTCATTCAAATCACCTACAATACCGTAATCACAGTTTTTAAAGATAGGTGCATTTCCGTTTTTATTAATTGCCACAATAGTGGATGCGTCTTTAATACCCTTTAAGTGCTGAACCGCACCGGAAATACCGCAGGCAATGTAGAGGTTGCCTACAAACTTCTGACCGGACATACCTACATACCGATTAAGAGGTACATAACGCAGGGTTTCTGCTACAGGCCGGGAAGAACCAAGGGCTGCTCCTGCTGCTCTTGCAAGCTGCTCAGCCAACTTCATGTTCTTCTTCTCCCCAATACCCTTACCTACGCTGACCACTCTTTCTGCCTGTGTAATAGGAGTATCGATGGCAATACCAACACTGAAGTCATGACCATCCTTCTTCAGATTCTCTACAAGGGCTGCAACCTTTTCTGCTGCTGTTCCCTCTTTCAGGATCATCTTCTTTCTTGCACCGGTTACCGGCTGTTTCTTCTTAAGTCCACCTACAGGTGCTGCCGATCTGGGTTCTTTACCAAGAATGTTGGCAGCAATAACCACACGCTGAATCTCATTGGTACCTTCATAAATGGTGGTGATCTTAGCATCACGATACATACGCTCTACATCAGTACCCTTTAAGTAGCCTGCACCACCGTAAATCTGTACTGCATCATTAACTACCTCTAAAGCGATGTCGGATGCGTACATTTTTGCCATTGCAGCTTCCATACCATAAGGCTCATGCGCTTCCTTTAGTTCTGCTGCGGAATAAACCAGGAATCTTGCACAGCGCAGCTTGGTTGCCATATCTGCAATTTTGAAGGAAATTGCCTGCTGGAAAGCAACCGGTTTGTCAAACTGAATACGATCCTTTGCATACTCTACCGCACTTTCAAAGGCTCCCTGCGCAATACCCAAAGCCTGAGAAGCAATACCGATACGGCCACCATCAAGGGTTGCCATAGCAATCTTAAAGCCCTGTCCCTCTTTGCCTAACAGGTTCTCCTTGGGAACCTTTACATCATTGAACAGAAGCTGTGCAGTCGCAGAGGAACGGATACCTAATTTATCATAGTGATCACCAAACTCAAAGCCCTTCCATCCTTTTTCTACGATGAAGGCGCTGATTCCTTTGGTGCCAATGCCGGGAGTAGTTACTGCAAAAACCACATATGTATCTGCTTCTCCACCGTTAGTGATGAAGATTTTTTCACCATTTAATATGTAATGATCACCATTCAATACTGCTGTGGTTTCTGTTCCGCCTGCATCAGAACCTGCATTAGGCTCAGTTAAGCCGAAAGCCGCAATCTTCTCACCTTTGGCACAGGGAACCAGATATTTCTGTTTCTGTTCTTCCGTACCGAAAGCAAAAATCGGCCAAGAACCGAGGGAAACGTGTGCAGAAAGAATAACACCGAATCCACCGTCCACTCTGGAAAGTTCTTCTACTGCAATGGCATAGCTCATGGCATCCAGGCCTGCCCCGCCATACTCCTTGGGGAAGGGAATTCCCATCCATCCGTTCTTTGCCATCATTTCAACCTGTTCTCTGGGGAAATGGCTTTCCTGGTCCCATTGAAATGCGTAGGGTTTTACTTCTGTTTCAGCAAACTCCCTGATCTTCTGGCGAAGATTCTCATGTTCCTGTGTTGTTTTGAAGCTCATAGGTTTTCCTCCTTTTACATTATCTCTCCCAATCCGGGATTATTAATCCATTTCATTAAACTGGATTTTATGTGGCTGTTTCTCCACTAACCAAAAAATATATGCTGTGATTTGCCAATTCCTCATATAAATGCTTCTGGATCTTGCCCAGCTTCCGCCTGATCTCACAGGCAGTTCCGCACTTCTTCTCCCATGTGCACTCATATCCCGGCTGCATACAGGCATTGATCCGATAATTCTCACCCATGATTTCCAGAAGCTCATACAGACTCAGTTCCTTCAAATCATAGCTCAACCGACAGCCCCCATTACTTCCTCTGGCATTATGTACAATACCGGCCTTAGCCAGCTTTGCAATTATTTTGTAGGCAAATTGCTGAGGAATTGCTTCCTGTTGGCACAAAGACTTCATGGTATGTCTTTGTCCATCCCCTAATGTTCGCAATATGCGGAGTGCATAGTCCGTTTCACGAGTAATTATCATTGTTACCTTCTCCATCACATATTTTATACTAACATAGCATTCCTGATAAATTTTGTCAAGATATTTTATACAAATAATTTAATTCATCTTACCTTTTTTGTAAAATATTGCACATATATTTTCCATAAAAAAAAGTTTGTACAGGTCAAATTGACTTATACAAACTCATAATCTACCAATATCAATCCTCTGGCCGGAGCCGTAGGGCCTGCCTTTCCCCTGTCTCCTGTTTTCAGGATTTCTTCCATAGCAGACGGCGCCATGCGTTCTAGGCCCACTTCGATCAAGGTACCTGCAATAATCCTTACCATATTATAGAGAAAGCCATTGCCTGTTATACGAATTCGTATCAGACTGCCCTGCTCAATCAGCTCTATGCTGTAAATGGTTCTTACACTGCTTTTGGCCGTACTCCCGGCCGCACAAAATCCTGCAAAATCATGCTCTCCAATAAGGCAGCCTGCCGCCTCCCTCATAGGTTCCAGCTTCAGGGGAACCGGCATAAAATATGCATATCGGCGCTCAAGCGGGTTTTCAAAGGACTCGTTCAATATCCGATACTCATAGGTTTTGCGGGTAGGTACCCTTCTGGGATGAAAATCTGATTCTACCTCTTTTGACCGGCGAATGCGAATATCCCCCGGAAGCCTCTGGTTAAGCGCATAGGAAAATTTTTCACCCGGAATACGGCTGATTGTATCAAAAACGGCTATATTACAGAGGCCATGAACTCCTGTATCCGTTCTGCTTGCACCAATTACTTTAATGTCTTCCTTTAGTAATGCTGAAAGCTGCCTGTTCAGCTCTCCCTCGATCGTAGACTGCCCCGGCTGAAACTGCCAGCCATGATAGGCGGTACCATCATAAGCAACGGTTAGTTGTATTCTTCTCACGTTCTTCCCCCATCTGTCCAAATTCCTGCCCGGAATCTCGCTCTTCTGTTTTACCCCAAAAACACACAGCCTGCCAAATAAACTATCATAACTCCATAAGCCAGCCAATCTGCTCTCTTATATACCAACGGCTTCATTTTGGTTCGGTTATCCCCTCCCTGATAACATCTGGCTTCCATTGCCATAGCCAGGTCATTTGCTCTGCGGAAAGCAGAGATAAACAGAGGAACCAGCAGGGGGATCAGCGCCTTAGCTTTTTTGATAATATTTCCACTTTCAAAATCTGCTCCCCGGGCAATCTGAGCCTTCATAATCTTATCCGTTTCCTCCAGCAAAATAGGAATAAAGCGCAGTGCAATAGACATCATCATGGCAATCTCATGGACAGGCACACGAATTCTGCTTAACGGCTTCATCAGCTTCTCCATTCCATCGGTAAGATTATTGGGTGTGGTGGTAAGTGTCATGATTGAGGAGCCCACGATCAAAAAGGTTAGACGGATCGCCATCATTACGGCAACCTTTACCCCCTCTTTGGTAATCTTCAGCTTCCATATGGTGATCAATATTTCTCCCGGAGTCAGAAACAGATTAAACACTACCGTCAGGAGCAAAAGAATGAGGATCGCCTTCATTCCTTTTATCATAAATTTAAAGGGCACATGGGAAAGCCATATCATCACAGCCAAAAAAACTCCCGCCGCCACATAGCCCCATACGCTCTGCACCAAAAACAGGGAAAGAATGTAGGCAATGGTGGCTACCAGCTTCACTCTTGGATCCAGTCGGTGAATGACGGATTCCGTCTGATAGTATTGTCCTAAGGTAATATCTCTTAACATAAATCCATTGCTCCTGCCCTCTTATTTTCTGCAAAAACTCGTAAAATTTCCGCTTTGGCTTCCTCTACCGTAATGACATCCGAATTCACCCCAAAGCCCTCCTTTTTCAGTCGGGTCATCATATAGGTCATTTGAGGAGCTGCCAGTCCAATCTTCTCCAGCTCTTCACTGTGCTTAAATACTTCTCTGGGTATACCATCATAAATTATGCTTCCCTGATTCATTACCACGATCCGTTCCACATATTCCGCTACATCCTCCATACTGTGAGAAACCAGTAGGATGGTCATTCCACTTTCTTCTTTCAGTTTTCTGATTTGTCCCAGAATTTCATCTCTTCCTTTAGGATCCAGCCCAGCCGTAGGCTCATCCAAAATTAAAATCTTAGGCTCCATGGCCAGCACACCGGCAATAGCCACCCTCCTTTTCTGGCCTCCAGACAGTTCAAAAGGAGACTGATAAAACTGTTCGTCAGAAATTCCCACCTGCCTGAGCGCCTTATAGGCTCTGAGCTCTGCCTCTTTTGGTGAAAGGTTCAAATTCCTGGGACCATAGCAAACATCCTCAAAAACCGTCACTTCAAAAAGCTGGTGCTCCGGATATTGAAATACCAGTCCCACCTTGCTGCGAAGATCTTTACGATTGTAATCCTTATCCGCAATATCCTGACCGTCAAAATAGATTGCACCGCTGGTAGGCATAAGCAGCCCATTCAGATGCTGAACCAAAGTTGACTTCCCGGAACCGGTATGGCCGATCAATCCAATAAACTGCCCATCTCCGATCACCAGATTAATGTCCTTGAGTGCGGCCACAGCCTGTCCGCTCCCCTCTCCATAAATATGATTAACATGATCCAAAATTAATGACATAACTTCCTATCTTTCTGCCTTCTTGATCCTTTTCAGTTCTTCCACCAGCTCATCCATCGTAAGAATGCCTGAAGGAAGGGGAAGACCGCTTTTTTGTAATTCATAGGCCAGCTCTGTTACCTGAGGGACATCCAGGCGAAGCCTTCTTAGTTCTTCTACCTGTGAAAAAATGGTTCTGGGATTTCCCTGCATTACCACCTTCCCATTATCCATTACATAGACCTTATCTGCATGAATTACCTCTTCCATGTAATGGGTAATTAAAATAACCGTTATCCCTTCTACCTGATTCAGCGCCCTGACGGCTCGAATAACCTCCTTGCGCCCATCAGGATCAAGCATAGCCGTTGGCTCATCCAAAATGATACATCTGGGATGCATGGCAATAACTCCGGCAATGGATACCCTCTGCTTTTGTCCTCCGGACAGCTTGTTAGGAGAACGCTTCCTGTATTTATACATCCCTACCGCTTTCAGGCTTTCCTCTACCCGAGCCCATATTTCTTTAGTAGGCACTCCCAGATTCTCCGGACCAAAGCCCACATCCTCCTCTACTACCTGACCGATAATCTGGTTATCGGGATTCTGAAATACCATACCTGCCGTTTGGCGAATGTTCCAAACATTGGAGGCCTCACCGGTATCCTTCCCGTCCACCCAGACAGTCCCTTCGGTAGGATGCAGCAAAGCATTCAGATGCTTGGCCAACGTGGATTTTCCTGAGCCATTATGTCCCAAAATAGCCACAAAATCTCCTGCTTCAATATCCAGATTGACTCCATCTACTGCCCTGAGAATCCCTTCCACGTTTCCTTCTTCATCTCTGCGAATATATTCAAATGCCAAATCAATGGCTTTAATAATATTCATACCGTCACTCTCACCTTCCGATTGCCTCACTGATACGTTTTGCGTTTTTATTCTACTAAAAAGGGGATGCAATTACAAGTTATGCTTTTCATTTTTCAAAGAAGCTCTTTCGGCCGCTTGTTCTGCCTACTCTTTTGATTGGTAACTATTCACAGCTATGCGAATGTTCAATGAAATGAACATTCTGCCTGCATGAATGGACATATCCTTGAACATTTATATGGCGAAGGAACCACAGGAGCAAAAGGAACGCTGTCTGACAGCGAGTTTGCGAATGGGGTTCAGAATAATTACATTGATTTAAAGAAAAGAGAGATGCATGAACACCTCCCTTTAACTTATAGCCTTATACTAACTCAAGCACTACTTCCATGGCAGCATCACCCTTACGCTGTCCAATCTTGATAATTCTGGTATAACCACCATGACGATTCACATACTTGGGTGCGATTTCATCAAACATCTTTGCTACCAGGTCAACCTCTTTTCTGTCACGCTTCTTACCGGGATTCTCAACCACCGGATAAAGAACTCGTAAAATCTGTCTTCTTGCATGAAGTCTGGAGGGCAGATCCTTCTTGATTTCCTTCTCCACTTCATCGTAAACAGTTACCTTTTTTCCGTCAACCACTTCTTTTACTCTCTTGCCATCCTTATCCTTGCGAGGAACCTTGGCCTTAACCTTAACGGTTTCAAAGTTGTCCTTTTCCTTGATCGCAAGAGCAATAAGACCTTCAACCTGCTTCTGCACCTCTTTGGCCTTAGCCTGTGTAGTAACGATTTTCCCGTGATACAACAGATTCGTGATCTGATTTCTTAATAACGCTTTTCTTTGAGAAGATGTTCTTCCCAGTTTTCTGTACTTTGCCATTTTCAATCTCCATTCAAGCTCATCCGGCTACGCTCTTTGGGCTTACTTACCGAATGTGGGGGCCTGCGCCCGTTTTCAGTTTCCAGAATCCAGACAGGTCACACTCTTTGGTTTTACCGTCCTGCCTGTCAGGTCATTCACAGCTTATACACTTAGCAAAGATATCCTGCATGCCTGCCAAAATATAGACTGTCACAGACCCTTATACATTAGTCCTCACTGGGTGTTAACTGAAGACCTAATTCCTTTAATTTTGCCAAAACCTCTTCCAGTGATTTACGACCCAAATTACGTACCTTCATCATATCCTCAGAGGTTTTGTTCGTTAATTCCTCTACTGTATTGATACCGGCTCTTTTCAAGCAGTTGTATGAACGAACGGACAGTTCCAGTTCATCAATACTCATCTCCAGAACCTTTTCCTTTTCATCATCTTCCTTCTCCACCATAACCTCAGCGGTTCTGGCATTTTCAGAAAGATCGATAAACAGACTTAAGTGTTCACTGAGTACCTTGGCCGCCAGGCTTACTGCCTCATCAGGCGCCAGGGTGCCGTTAGTGAATACATCCAAGGTCAACTTATCATAATCGGTGATCTGACCCACACGGGTATTAGCTACTGTCAGGTTAACTCGTTCAACTGGTGTATAAATGGAGTCCACTGCTATCACACCGATTGGCAGTTCATCATCCTTATTCTTGTCAGCACTTACATATCCTCTTCCTTTGGTAATGGTAAGTTCCATATAGAGCTTACTTTCTTTTCCTCCGCTTAGGGTGGCAATTACCAAATCGGGATTCATAATTTCAATGTCCGAATCCACCTGAATATCGGCTGCCCTTACTACGCCCTCGCCCTCGAACTCAATATAAGCTGTTTTAGGCTCATTGGTTTCGCTGTTGTTCTTGATGGCAAGACTTTTGATATTCATGATGATTTCAGTAACATCTTCCTTTACACCAGGGATAGAACTGAATTCGTGCAAAACACCTTCAATTTTCACCTGGCTGACTGCTGCACCTGGTAAAGAAGAGAGCATAATTCTTCTCAGAGAATTACCCAATGTAATACCGTAGCCTCTTTCTAATGGTTCCACTACAAATCGGCCATACTTTTTGTCTTCAGAGATTTCTTCAACCTCAATATTTGGTCTTTCAAAATCGAACACTGCAAATACCCTCCTTTACGAACAAATTACACTACTCTTAGCTTATTTGGAGTACAACTCGACGATAAGCATCTCGTTAACCGGAACATCAATTTCCTCTCTTGTAGGAAGATTCTTAACAGTACCTTTAAAATTCTCCTGATCTACATCCAACCATGCCGGAACCAGACGGCCGCCGGTTACTTCGAGAATATCCTTATATCTCTGCAAAGATTTAGACTTTTCTCTGATTTCGATTACGTCACCGGCCTTGATTAAATAAGAAGGAATATTTACACTTTTGCCATTAACAAGAACGTGCTTGTGACCTACAATCTGCCTTGCTTCCCTTCTGGTTCTGGCAAAGCCCATTCTGAAAATTACGCTGTCCAGTCTGGACTCCAGAATGGTCATCAGGTTCTCACCGGTCAGACCGGTCATCATCCTGTCTGCTTTTTCATAGTAGTTCCTAAAGGGTTTCTCAAGAACACCGTAGATGAATTTTGCCTTCTGTTTTTCTCTAAGCTGAAGACCATACTCGCTCATCTTCTTATTTGCTCTTGCATTGCTTCTGTTTGACTTTTTATCATATCCCAGGTATACGGGATCTAAATTAAGGGATCTGCATCTTTTTAACACAGGGGTTCTGTTTACTGCCATTTTTCTTTCCTCCATAAATTACAGTTGCCCGCAGTGAATTCTTCAAACCTTACGAACAACTGTAGATTGTTTACAGTACAGCCCGACAAAGAACTGCACTTTCTTCCAACTACTAATTAACTATTACCGCTGACCACTAAACACGACGACGTTTAGGAGGACGGCAACCGTTATGAGGTACGGGGGTTACGTCTCTGATACTGGTCACTTCAAGCCCACACGCAGAGAGTGCACGAATTGCTGCTTCACGTCCTGAGCCAGGTCCTTTTACGAATACATCTACTGTCTTAAGTCCATGAATTAAAGCTGCTTTGGTAGCAGTTTCGGCAGCCATCTGTGCTGCATATGGAGTAGATTTCCTTGAACCTCTAAAACCAAGACCGCCGGCACTTGCCCAGCTTAATGCATTCCCCTCAGCATCCGTTAATGTCACAATAGTGTTATTAAAAGAAGACTGAATATGTGCCTGTCCCCGTTCAACGTTTTTCTTGACACGCTTTTTTGTTACTTTTTTTGCAACTTTTTTAGCCATTTTAAACTAACCTACTTTCTCAACTTGAATCTTTATTTACCTACTTTACACACTTTTATGCTATTTCTTGTAACTATTCAGAGCCATGCAAATTTACATTCTGTGAATGCTTGCATTCAAACAGAATTGTTAATTTATATGGTGAAGTAACCACATGAGCAAAAGGAAAGCTGCCAAGCAGCGATTTTGCGAATGGGGTTCTGAATAGTTACTATTTCTTTTTATTTGCCACAGTACGCTTAGGACCTTTTCTGGTTCTTGCGTTGGTCTTTGTTTTCTGACCGCGAACAGGAAGACCTTTTCTGTGACGAATCCCTCTATAACATCCGATTTCCTGTAATCTCTTGATGTTAAGAGCGATTTCTCTTCTCAAATCACCTTCTACAGTCATGGTCTTATCCACAACCTCAGCAATTCTCTTCACTTCATCGTCAGTCAACTCTCTGACACGGGTGTCAGGGTTGACGCCGGCCTCAGCTAAAATCTTGTTCGAACTTACTCTGCCAATTCCATAGATATAAGTTAAACCGATTTCTACACGTTTTTCTCTAGGTAAATCAACACCTGCGATACGAGCCATTTACGTTTCCTCCGTTTTCCTTTTTTCATTGTTACTAATTGATTGGGGTATAATTTAAAATTTTACCCGGCCGGACATCAGTCCGACTTATCCGATACTCGGATGCTGTTTTCATCATGAAAACAAACTGCACCATTTGTGTTACATTATTCTCGGTATCAAAAAGTAATTTCCCGTACCACACCTGTTGTACGTTCCATTATTTTCACTGCTTCCTTCTATTCCCGTATATCTGCAGAATGAAAAGAAGCATCTCTTATTTCTACTCAAAATAATGCGACAGTCATTCCACCATAATGTCCTATGGCCGGATTAACCCTGTCTTTGTTTGTGCTTGGGATTCTCACAGATAACTCTGATCGCTCCCTTCCTTTTAATGATTTTGCACTTTTCACAAATTGGTTTTACTGATGATCTAACCTTCATGTTTACACCTCCTTGTTTGCCAAAAGGAAAAATACAGCATAATCTGCAAAGCATTCCTCCTTTCATAAAAAGACCGTTTTACAGTATATCATGGAAAAAGCCACCTGTCAAGCATTTCCAGGCGGCTTTTAACGTGGTTTTAGTCCATTACTTTTCCTTTATTTATCTCTCCAGATAATTCTTCCTTTGCTCAGGTCATAGGGAGACAGCTCCAGAGTCACCCGGTCACCGGGTAAAATACGGATAAAGTTCTGTCGCAGCTTACCGCTGATATGTGCCAATACTTTATGGCCGTTTTCCAGCTCTACCTGGAACATGGTATTAGGTAATTTTTCTACTACTGTTCCTTCGATTTCGATTACATCGGATTTAGACATTGATTTTCCTCCTGTATCATTTTCCTGTTTGATTATCCTTCACCCTTCTGTGCTTTTCATAGGACTTAAGTACCCTTTTTATTTCCACATCAGAAAAGTTTTTCCCTTGTTGAACGCACTCATCCAGTACATCATCCGAAAAATACTTAATTAGCTGAATATGCTTCTTTTTTTTCTTCTTAGGTTTAAGCACACCTCTGCACCGGCCATCTGCCAGCCAGAAATATTCTCCTTCTTCCGCCACTATGACATAGACCTTGTTTATATCATGCCCCGCCTTGGAAGAAGCAAGCATACCTACCATATTCTCTTTGTTCAAGTCTTCCACCTCTTCTATTTTACTAAAGACATCGGAAAATACAAGTAGTTTGTCAGCAAATTTGCAATTAGTCCATGGTCAGAATTTCCGGCTCTCCATCGGTAATCAGAATGGTATTTTCATAATGTGCCGAAGGAAGGCCATCTTCTGCCACCACTGTCCAATTATCCGCCAGCCATTCTACATCAGCCCTTCCCAGATTAATCATTGGCTCAATAGCCAATGTCATTCCGGGCTGCAGCTTAATTCCCTTTCTCCGCTGTGCAAAGTTAGGGATTGGAGGATCCTCATGGAGATTGGTACCTATTCCATGCCCTGTCAGATCCCGAACGATTCCATATCCGAACTGGGAGATATAGGCATCAATGGCATTGGAGATGTCAAACAGATAGTTCCCCGGTCTGGCCATCTTAATTCCGGCAAAAAAGCTGTTTTTTGTCTCTTCCACCAGCTTTCTTACCTTGCCATCTACTTCTCCTACCAGATGGGTTCTGGCCGCATCGGAGTGATAGCCTTTGTAAATAAGGCCTGCATCCAGACTGACAATATCCCCTTTCTGGAGAATTCTGTCTTTTCTGGGAATCCCATGTACGACCTCCTCATTGACGGAGACACAGATTGAGGCAGGATATCCGTGATAGTTTAAAAAGTTAGGTATACAGTCAAATCCCCGAATCAGCCTCTCTCCCAACTGGTCGATTTCCAGTGTGGATATTCCCGGTCTGATTGCCTTGCCCAGCTCATCGTGTACTTTGGCCAGGATTTTTCCGGCCTGACGCATCAGCTCTATTTCTCTTTCAGATTTAATTGATACAGCCATACAAAAACCATGTCCTTTCCCCAATTTCTTTAATCCAGGATCTCCACAATCGCATTGAATACCTCATCCATCCTGCGAGTACCGTCTACCTCTTTCAGGACACCTTTTGCACGGTAAAAATCGATTAGCGGACTGGTCTGCTCATGGTAAACCTGAAGCCGGTTTTTTACGGTTTCCGGTTTGTCGTCATCCCGCAAAACCAGCTCCCTCCCGCAGTGGTCACAAAGCCCTTCTGCTTTTGGAGGAATATGCTCCAGATGGTAGGTGGCTCCACAGGACAGACAGGCACGTCTTCCTCCCATTCTTTTAATGATATTTTCATCAGGAACCTCTACATTAATTGCAAAGTCCACACTTTCACCCAATTCGGCCAGTGCCTTATCCAGTACCTCAGCCTGAGGAATAGTCCTGGGAAAGCCATCCAGAACATATCCATTTTTACAGTCCTCTTTTGCCACACGATCCAAAAGGATTTTTACCGTCAGCTCATCCGGTACCAGCAGCCCCTGATCCATATATTTTTTTGCCTCCATACCGAGAGCTGTTCCCTCTTTGATATTGGCACGAAAAATGTCACCGGTAGATATATGGGGCAGGTTGTATTTGTCAGCAATCAGCTTCGCCTGTGTTCCTTTTCCGGCTCCCGGCGCCCCCAACATAATAATTTTCATAAACTCCTCCTAAAAAATAGCACAGGGGGCAAAACGAAACCGTCCTGCCCCCGCCTGATTAGTCATTCAAAAAACCCTTATAATTTCGTACCAGCATCTGAGATTCAATCTGTTTGATTGTTTCCAGAATAACGCTGACGATAATAATCAGGCTGGTTCCTCCAAAGGAAACGCTTGCACTGAATAATCCATTGAACACAAAAGGCAGAACACCTACAATTGTAAGTCCGCACGCACCGATAAAAATAATATAATTTAAAATTCTGGTCAAATAATCACTGGTTGGCTTACCTGGTCTGATACCGGGAATAAAGCCCCCCTGCTTTTTCATATTATTTGCAATTTCCAATGGATTAAAAGTAACTGATGTATAGAAGTAGGCAAAAAAGACTACTAATAAAACGTATACAATCAAACCAATACTATACTGAGGCATTGAAGGATTGACCCAGTTTGAGGAATTCAATCCCTTAAGTATTTCTCCCCAGAAGCCTTCTCCGGTAATATTAAACAGACTGCAGATAATAATCGGCAACTGCATCAGAGAGGATGCAAAAATAATCGGTATAACACCCGCCGTATTTACCTTTAAAGGAATGTTACTGGTCTGTCCGCCTACCATTTTTCTTCCCTGTATTTTCTTTGCATACTGTACAGGAATCTTGCGCACAGCATCATTCAGGATAATCACCAGAATCACCATGCCCACAATGATAGCAGCAATAATCAATGCTGCAATAACGCCTATCGCAATTTCTTTTCCTTGAATAAACTGCTGATACAAAGACTGAAAATCTCGGGGTAATCTGGAGATAATATTGATTGCCAATACTACCGATATACCATTACCGACACCATTCTCCGTAATTCTCTCACCAACCCACATCAGGAAGGCACTGCCTGCTGTCAGGGCAAAAATAACCGTAATCATATTGAATACATTGTATTCCTGCAAAAGCCCGCTCCTGCCAAAGCCGATGCCAAGAGCTGCCGCCTCCACCAGGGCAAGCCCTACCGTAACGTATCTGGTAAGTGCAGCTATCTTTTTTCTTCCGTCTTCTCCATCCTTTTGCATCTCCTCCAGCTTAGGAATTGCAATGGTTAAAAGCTGAATGATAATGGAGGATGTAATGTATGGAGAAATATTCAATGCAAAAATCGAAAAATTCTCCATGGAGCCACCAGTAAAGGCATCCAGTAAATCGAACGCCCCACCTAACTGCTGTGACATCCAGCTTGCAAAAAATTCACGGTTAACCCCCGGTACGGGAAGCTGTGACCCTAAACGGATCACAACCAGCATACCAAAGGTATATAATAGCTTTTTACGGATTTCTTTAATTTTTAATGCATTTTTCAAGGTTGTAAGCATATTACATCACCTCTGTTGTTCCACCAAGAGCCTCAATCTTTTCTTTAGCGCCTGCACTGAACGCATTTACCTTTACATCGAGCTTTTTGGTTAATTCTCCATTTCCGAGGATCTTAACACCATCTCTGGGATTTTTAACAATTCCGGTTTCGATTAAGGTTTCAACGGTAACCGTTGTTCCATTCTCAAACCTCTCTAATGCACTAACATTGATTCCGACGATTTCCTTAGAGTTTCTATTGTTAAAGCCTCTTTTAGGAATACGTCTGTACAAAGGCATCTGACCGCCTTCAAAACCGGGTCTCGGTGCTCCTGAACGAGCCTTCTGTCCTTTATGACCCTTGCCTGCGGTCTTGCCGTTACCTGAACCGTGTCCACGACCTCTTCTAAAATTATCACTGTGTTTAGAACCCGCTGCCGGTCTTAAATTTGATAATTCCATTCTGACACCTCCTTCTTTATGCTTCTTCTACTTTAAGCATGAAGCCTACTTTTTTAATCATTCCTCTTGTTGCGTCATTATCAGGCATCAAAACAGTTTTATTCAGCTTTCTGAGACCCATAGCCTCTACGACCGCTCTGTTCTTAGGAACAGCACCAATAGGAGACTTTACAAGAGTAATCTTTAACATTTTATCTGCCATTTTTTCCTCTCATTCCGTCGCTTTTGCGACACTAGCCAATAACTTCTTCAACAGATTTGCCGCGCTTAGCAGCTACTTCTTCAGGAGATTTGATATTTGTTAAGCCTGAAATGGTAGCCAGAACCACGTTTTGCTTATTGTTGGAGCCTAAGGATTTCGTACGGATATTCTTGATTCCTGCAAGCTCACATACGATACGTGCAGGACCTCCTGCAATAATACCGGTACCTTCAGGTGCCTTCTTCAACAGAACGCTTGCCGAACCGAATTTTCCAATAAAATCATGTGTGATGGATTTGTTGTCATCCATGGCAATCTTAACCAAATGCTTCATTGCATCTTCTTTTCCTTTGCGGATCGCCTCCGGGATTTCAATAGCTTTACCCAGTCCTGCACCAACATGGCCGTTACCATCACCTACTACCACCAATGCGGTAAAACGCATATTACGTCCACCCTTTACGGTTTTGGTTACACGTTTGATAGTAACAACTTTATCGTTTAACTCTAACTGGCTTGGATCTATGATTGTATGTTTCATGGAATATACCCTTTCCTTTCCTAGAATTCTAAGCCAGCTTCTCTGGCCGCTTCAGCTAAAGCTGCAACCTTACCCTGGTAAATGAAGCCGCCACGATCGTAAACCACTTCCTTAATACCTTTTTCGATTGCTCTTTTTGCGATTAAAGTTCCTACATATGCTGCTGCATCAACGTTGTTGGTTTTCTCCAGCTCGGCTTTAACCTCTTTTTCAAGGGTAGAAGCTGCTACCAGAGTTTTTCCAACTGTATCATCAATAATTTGAGCATACATATGATTATTGCTTCTGAAAACCGCTAAACGAGGTCTTTCAGCAGTTCCGCTAAAACGGTTACGCATCTTCATGTGCTTTTTAACACGAACTTCTTGTCTTGATTTCTTACTAACCATTGTTTACTCTCCTTATCTATTTCTTACCGGTCTTACCAACTTTACGTCTGATCACCTCATCAGCGTACTTGATTCCCTTGCCCTTATAAGGCTCAGGTCTTCTCTTTTCTCTGATCTCAGCCGCAAACTGTCCAACCTTCTCTTTATCGATACCTCTCACATAGATAATATTCTGGCCTTCTAAAGTGGTTTCCACTCCTTCAGGATCAGTCATCTCTACCGGATGGGAGTAACCTAAGGATAAAGTCAATACCTTACCGGCTTTAGCCGCCTTGTATCCAACACCGTTTACCTCTAATTTCTTCTCATAGCCTTCGGTAACACCTACAACCATATTGTTAATCAGGGTTCTGGTAAGCCCGTGAAGAGATTTCATCTTTTTTAAATCACTGGGTCTGGAAACGATAATTTCATTTCCCTCCAGCTTAATGTCCATTTCAGCAGGCAACACTCTTTCCAATGTTCCCTTGGGACCTTTAACAGTCACTTTATTATTTTCTGCAATTTCTACAGTTACACCTGCAGGAACCGCGATTGGCATTCTTCCTATACGTGACATGCCCGTACCTCCTTTTATTAAATCGTCACCAAACAGTTATCATGATGACAAGTTGAGAGAAAACCTTCAACTACAATTCCTCTGCCTGTCTTGTGTATTTACCACACAAAAGCCAATACTTCTCCACCAACGTTGAGCTTTCTTGCTTCCTTATCAGTGATTACTCCCTGATTTGTGGAAATAATAGCAATTCCCAGTCCGCCAAGAACACTGGGCAGCTCTTCCTTACCGGCATATACACGAAGACCGGGCTTGGAAATTCTCTTAATGCCGGAAATGATCTTTTCATTCTTGTCAGCACCATACTTTAAAGTAATGTGGATGGTTTTGAACGCACCATCATCAATCAGGTCATATTTGGAAATATATCCTTCATCCAGAAGAATCCTGGCAATAGCCAGCTTCATTTTGGAAGAGGGTACATCTACTGTATCATGTTTTGCAGCATTTGCATTACGGATTCTTGTCAGCATATCTGCAATAGGATCGCTCATTGTCATTTGATTTGCCTCCTTGTTTATTTACTCGACTTTTCGCCGCTTACCAGCTAGCCTTTTTCACGCCGGGGATTTGTCCTTTATATGCTAATTCACGGAAGCAAATTCTGCAGATTCCGTATTTTCTTAAATATGCATGTGGACGACCACAGATTTTGCAGCGGGTATATTCTCTTGTGGAGAACTTGGGATTACGCTGCTGTTTGATCTTCATTGCTGTTTTAGCCATGAATGTTTACCTCCTTATTTTGCGAATGGCATATTAAATAATGTCAATAATTCACGAGCTTCTTCATCGGTTTTCGCAGTGGTAACAAAGATAACATCCAGACCTCTAACCTTATCTACTTTATCGTATTCGATTTCGGGGAAGATGATCTGCTCCTTGATGCCCAGTGCATAGTTGCCTCTTCCGTCAAATGCGTTGGGATTCACTCCCCTGAAGTCGCGCACACGGGGTAATGCGAGGTTTACCAGACGATCTAAAAACTCATACATCTTCTCGCCACGCAGGGTAACCTTACAGCCAATCGCCATACCTTCTCTGATTTTGAAGTTAGCGATAGAGTTTTTCGCTCTGGTCACGACTGCTTTCTGACCTGCAATCGTTTCCATATCCTTAATGGCAGATTCCAAAACCTTGGCATTGTCCTTCGCTTCACCAACGCCCATATTGAGCACAATCTTCTCCAGCTTCGGAACTTCCATTACATTTTTATATCCAAACTTTTTTGTCATTGCTTCAACGACATCTTTGTTGTAAAAATCTTTCAGTCTGCTCACGCTATTTGGCCTCCTTCCTTAGAATTAATCAATCACTTCGCCGGTTGACTTTGCAAAACGAACTTTTTTGTCGTTCTCGAACTTGAAGCCGATTCTCGTAGCCTTACCTTTGTGAACATACATTACGTTACTTGCATCAATAGCAGCCTCTTTTTGCACAATCCCCCCGTTGGGATTAGCAGCAGAAGGTTTGGTGTGTTTGGTAACCATATTTATTCCTTCTACGACCACTCTGTTGTTTTTTCTGTCTACTAAAACAACCTTACCTTCTTTGTCCTTATCTTTACCGGTGATTACCTTAACGGTGTCACCTTTTTTAATCTTAAACATACCGGCACCTCCTTATAATACTTCGGGAGCCAGGGAAACAATTTTCATAAACTGTTTTTCACGAAGCTCTCTCGCTACTGGTCCAAAAATACGAGTTCCTCTTGGAGTCTTATCCTCTTTAATGATCACAGCAGCATTTTCATCAAATTTAATATAAGAACCGTCTTTACGACGAGCGCCTTTTACGCTGCGAACTACAACAGCCTTAACAACATCACCTTTTTTTACAACGCCGCCTGGTGTTGCATCTTTAACACTGGCTACGATGATGTCACCGATATTTGCATATCTTCTTGTAGATCCACCCATAACTCTGATACAAAGCAATTCTTTTGCACCAGTATTATCTGCAACCTTAAGTCTGGTTTCCTGTTGAATCATGCTTATTCTCCTTCCAATAATGGATACCCCTGTAATGGGCCATTAATTATTTTGCTCTTTCAATAATTTCTACAAGTCTCCATCTCTTATCCTTGGACAGGGGTCTTGTTTCCATTACCTTAACCGTATCACCGATTCTGCATTCGTTATTTTCATCATGAGCCTTCAATTTGTAGGTTCTCTTTACGATTTTACCATAAAGAGGATGCTTAACGTGATCTTCGATTGCTACGGTAATAGTTTTATCCATCTTATCACTGGTCACCTTACCAGTACGTGTTTTTCTCAAATTTCTTTCCACGATTAATTCTCCTTTCCAAATCGTCCTAACGATTAAACAACCTCAGTCTTAGCCTTCTTAGTAATCACGGTCTGAATTCTTGCGATATTTCTTCTAACTTCTTTAATTCTAGCTGTGTTGTCTAACTGATTAGTTGCGTTCTGGAATCTCAAATTGAAAAGTTCTTTTTTAGCAGCCACTAATTCGTTTGCTAATTCTGCAGCTGATTTTGCATTTAAATCTTCTACATACTTATTAGTTCTCATTTGACACACCGCCTTCCAAGTCTGCTTTAGAAACAATTTTACATTTACAAGGAAGCTTATGCATAGCAAGACGTAATGCTTCTCTGGCCGTCTCTTCGTTTACGCCGGCAATCTCAAACATTACACGTCCAGGCTTTACTACTGCTACCCAATATTCCAAAGTTCCCTTACCGGAACCCATACGAGTTTCTGCCGGCTTTGCTGTAACAGGCTTATCCGGGAAAATCTTAATCCAAACCTGACCGCCACGTTTGGTATGACGAGTCATGGCAATACGTGCTGCTTCAATCTGATTCGATCTGATCCAGCATGGTTCAACCGCTACAAGACCGAATTCACCGTGTGTAATTGTGTTCCCACGTAACGCTTTTCCTGTCATGGAACCACGGAACTGCTTACGACGTTTCACTCTTTTTGGCATTAACATTATTTATCGCTCCCTTCCTTATTTGCTTTAGTAGGAAGTATTTCGCCTTTATAGATCCATACTTTAACACCTACTTTACCGTATGTGGTGTCTGCTTCTGCAAAACCATATTCGATATCTGCTCTCAGTGTCTGAAGAGGAATAGTACCTTCGCTGTAGAACTCTGTACGAGCCATATCTGCACCGCCCAAACGGCCTGCACAGCTTGCCTTGATTCCCAATGCACCGGACTTCATTGCTCTTCCCATTACAGACTTCATTGCTCTTCTGAAGGAAACACGATTCTCCAACTGAGCTGCAATGTTCTCGGCTGCCAACTGAGCATCCTTATCAGGTCTTTTGATCTCTTTAATGTCAACCAGAACCTTCTTATCCGTTAATTTGGAAAGCTCCTTTTTGGTCACTTCAATTTCTGCACCGCCCTTGCCGATTACTACACCGGGCTTAGCTGTATAGATGATCACCTTAACTCTGTCGGTAGTTCTTTCAATTTCGATCTTGGAAATTCCGGCAGCATATAATTTTTTCTTTAAAAATTTTCTGATATTATAATCTTCTACTAATAAATCTGAAAATGTCGCATCTTCTGCATACCATTTAGAATCCCAGTCTTTAATCACGCCAACTCTCAGGCCATGAGGATTAACTTTCTGTCCCATTTATTTTCCTCCCATCCTATCTTTCATCAAGCACTACGGTAATATGGCTCGTTCTCTTTTCGATTCTGTAAGCTCTTCCCTGTGCCCTAGGTTTTACTCTCTTCATTGTGGGTCCTTTGTTTGCATAACACTCTGCAACATAGAGATTCTCCGGGTTCATTCCATTGTTGTTCTCGGCATTTGCAACTGCGGATTCTAATAACTTTTTAATCAGACTGGAAGCATATCTGGGATTATATTCTAAAATTGCCAATGCAGTGGCAACATCCTTACCTCTGATTGCATCCAGTACGAAACACGCTTTCTGTACAGACACTCTTGCGTAGGATAATTTAGCAGAAGGTCTTGTGTCTTTATTTGCATTTCTTTCTCTTTTAATTTGGGATCTATGTCCTTTAGCCATGGATAAAACCTCCTTTCGATTATCTTACCTTAGATTTCTTCTCGTCTTTTCCATGTCCTCTGTATGTTCTGGTTGCCACAAACTCACCCAGCTTATGCCCAACCATATCTTCAGTAATATATACAGGTACATGCTTTCTTCCATCATGAACTGCGATTGTATGTCCTACAAATGCAGGGAAAATCGTAGAACGACGGGACCATGTCTTAATTACCTGTTTATTGCCGCCAGCGTTCATTGCATCCACTTTTTTCAGCAGGCTTGCATCTGCGAACGGGCCTTTTTTAAGTGATCTAGCCATTTTCTTTCCTCCTAATTTAACATTTATTTAATCGCTCTACCATCTCTTCTTCTTACAATCAGCTTATTAGAAGCCTTTTTCTTTTTACGGGTTTTAAGACCAAGAGCAGGTTTACCCCAGGGTGTGCATGGGCCGGGCCGACCAATACCGGTCTTACCTTCACCACCGCCATGAGGATGGTCATTAGGGTTCATTACCGAACCGCGAACCGTAGGACGGATGCCCATATGGCGCTTACGTCCTGCTTTTCCAATGTTAATCAGGTTGTGATCACCGTTTCCTACAACCCCGACAGTCGCACGGCAAACGATGGGAACCATTCTCATTTCTCCGGAAGGAAGTCTTAAGGTTGCATACTTACCTTCCTTAGCCATTAACTGTGCGCTGTTTCCTGCTGAACGAACCATCTGGCCGCCCTTTCCGGGATACAGCTCAACATTATGCACCTGTGTACCAACAGGAATCTGTGACAAAGGCAAACAGTTGCCGACTCTCACCTCGGCTTCAGGGCCGTTCATAATCTTCATGCCGTCTTTCAGCCCTTCAGGAGCCAGGATATAAGCCTTTTCACCATCCGCATAGCAGATCAGTGCAATGTTTGCTGTTCTGTTAGGATCATACTCAATACCGATTACGGTAGCAGGAATACCATCCTTCTTATTTCTCTTGAAATCAATAATTCTATATTTTCTTCTGGAACCACCGCCACGGTGTCTTACAGTGATTTTACCCTGATTGTTACGTCCGGCATTCTTCTTCAGGGAAGTACAAAGGGATTTTTCAGGAGTACTTTTGGTAATCTCAGAAAAATCGGAACCGGTCATATTTCTTCTGGAAGGTGTATATGGGTTATATGTTTTAATTCCCATTTTCTTTCTCCTTTCGATTCATGCAAATTGTCGTGTTGCCACACTTAAGTTTTCGTTCTCGGTTTTCTCTTATAAGCCGGCAAAGATTTCAATTTCCTTGCTGTCCTCAGTCAGCCAAACCATAGCCTTCTTGGTTTTTGCAGTTCTGCCCACAACCATGCCTCTTCTCCTCTTCTTTCCGTCAAGATTCATGGTATTTACTTTCTTTACCTTGGTACCCTCGAACATCTTTTCAACAGCTTCCTTGATCATGCTCTTGTTTGCCTCCGGATGCACCAGGAACGTGTATTGCTTCTCGCCCATGCCGGCCATACTCTTTTCGGTAATAACCGGTTTGAGGATTACGTCATAATATTTAATATCAGCCATTATGCATATACCTCCTCGATCGTTTTCACAACATCTTTGGTTACCACAAGTTTATTGGCATTAATGATGTCATATACGTTGATTGTATTAGTGAGGCTAGTTTTTACAGTAGGGATATTTCTTGCAGATAAAGCTGCATTGGTATCATTCTCTCCCACAACAACCAGTGCTTTTGTATTTACATTCAGGTTGTTCAACATTGCCACAAAGTTTTTAGTCTTGATTTCATCAAACTTCAGTTCATCCACAACCACCAGATTGCCGTTTTGAACCTTGTCGGTTAATACAGATTTAAGAGCTGCTCTCTTTTCCTTTTTATTCAGCTTAAAGGAATAGTCTCTCGGCGTGGGAGCAAATACAACTCCGCCGCCCTTCCACTGAGGAGCTCTGATGGAGCCCTGTCTTGCATGACCGGTTCCCTTCTGTCTCCAGGGCTTTCTTCCACCGCCGGATACTTCGGAACGGGTCTTCGCCTTCTGGGTTCCCTGACGTTTATTTGCAAGCTGCTGTACAACTGCCATATGCACCAGATGCTCGTTGATTTCAACACCGAACACACTGTCATTCAGTTCAATTGTACCAACTTCCTTGCCTTCCATATTATAAACAGATACGTTTGCCACTGATGTGTCCTCCTTTCATTCCCTAATTAAGCTTCTACTCGTGTGGTTTCTTTGATAGTTACCAACGCTTTCTTAGGTCCTGGTACTGCGCCTTTTACCAAAAGCAGATTCTTTTCGGCATCTACACGTACTACTTCAAGGTTCTGTACCGTCACCTTTACGCAGCCCATGTGACCGGGCATCCCTTTTCCCTTAAATACACGACTGGGAGAAGAGCAGGCACCATTGGAACCCTGATGTCTGTGGAACTTGGAACCGTGAGCCATGGGACCTCTGTGCTGTCCGTGTCTTTTGATCGCACCCTGGAATCCTTTACCTTTGGAAATGGCGGTTGCATCTACTTTATCACCTGCCGCAAAGATGTCTGCTTTGATTTCCTGTGCAAGCGCATAATCCGCTGCATTGTCAAACTTAAATTCTCTAACATATCTCTTGCTGCTGACGCCGGCTTTCTTGAAGTGTCCCTGCAAAGCCTTGGGCACACCATGGCAGTGAATCACTTCTTTGTTGCCTTTAGCATCCTTATTGATGATTTTGTCCTTCTTATCCACAAAACCAACCTGCACTGCCGCATAGCCATCGTTTTCAACAGTCTTCACCTGAGTCACTACACAGGGGCCTGCCTGAAGCACAGTTACAGGGATAAGTACGCCGTCTTCATTGAAGATTTGAGTCATTCCGACTTTAGTCGCTAAAATAGCCTTGTTCATTAGGTTTACCTCCTTTTATTCTACAGCGGAACCCGTTCTTTCCTCAAAGTGACTTTATCCGCAAAGTCACGGTCACGAGTTCATACTAGTAGGGGTCTTATTTGTTTTTCATCTTGATATCGATACAAACACCTGCGGGCATTTCCAGTCTTTGCAGAGCCTCTACCGTCTTCTGGGTAGGGGTAATGATATCGATCAACCGCTTATGGGTTCTCTGCTCAAACTGCTCTCTGGAGTCCTTGTACTTGTGTACCGCCCTGAGGATGGTCACAACCTCTTTCTTGGTGGGCAGCGGCACAGGCCCGCTTACCTGAGCTCCATTCTTTTTCACAGTTTCGATGATTTTCTTGGCAGATGCATCTACTAAATGATGATCATAAGCCTTAAGGGTAATTCTCATTACTTGACTTGCCATAAAAAAAGTCGCCTCCTTTTCGCACTTTTAACTTTAAGTACGACAAGCGGTGACTGTACACTCTTCCGTGTGTGTCGCAGAAAAAAGCAACTCGGGTCGGGTTACACCTGTTTTTCTGGAGTCGGTCTGATGCTATATCATCAGACTTCACACGTTCTGCTATGTTTGTACAGTGACTTGTCGTCAGATTCCTTGACATTCGCTCCACGGAAAAACCTGCCCTACAGGCAGCAACCTCACGCTTCACAGCTATCATGTCACAGCAATTAGTAGTATAGCGAAACTTTCCTTTATTGGCAAGGAAAATTTCGCTATTTTTAATTTTTCTTTGTATTTTTTTAAATACAATCCTGTTTTTTGTACTAAAATTTTCCTTCCTTGACATCATCAAATTCCTGGAGCATCTCCCCGGAAGGAGGAGGGGTAAGCAAACTCACCAGAATGATCATCAATGCACTAAGGGCAAAACCTACTACCAAAGAGTACAATCCTGTAGCCTTTCCCAGGGTCTGTCCATTAATTATGGGAAGGTAATCCCACACAAGAACTGCCAACGCTCCACTGGCTACACCTGCTACAGCCCCCTGCAGATTGGTTCTTTTCCAAAACAGGGAGAACACTACTATTGGACCAAAGGCCGAACCGAGTCCTGCCCAGGCATTGGATACCAATCCCATAATCGTGCTGCCTGGATCCAGCGCAATGAGGAAAGCCAGTACAGCAATAACCAGAACGGTGATTCGACTTACTCTAAGCACCTTCTTATCTTCATTCTTCTTCCCCAGTACACCGCAGTAGATATCTTCTGCCACGCTGGAAGCGCTGACCAGAAGCTGGGAATCTGCAGTAGACATAATGGCAGCCATGATCCCACACAGGAAAAGACCTCCTACCACCGGCAGATTCATATCCTGGGTAAACATTTTGATAATCATTTCGATAAATACCTTTTCCTGTGCACCGTCGGAAAGAATCTGCGGATAGAGGTATGCTCTTCCCACCACACCGATCACACAGGCAAAGGCCAGAGAAAGAGCCACCCATATAATTGCCGTAATCTTAGATTTTACCAGCTCCTTCTCATCTCTTATCGCCATAAAACGAATCAGGATATGGGGCATACCAAAGTATCCCAATCCCCAGGCCAACTGTGAGATAATATCCACTGCACTGAAGTTGCCGTTTCCATCACTCATTACATCCAGATAACCGGCAACCTCCACACCTGTAGCTTCAAGATTGGCGGCGATATTATCCATTCCCATTATTCCCACTGCTCCAATAGGAATTGCCAATATACCAATCAGCATCAGCATACCCTGAATGAAGTCTGTAGTACATACTGCCCAGAAGCCGCCTAAGAAGGTGTATACCAAAATAACCACTGCCCCGATACAAAGCGCTGTTTTGTATTCCAGTCCAAATACAGAATTAAACAGCTTCCCTCCCGCCGCCAGGGCCGAGGCTGTGTAAACCAGGAAAAAAATTACTATAGTAATAGAAGAAACTCCCAGCAGGATTCTCTTCTCATCCCGGAATCGGTTCCTGAAAAAGGCCGGAATCGTCACCGAATTATTGGCACGGATGGTATAACGTCTCAGTCTTTTTGAAATAAACAGCCAGTTGCACACCGTTCCAATAAACAATCCTACCGCAATCCATATCTGTCCCGTTCCCATTGCGTAAACACTTCCCGGCAGTCCCATCAGAAGCCATCCGCTCATGTCCGATGCCTGAGCCGAGAGGGCAGCCACGAATCCGCCTAATTGCCTCCCTCCCAGGAAAAAATCGGCCGAGCTGGTATTTTTCTTTGCATAGATAGCCCCAATGATTACCATTAAAATCAAGTAAAGTACAAAGGCCAGTAGAATCCATCCTAAATTTTCTGTCATCGTCTCCTCCTCATTGATCGAATAAACTCTTTTGTATTTTTTATCAAAAGCCGACAAAATTTATCCAAAAACTTTTGCATAAAATTCATTATAATACCCACTCTTCTTCAAGTCAATCCGCTAACGTAAGAAAGTTTGCCTGACTATTGCAGCGTTGTTTCAAAGCTAAAATCTACCTTTTCCTTTTCTCTCTATCCGCTTTTGTCTTTCTCTTTATGTGGACAAGCAGACGAAAAAGTTGTATATTTATTACTGTAACGATAAAGGGGCAAAAGTGCAGGGCTCGTTCCTTTCCGAAGGAAAAGAATTCTGACAAGCTATTTTCCCCTCTTAAACCAAAGAAAAAAAGTGAGAACGGAGGTACAAGTTGATGCGACACATAAATGTGAAGGTTAAGATGGCCTTAGTTACCTTGCAGGCTCTCCTTGGACTGATTATCCTCACCATGATCAGTGTGCGGGAGATGAAGGATATGAACACAAGCTTCTCGACAGAAAATGAAGAAACCCTGCGAGCAGCCTATGATGACAATATCAGGCAGCAGGTTGACAGCGCCATTTCCATGCTTCAGGGTATCTACAGCCAATATGAAGCCGGTAATTTTACACTGGCTGAGGCAAAGGCTTTGGGGGCAGACCTGCTCCGTGAGCTCGAATATGGTGAAGACGGCTACTTTTGGGCCGATACCTACGAGGGAGTCAATGTAGTTTTGTTGGGACAGGCTACAGAAGGCACCAACCGATTTGATGCTGTGGATGAAAACGGAGTGTCCTATGTAAAGCTATTTATCGAAAATGGCCGTCAGACAGACGGCGGTTATACTGATTATATGTTTCCCAAAAAAGGATCCACTGCTGCTTCTCCCAAACGGGCATATACGAAAGCCTTTGAACCCTTTGGCTGGGTCATCGGAACCGGTAATTATACCGATTATATTGATGCCAACATTTTAGAAAACAATACACAGCTTGAAGAGGCATTGACCGCTAACATACAGGTGATTGCATTAAACGGCAGTATCGTCTTTCTCATCACCATGGTGCTTACCATTTATATCGCTTTCGACCTTACCCTCAACTTTAAACACACGCTGAAATATCTTTCTCACATTGCGGAGGGTGACTTCACCCAGCCACTGCCCAGGCGCTTAAGCAACAGGCGGGATGATTTCGGAATACTGGCTACCCATCTGGCCGATACGAAGGAGCGCATCGGTGTATTGATTAAAGAGGTACAGACCGATGGTGTGGAAATCGATGATATTGTAGGAAGTGTAGAGAAAGCTGTCCTTGATCTTAATGGCACTCTTGAAAATGTATCGGCTACCACCGAGGAGCTTGCTGCTTCTATGGAGGAAACAGCCTCTTCCAGTGAAACAGTTGCCAATATGGCAGGTGAGATCGAAGTTGCTGCCAAAAATATTGCTCTCCGCTCCCAGGATGGAGCGAAGCAGGCTGCCGATATTCACGCCAGAGCTGCAAAGGCAAAGGAAGATGTCAGTATACAGCAAAGCAATGTACAGCGTGTGCATACAGAGATCAGCGAGAGTTTAAAGGAAGCATTGGCACAGTCAACTGTGGTGCAAAAGATAGGAGTTCTTTCCGATGCGGTTATGGAAATCACCAGTCAAACTACTCTTCTTGCTTTGAATGCCTCCATTGAGGCGGCCAGAGCGGGTGAGGCAGGACGCGGCTTCTCCGTGGTGGCTACAGAGATCGGCAATCTGGCTAATCAGTCCAAAAATACTGTTACCGAGATTATTGCCGTAACCGACCAGGTGACCAATGCTGTAAACCGTTTGGCATCTGATGCCAAGGCACTCTTGGATTTCGTAGCTTCTGACGTATCTCAAAGCTACGAAATGTTCGATGAAGTTGCCCTTTCCTATAGCAATGACGCAAGCGATGTAGATTCGCTTATTTCTGATTTTAGTGCTACCTCAGAAGAATTACTGGCTTCTGTAGAAAGTGTGCTCAATGCCATGGAAGAAATTTCCCGTGCAACCAACGAAGGTGCCCAGGGAACTACCAGCATTGCTACCAATACGGTGGAAATACGCAGCCATTTTGACCAGGTTGTTCAGGAAATCGAAAAATGCTCCAAAATTGCTCAGACCCTGAAAGGCAATGTCTCCCGCTTTTCAGTATAAGCCTTATTAAATCATCAGGAGGACTCATGTGGATCGCAGATCAATGGAAAGACTATGAAGTATTAGATACATCAACAGGAGAAAAGCTGGAGAGGTGGGGTAACTATCTTCTGGTCAGACCGGATCCGCAGGTGATTTGGAATACCCCTAAGATTAATCCGGGCTGGAAGAAACCAAATGGTCATTACCATCGCAGCAGCTCAGGAGGAGGAGAATGGAAATTTTTTTATCTTCCTCAGGAATGGAGCATTCATTACGGGGAGCTTACCTTTAATCTTAAGCCCTTTAGCTTCAAGCATACCGGCCTGTTTCCCGAACAGGCCGTCAATTGGGATTGGTTCGGTAGCTTGATCCGTCAGGCAGGCAGACCTGTAAAGGTACTGAATCTATTTGCTTATACCGGCGGCGCAACACTTTCCGCTGCTCTTGCAGGAGCCAGCGTAACCCATGTAGATGCCTCCAAGGGGATGGTAAACTGGGCCAAGGAAAACGCTGCTTCCTCCGGTCTTTCCAACCGTCCTATCAGATGGCTGGTAGATGATTGTGTCAAATTTGTGGAACGGGAGATTCGTCGTGGGAACACCTATGATGCCATAATTATGGATCCCCCTTCCTATGGGCGAGGCCCCAAGGGAGAAATCTGGAAGATTGAAGAAGCTATTTTTCCCTTTATTCAGTTAACCTCCAAACTTCTCTCGGATTACCCCCTGTTTTTTCTTATCAATTCTTATACTACGGGTCTTCAGCCTGCCGTATTAAGCTATATGATCCATCTGGCAATCTGCAATAAATACGGCGGCAATGTAGAATCCTCAGAAATCGGACTGCCGGTAAAGGATAAGGGACTGATCCTTCCCTGCGGAGCCAGCGGACGTTGGGTCGCAGATTGATTTCCCCTGTGGTGTTGCCTGCAATGAATAGTGCTTTATATGGAGTACACGATAAAAGGACTTCCTGGAGGAAGTCCTTTTATCGTGATTGGTAATTTTCATTCTGGGATTTCTGATGCCAGCCATTCTCGTTTAAACTCAGTAAAATCGTGAATAAAGTGATCAGCACCAGCATTGAGCAAATCATTTTTTACAGATTCTGTGCCTATTCCCACAAGCATACCTGCACCCTTTGCTTTTGTATGTGAAATTGCATTTATACTATCCTCTACAACGATACACTGAGTAAGCACTGTACCCAGTCTCCTTGCAGCTTCAATATGCATTTCACCCTTATGAGTATAGGTTCCATCATCATAAACACACTGATTCTTATCAAACCAACGATCCAGCCCGAATTGTCGAAAATAAAAGTCAATATTTTCCTTTATAGAAGCGCTGGCAAGAATAAAAGGAACCTGACGTTCCTTTAGGTTCTGGAGAAACTCCTCTGCACCGGGAGCCAAATGCACCCGTTCAGGGTTCTCCTCGCATATTTGTCTATATAGAGCTTCCTTTCGTCTGGAGCATTCTCTTCTTTCTTCGGGAGTCAGCCATGGTGCAATATTCTGTATAATTACATCATTACGTGGTCCACAATAAAAATCCTTTCCCGGCTCATCATCTGTATTTCCACGAAGCTCTCTATATATTTTGCCCCAGGCTTCCAAATGGAAGCCTGAGTCAAAAAACAGAGTACCATTAAAATCAAGGAGTACTGCTTTCATCTGCTTTAGAAAAGTCCAATAAACGGAATGGCACCAACAATACCGATTACCAGGAGCAATGCGATACAAGCAACAGGTGTCCAGCCTTTTTTCTTCAACAAGAAATAAAGCAGAAGAGTTAAGAACAGCGGAATCATCTTCGGAAGAACGCCGTCTAAGATGCTCTGGATAACGATAGGGCTCTCACCGTTCTCTATGGTCAGATTAATTGTTGTTCCACCATAGTTAGAGGTTAAAGCACCAACGATGAACACACCCAGCATGGAAGCTGCACGGGTAAATTCCTTTGCATTCTTGGTCAACAGCTCGATAGCCTTTGTTCCCAAAGCATAGGACCAGTTCATCAACCAGAAACGAACCAAAAACTGTACTGCGTTAAATATCACAAGGAAGAGAATAGGACCCATGATATTACCGCCAATGGCCATATTCGCAGTAATTCCGGCAGTTATCGGAACCAAAGTAAACCAAAAGATAGCATCACCGATACCACCCAAAGGTCCCATAGCAGCAACACGCACCGCACGAATGGTGTTGATATCAGCCTTCTGCTGCTCTAAGGATAAAACAATACCCATAACGAAGGTTACCAGGAAAGGGTGAGTATTAAAGAATTCCAGGTTATGCTGCATGGAAATCGCTAAATCCTCTTTATTGGTATGGATTTTCTCCAAACCGGGCAAAATGGAATACAACCATCCGTTAGCCTGCATTCTCTCGTAGTTAAAGGAACCCTGAAGGTTGCAGGAGCGCCATACCATCTTATTCAATGTTGCTTTATCAAGCGGCTGAGCCGGTGTTAAATCATTATACTGTAATGCATTAGATGCCATCTTCGTCACCTCCTGTAGATCCTGCTCCCAATCCGGCAGATTTCATTGCTGTACGTGTCTGGAAGTCATACAGTGCAATTGCAATACCAACGAAAGCAATTAAGAGTAATGCAGAACCGCCAAGACCATCAACATACCCGATAACCGTTGCCAACGCAAATCCGGCAAAGTAAATCCCCCAGAGGTCATTGGAAAGCATCATTCTAAGCAGAATAGCAAAACCAACGAAACGCATCATGCCACCTGCTGCACTTAAGCCATTCATTACCCACTGATATTTGTCTGCAAAGTTGCTTAACGTAGTTCCCAGTGCTGAACCGCCAAAAAGTCCGGCCAGACAAACTACTGCAAACAACAAGCCCAGGGCAGCCATAGCCAACCAGTTGATTGTAACGATTCCCTTAGGTTCTGCCTTCTCTGCATATTTGTCAGACAAGGACATCAGAGGAGACATAACGGTAAACAGCAAAGTAACCATATACTGTCCGATTAAGGCAAAGGGTACTGCCAGACCTACCGCTGCAGTAGGCTCAAGTCCTGAAGAAATCGCAAACACGGTTGCCATAATACCACCGATAACTGCGTTAGGAGGCTGAGCACCACCTACAGGCATATTACCGATTGTCATTAACTGGTATGTACCGCCAACGATAAGACCGGTCTGCAGGTCACCAAGGATAGCACCGATCACGGCACCGGTTACGATGGGCTGGTACAGAGATTCCAGGAAGTCGAACTGGTCAATCGCAACGATAAACGCAACGATGAACACCAGAATAATCTGAATTGCACTAAAAGTCATGATTGTTCTAATCTCCTTTCCAAGATGTAATTATTTGAACAATTTTTCAATGTTCTCTGCGGGTTCAGAAGGAACTCTTCTAATCTCAAGCTCTACTCCCAAATCACGCAGCTTTGCAAAGGCAGCTACATCGGCATCATCTACGGCAACAGAACCAGCTACCTGACGCTTTCCTTCTGCCATATGCATATTACCAATATTCACTTTTTTGATCGGCACACCGCCTTCAACCAGCTTCAATACGTCTGCAGGAGTCTCACATACAATAAAAATGAGCTGCTTGTCTGAAGCCTTGTGAATGGTTGAAATCGTCTTCTCCAAAGTCCAGTAGCGCATTGAAGCATAGCTGGGAGCCGCCATATCCATTAACCCCTGACGAAGTGTATTTCCCGCCACCTCATCATTGGCTACTAAAATAAGGTTTGCTCCAATACTGCTACACCATTGTGTCGCTACCTGACCATGAACCAGACGGTTGTCGATTCTTGTCAAAACAATATTAGGCATATGTTTCCCTCCTTGATTATGATTCTCTCTGGAAATCCCATTCAGAGTATATTTATTATAGTATAATTTCCCTTCTTTGTCATTACCCTTTTTAATAGCTGATTTATTAATTTTAGTATTTTTTTATTATTTTTTGTCAAATTTAATCAGATTCATCTTAAATTTATAGATATTTTTTATAAAGAATGCTATAATAAGAACCGATTTGACGATGGATTTTATTTACCCCCCTATCGCAGGCAGAACCTGCGGTACACATGAGGATTAATATGCAGTACAAGACATCAATGAGAGAATTTTCACGTTATGGCTCCGTCTATGAAGAGCCTGTTTCTCTGGAGAACTCCGATTTAATCAGCCGGGTTTTCCGACAGACTCCCAAACAGAATATTGATAAGCTTCTCCACTTCGACTGTCAGGTCTATCTAGAGATGCAAAGCGGCATGGCTGCGTTGATCGTAGGCTTTTCTCCTGAAGCAGAGCATCTGGAAACTTTCTCTATCCATCGCAAGGTCATGCTCAAGCCGGGAGTATATTTTTCCATTGTTGCGGTCAGTAAAGAAGCAAGCTGTAAGCTAATCACCACCTCCGGCTTCAGCATGGAAACCAGGGAGCTGCTGGTTCCTTTTTCCTTCAATCGGATTTTGCCCCGCATCCAGATCAGAGAAATTTTGGGCTATTATTATAACATTCGCAACTCAGGCTATTTCTTTCAGGGAGAGCGACATGACTATTACGAGCTGACCTATGTAGACAGAGGCTGTCTCAGTACACAGATAGAGGGAACAGAGTATCTTCTGCGGGAAAAAGAGCTGATTCTGTATGGTCCCGAACAATTCCATACCCAATCTATTACCGAGGGTCACTCCTGCTCCTATGTCACCATCATTTTTTCTATGGAGAACCTGCTTTTGCACGATCAGGGTGCGGAGAACCGGCTGTTGCTAAACAAGGTATTCCATTACGACAAGAAGATTTATTCTCTGATTAAATCCTTTGTTCAGGAAAGCTCTAATCAGATTCCCTATATGAACAGCCTTATGCTATGCCTTTTGCAGGAAATTGTCATCCGGCTCTTACAGTCCGAATTTCAGGACCACAAAGACGAGAAGCCGGTGCCCATTACCAGGCAGCACTATCAAGACGAGCTTTTGGAAAAAATACTGTCCTATATCGAGATCAATATCTGTGAACCGCTTACTATTGCAGAAATCTGCAGGCGTTTTTCCCTGTCCCGCTCCTCTCTGCAGATATTATTTAAGGAAAATCTGGATCAGACTCCCAAAAAATATATCAGCGATTTAAAGCTGGAAAAAAGCTGCCAGATGATTCGTGAAAACAGGTATACCATCAGTGAGATCGCTCTTATGCTGGGCTTTAATTCCATTCATTACTTTTCCAGGGCCTTCGCTCAGAAATATCATATGGCTCCCAGCGAGTACTCCCGTCAGATGCTGGATCAGATTTAGCTTTTCAAAATGTAACTATTCAGAACAGAGCAATAAAAGGGCCGGTATCCATTTGATCGATACCAGCCCTTTTGCTTAATTGCCTTCTTTTTTCAAATTGGTAATTCCCTGAATGGCATAACGGTTGATCTTAATCACCGTGTTCTTTGCCACCTCTACATTGACGGTTTCCTCTTCAATACCTACCACTCTGCCATAAAGACCGCCGGCAAAAATAATCTGGCTTCCAATGGCAAGACCGGTGTGGATCTGGCGCATATCCTCACGGCGTCTGCGCATATTCTTTGAAGATATGACACTCAGGATCAGGGCAAATATACCCATAATAACCGCCAGTGTAATACAGGTCCAGGCCACTACCTCCCAATTAATATTCATGATGCCACCTCCCATTTTGCTGCTTTGACCGCAATATTCATCCGGCTGTCAGACAGGCTTAAATACCATCTTCTTCGGTATTATCCTTGTGCTCTTCCAGTTCAAAAAGAACAATATAGTCCTTGCCGGTGGGAATCAATGCATCTGCCATTTCACGAGGGCAGTCGAATGCCCCCATCATCATGCCGCCTTCAACCAGCATGGGTAAATTGGTTCCGGCAATTACTTCTATCTTCTGCTCGGGACGTGCAAATTTGCATTCCACTGCACATTTGAAGGGTGAACCTCCGGCCAGATCAGACAGAACCAGAATTCCTTCACAATTCTTCAGTTCATCCATCGCCTTGCTGATATTATCCGTTAGGGTCTCGGTAGAATGATCCGCTTCAAAATCTACCAAAGCAACATTTTCCGTAATTCCGGTAATTAATTTCAGACTGGAGCCCAGTCCTGTTGCAAAATGTCCATGTCCCGTAACTAATATTCCTACCATCTGTTTTGCCTCCTATTTTAATGTGTACGGATATAGGGTTACTCCTTTAACTACTCGATTCACTTCTCCCGTAGGACAGGGATTGTCCGGAGTAATGTCAAGAGAAAGAGATTTCAGCACTGCCAGCGTCTGCGCAAAGACGATAAACATAAAGCCTAACAGTACATTATCCATAGCCTGACCGCAATCCATCACTAACTGATAATCTACCAGATTATCCAGGCCGTTGCAAGGGGTATTCATAATCACTGCAATACGGTTTTTCTTCCTCTGAGGTCCCATCTCCCTGATTAAATCGATCTCATATTGTCTCTTATAAGCATCATCACTCAGGTATACCACTGTCAGAGTGGTGTCATCGATGATGGATTTGGGACCATGACGGAAGCCCAGTGGAGAATCGAACATCGTAGCCACCTTGCCGGCTGTCAGCTCCAGCATCTTTAATGCAGATTCCTGCGAAACTCCCTTCAGGGCAATATTACCCAGATAAACGATACGCTCAAAATCAAACTCCTCTACAATTTTACCCGCAATTCCATACTGGTTGTCCAGGAAATTCTCAGTGGCTGAACAAATTTTCTCAATTTTCTCCGTCAGCTCTTCCAGACGATCCAGATTGAAGGCCAGATAGGTTGCCATATACATATTGGTAAAGCTGGAGGTCATGGCAAAGGACTGGTCATGAGTTTCCGGCGTAAGGTTCAAGGCAAAGCAGTTATCCCGGGTATCTGCCAGCTTGGAAAGTGTACCCTCATGGTTGCAGGTGACGAATAAATGGTACAGGTTCTGACATACCGCTTCTGCTGCTTCTACTGCCCCCAGGGACTCGGGGGAATTGCCGGAACGTCCAAAGCTAACCAGCACAGTGGGCTTGGTACGGGAAAGAAAATTCTCCGGTGAGGGAACAATATCCGTAGTGCCGTAGGATTTTACCTTATAATTGTATCTCTCGTTCAGAGCCTGAAACAATGAATTTCCAACGAATTCACTGGTACCTGCTCCCGTAAGAACAATATCAAAATCCTCTGCCTTAACTACCTGATTCAAAAATGCCTGAAGCTCATCCTTGCAGGCCGCCAATTGTGCACAGGTTTTTCTCCAGGTTGCAGGCTGCTGATAAATCTCCTGCAGGGTAAATCCGGAAGAGGTTTCCTGCATTTTGTCTGCTGAAATGTTAAAAATGTTCATTATAACTGACCCCCCTAGGTTTTTTTTGAATTTTTTATTATAATATAACAGAGAAGGGGAAAAAACAATGGAGCTATTAAAAGAGATAATAGTTACTTTAAAAAATGCAAATTCTTTTTTTTCTTCTCCAATTATAATGATATCAGGGTTAAAAGAACAGGAGGGATTTCCTATGATTATTCAAAGTAAAAAAGTATGGATTGCAGATCAGTTTTTTGCTGCTGCAATAGAAGTGGAAAATGAAAAAATTATCGGTGTGCTCCCCTATGGGAGCAAGCCTGCAGATGTGGATTACGGGGATAAGCGTATCGTTCCCGGCTTTCTGGATATCCACTGCCACGGTGCTTTCGAGTTTGATACAAATGATGCCCAGGAGGAAGGGCTTCGCAACTGGACAAAGCATATCGTGTCCGAAGGAGTGACCGGTTTTCTGGCTACCACCATTACGCAGAGTGAAGAGGTGCTCACCAGGGCACTGAAGAATGTTGCCAAGGTAATGAAGGAGGGCTATGAGGGGGCTGAGCTTTTAGGCATCCATTTTGAAGGTCCCTATCTGGACATGAAATACAAGGGAGCACAGCCGGAGCCCTATATCGTGCAGGGAACCATTGAGCAGTTTGAGCGTTACCAGGCCGCAGCAGAAGGTAATATCAAGTATATCACCATGGCTACAGAGCATGATCCTGATTTTGCCTTTACCAAATATCTTTCTACCCATGGTGTGGTAGTCAGCATTGGTCATTCTGCCTCCACCTATGAGGAAGCTGTGCTGGCCTTTGCCAACGGAGCCTCTTCCATGACCCATGTATATAATGGGATGACACCGTTTAATCATCGGGCAAACGGACTGGTAGGCGCTGCCTTCCGTCTGCGTACCATGTATGGTGAGATTATCTGTGACGGCAACCATTCCACCACTGCTGCCCTGAATACCTACTTTATGTCCAAAGGCCCTGACTTTGGCATCATGGTATCCGATGCTCTGATGGCCAAGGGTACTCCTGTGGGAAGCAAATTCCTCTTTGGAGGAAATGAAATTGAAATTTATCCTGACGGAAGCGCTCACCTCACTTCTACCGGCGGCCTTGCAGGTTCTACCCTGAAGCTGAATGAGGGTCTGCGTATTCTGGTCGAGGAAGCTATGGTTCCCTTCAACTATGCCATTAATTCCTGTACCATTAATCCTGCACGCTGTCTTGGGCTGGAGGATCGTAAGGGAAGGATCGCTGCCGGCTGTGATGCCGATCTGGTGGTTTTGGATACCGACTATACCGTACTTCAGACCTACTGTAAGGGTGAAGCAAAGCTGTAAATCAGTATAACGGTTTTCCCGGGAGAGGGGAGCTCTTTTGCCCTTTATCCCAATCAAAAATATATTGCTGCCCGGCAGCAGAATGGAGGAATATATGAAGCATCCACTTCAGCAAATGATGGAAAGAAGAAGGAAGGGAGAGATCTGCGGTATCCCTTCCTATTGCAGTGCCAATGAGTTGGTATTGGAACAGGCACTGAAACGTGCCAAGGCTCTGAATACCCCTACCTTAATTGAAGCCACTGCCAATCAAGTGAATCAGTTTGGGGGATACACCGGAATGGTTCCGAAGGATTTCTATGATATGGTTCATCATCTGGCAAAAAAAATTGGTGTAGAGGAAAATATGATCATTCTCGCCGGCGACCATCTGGGCCCGCTTACCTGGCAGAATCTTCCGGAAAAAGAAGCTATGGAAAACTCCATTGAGCTGGTGTATCAATATGCCCGGGCGGGCTTTACCAAGATCCATCTGGACACCAGCATGAAGGTGGCTGACGATTCTGAGGGCCTGCTCTCTACGGAAACCATTGCCCGCAGAGGTGCCATTCTTTATCAGGCTGCCATGAAGGGATATGAAGAATTGAAGGCCGAAAAGCCGGAAGCAATGCGCCCCGTTTTTATTATCGGAAGTGAGGTGCCTATCCCCGGCGGTGCCCAGGAAGAGGAGGATTCTCTTGCCGTTACCAGTCCGGCTGCCTTCAAGGATACGGTAGCCACCTACCAGCGTGTATTTGAACAGGAGGGTATCGCCCAGGGAATGGATGATGTCATTGCCGTGGTAGTACAGCCCGGTGTAGAATTCGGTGACGAGCAGGTATTTTTATACGACCATGATGCTGCCGTAGATTTATGCGCTGCCCTGAAGGAATATCCTCAGGTCTGCTTTGAAGGACATTCCAGTGACTATCAGAGTCCTGAATGCCTGAAAAAAATGGTGGAGGATGGCATTGCTATCCTTAAGGTGGGTCCTGCCCTGACTTATGGGCTGCGGGAGGCACTGTTTGCCCTCAGCTTTATGGAGAAGGAACTGGTGCCGGAGGACAGGCAGGCGCATTTCATGGAAACCCTCGAGAAGGTAATGCTGGAGAATCCCAGTAACTGGCAGAAGCATTATCATGGGGATGAGAAGCAGCTTGCTCTGGCCAGAAAATATAGCTTTTCTGACCGGGCTCGCTACTATATCGGTCTCCCTGAGGTAGTAGCTTCCATGAATAAGCTGTTTGACAACCTGAGAGAATACCGGATTCCCATGAATATGCTGCATCAATATATGCCTGTTTCTTATCAAAAGGTCAGAGATGGGATCATTTCTCTCGATCCCCGAGAATTGGCATTGGATGGCATTCAGATTTTCATGTCCGATTATGAATATGCCGTAGGTCTTATTTAGTGTACTGGTATAACGAATATAAAAAGATGCTGCCTTTAACCAATCGGGGCAGCATCTTTTCTTACTTTATTCATTTTTTCCTCGCTGTGGCGATAAGAAAGTTTATCTGTTTGTCTGCTTCATTAATCCCTTTTTCTGATACATCGCTGCATCTGCCCGTTTAAATACATCCTCATAGCTTGCGTCTCTTGTCCGGTCATAAACAGCCAGACCTGCCGCTACAGATACTCTTTCTTCCGGCGACCGGGTATTGGTCTTCTTTTCTTCCATTCTCTCATCAAACTTTTTCAGAAGCTCTTCAATATGAGTCAAATCATCACCAATCAGCAGTACTACGAATTCATCCCCGCCAATACGAAATACCGGGCTGTGCTTAAAGGTATTGCATATCAGTTTGCAGCAGTTAATAATATATCGGTTGCCTGCTTCATGCCCAAACTGATCATTGACCCCTTTCAGGCCGTTGATATCCAGCATCAGAATACCAAACTGGTCAAACCCCATCTTTATTCCGCTGTTTACTTTGCACATTTCCTCATCATAGGCGGTCTTGCTTTTCACTCCGGTCAGGGAATCTCTGTAAGCAAGATCATTCATCCGATCCATATAAACTCTCAGGCAGTCTACCGTCTGTTGAAAGCTGCTGGCAAGCTCCCCTACTTCATCCTGAGACTGATTCAGCAGCGTTACATTCATATTTCCCTCTGCCACCTGCTTAGAAGCCTTTGTCAGCTCCTTTAAGGGTCTTACAATACTCTGGGTATAGGTGACCGTAATCAGGACACAGATGATAGAAATCACTACAACAGAGAGCAGTATACTCTTTGTCAGCTCAATCCCCTGCCTGTCCGTTTCCGCAGTTGGTACAGCAACAATTAGCCGCATTCCATTGTTCAGGCTGCAGCAGGTTATTTTCATTTTCTGTCCTTCAAATTCATATTGAAAAACATTCTCCTGCTGCCCCTCTTCCTCCAATTCTTTTACGAAAATATCCCATTCCTGACGATTAAACTCCACGGTATCAACTACTTTACCTGAAGAATGGTAAACCACTTCATCATTCCCGTCTGCCAGAAAAGCATAGCCGGTATCATAGACCTGAATGGAATTAATTTCCTTTGCAATATCTTCGAATAATATGTCTATCCCTACAATTCCTAACAGCTTTTCTTCCTGGCATAAGGGAATCACACAGGAAATAACCTTTCCCTCCGTTTTTCCATTATCATAAGGAGCCATCCAAACCGGCTTCCCCTGCATTTCCCATTGAGAGTACCACTCTTCCCTTTCCTTTTCTCTCGAAGGCGGCTCCAGGTAAAATTCCTCTTCCTTATTGCTTCTACGATAGACAAGCTCTGCATCGGTCGCTTCCGAATCGGTAAAAAGTCGAAGATATACCCCAACCGCTTCCTCTGCGGCCTCTGCTGTTGCCCGAAAAAGCGGCTTCATCTCTTCCAAATAATCTGCTCTCTGCTTTTGAGTCTGCAAATATTGTCCGAGATTTGCCTTTTGCAAAGCATAATTGACTACAGGCTGAAGAGTCTGTTCAGTTCTCAGAAATAAACCATCTAAGTCTGCTCCCTTCTCCCGGCAAATCGAATTCATGATCTTAGCCGTACTTTTGTCCGTAGAGCGCACGGTATAAAGTACGCTGGTTCCTCCCACCACTCCTGCGGACAGCAGGACTACAGCCATTGTCAGGATAATAAACTTAGTTTGAATTGAATTCATGTGTACCTTCATGCCCGCCTTACTCCTGTGTGTATACCAGACTGCTTTATTCCAGCAGACCGTAATGCCTTAGTGCTTTTTCCAGTCCATCCTCATCAATATGTTCGGTAACGTAATCCGCTGCCTCTTTTACCTCCGGCCCGGCATTTCCCATTGCCACACCTATACCGGCAAATTGCAGCATATCCATATCATTCTCCCCATCTCCAAAGGCGATAATCTCTTCCCTGCGGATTCCATAGTGCTCCAGTACTTTTTGTATACCTGACACTTTTCCTCCGTTTCTGGAAATAATATCCACACCGCCCGAGGCCCATCGGGTCATTTTACAGCCCGATGAAATCAGAGGCATAAATCTTTCCTCTTCCTCTTTGCGAATAAAGGCAATCGCCATATATACCGGAGCACCTGTATAAACTGATACCGGAGGTAAGGGAGTAGAAACCTCTTTTTGAGCCTGGCATACGGCGTCGTTAATAAAATTTACATATAATCGATTTTCTTCTATCAGCATCAGAGGCTCTTCTTTTTTCTGAAAAATCTCTATCAGAGCCCTGGTATCCTCCTCCGGCAACGGCGCCCTGTGCAGAATCTCTTTTTTCTCATTTGCACAAAGTTGACCGTTTAAGGTTACATAGCCATCAAAGACCATTCCTTTAACCGGAAGTCTGTCCAGCTCCTCCAGGTGCCTTCCTGTGGACAGAAAAATTTTAATTCCCTTTTTTCTTAGCTGCTCCAGACTCTTTTTCGTCTTTTTGGGGACTGCTCCCAGGGTATGGGAAACCAGGGTTCCATCTACATCAAAAAAACAGGCTTTAATCATAGCACTCCTTTATCTGACTCTTCTTTTAATCATAAGGATTCCCAACGCAACCAATGCTATTCCCGAAACAACGATCCAAAGAATTACCTTTTTTCCCTTTTTCTCCCCGGTTGTGATTCCAGCCTCTGCTTTTGCCTGCTCCTCCACTTCCTTTTCCTGTTGGATAGCTTCTGCAAGGCCTTCCTTTTCCTGCAATATCTCTTCCGCTGCAGCTTTCTTTTCCTGAGATGCGGCCTCTGCCACAGCTTCTACTGCCCCTTCCTGCTGCCTCAGCCTTTCGTCAGCCATCTGAGCTCTTGCTTCCACACCTTTGTTTCCCTGTCTGTTTGAACCTTCTATTGTCTGATTTTTTCCTGTGCTGCTTCCTTTTGGTGCATCTGCCGTCAGTTGTTCCACAGTCGTATCTGTCTGCTGTCCGGTCTTTCCTTTTTCAGCCTCGGTGCGTTCTGTATATCCTGATGGAGAGGAAGCTCCATGAGATGCTTCTGTCTCACTGCTTTCATTTCCTCCCGCAGGCTTTTGATTGTTTTGTGTATTTCCTCCTTGAGAAGTATTTCCCCCTTGAGAAGTATTTCCTGTTCCCCCCGCTGACTGAGTGATTTCTTTCCAGCCCAACAAAATAGGGGAAAGCCCCGTTACTCGAAAATGGAGGCCGTCATTCTGCCTGCTTACGGCAGGAAACTCCATCTCTCCCGGATTATTCCCATTTACCTTTTCCGTAAACATATGAATTACCGTATACTCATGGGTATCCTTTCCGGTTCCCTGCGGATAGGGTAAAACTATCTCCAGACCTTCTGTGGGAAAATTATCTTTTGTTACTTTATCCCAGGTCTTTCCTCCATCTGTGCTGACCATCAGCTTCACATCATACAACAGCGTATCCTTAGCCAAAGCCAGGCCTTTTTCCGTAATGGCTCTGATCATAATGCTTTCTACTTCTTCTGCCGTATTGATCTTCAGGGCTTCCTTCAGGGTGTCCGGTATTTCGGAGATTCCCAATTTAATTTCTAATCTCTGCTGCTCCTTCTTTTCCTCTTCATCCGGCCAGGGCAAAGGAGTCTCCCCTTTGGCTGCAACTGTCAAAGACAGTTCCTGACTTGATCGTTCATAATTGCTGTCCTGAAGGATTACTCCAATCACAATTTTGTCTCCGGCATTTTTCCCGGCAGGTATTCTATAGCTTCCCTCATAGGTACCATTCCCTCTGCTTTCCATCGTTACCACAGTGCCTTCTCTGTCTGCCACTAAAATCGAAGTCGGCTGTACAGTTCCTGCAATCAGCGCAGAAGCATCTCTATTTTTTACTTTCACCGTAATGGCTACCGACTCTCCCGGATGTTGGCTGGATAAATCACTGGTAAGAGATAGCTCGACCGAAGCCGGTTCAATAACAAACGCAGCCGGGGATGGCTTCAGCACAAGTCTGTAGTTATTGCCGGCAGAAAGGCTGCCAATGGTATAGGCATAGCTTCCTGCATTTTCCCCTTCTGCCCTTCCCAGGGTTCCTGTGACAGTGAGGCGTTCTCCTTTCGGGGTGACGATCGGATCGATCAGCAGCTCCGGGTCTGTTTGTCCATATTTCTTTCCCTGATTTGCCCGGGGAATCACCTCAAGCTCCATTGCCAGGATTTCTGCCTTTCCTGCACGAACGCTGTCCGGCAGAGTATAGTTGGCATTGACTTCTGCATCGGTCAGCTTTAGATTATCGGCAATAATGACCTTATCCTTTCCTGCTCCTGCATCTTCATATCTGTATGTGATCTGCTCTTCCTGTAAAATCGGTTTTTCTTTTTCTACTGCCCCTCTTAACGTAATAGTGGGCAGTTGTCCCTTAACTTCCACCGTTTTATCATAGACTTTACTCACTCCGGCTGCATTCATTCCTACCGTTAGCTTTTTCGGGATGACCGTAAACTCTGCCGTCTTTTCTCCAATCCGGCTGCTATCCTCATAGCTGACCTTCACCAGATAGGAGCCTGCCGGAAGAAGGCCGGAGGAATTCAATAATGCAGTCAATTCCTGGAATTTTCCTTCCTCCTTCTTACAGTAGGTGTAGCTCCATTTCCCTGTGGCAGTTTCTCCAATCAGCTCTGCCTTCACACTCGGAATATTTCCATACTCCAAATCCGAAACCTGGACACCGATCTTTACATCCCCGCTGGTTTTGTCACTGACCTTGACGGTGGTTACTGCACTCCCTGCCGCATACCTGCCGTTCACCCTGCCTGTAGTTGCTTCTATAGTAATCGTTGTGCCGGCACTGACAGTGGCAGGAATTACAAAGGTATTATTCACGATTTTCTGCTTTGCCTCACTGCCCGCCTGCCAGGTCAGCTCCGGTGTCGGCAAATCCTTAAGTGCAGCATCATAAGGATTGGAGATATTTACCTGAAGCTGAACACTTCCGCCCGGTGTCTGGTTCCTGTTATCAGGAATGATCTCTATTTTGGGAGTCGTTTCCTTTTGGGTGAAGGTATTTTCAATAAAGGTAATCTTATAATTGGGATTCTTGTTATCCGTTAGTGTTCCCTGCGTAATCTTCATTTCCCCTTGAGCCACCTGTAAAGAGCCATTCAGACTCTCTCCCGATACCAATGAGCCGGAAGTAATCTGATAGGTCAGCTTGGGAGAGGACTGTCCGTAAAAAACCTCTGCCGGATCAGCCGTTACCGTAATAGGGACAGGAGAAATGGTGAAGGTTCCTGATGCTTCTCCGGTGTAGCCGCTGTTTTCTTTGGCTGTTACGGTGATACTTGCTGTTCCTGCATTACGATTATTACCAGCCAAAATGGTGTATGCCTCTTTTTCCACCGCAGCCCCTCCAGGCAGCGAGACGGAAACGTTTCCTGCCTCAGGCGTCTGGAAGCCACCGTTATACAGATAGGTTCCTGCTACGTTAACGGTAGCTCCCTGCAGGCTCTTTTCTGTCGGAGGCACTACTGTACTCTCCTTTTTTGCCACCCACTCTATGTGCTCCGTTCCTCCTGCACCCATAACCACGGTTTTTACCAGCTTAATATCCTTCTGGGAGGAATTAGGAGTGAAGGTAAAGGCATCATCCTTCGTGTCCAAGGGTGTTTTGATGTAGGTGTTGCCCGGTGTAACAAAACCGGAAACCGTATCCAGCATAGACTGCTGCCAGGTGCTCTGAAAATCGGTGATACCGCTTACACTCCCCGCTACCGTAAGCGTATCCTCATTCCCCATCAGCAGAGTGCCTCCTCCGATCAATTGACTAATGGAAAAGGCTTTATTGTTATTTTTCATTACTGCGGTTAAATCCAAAGCCCCACCGCTTCTGATTTCTACCGCCACTCCATTGTTCAGCGCTTTAGGCCTGAGGGTTCCGCCTGCAACCGTCAGCTTGTTTATTCCTGTCAGGGAAAGAATCTCATAGGATTTCTGGTGAGAAGTAAACACCACATCGGCTCCTACTCCTTCCCCCATATCCCCATAAACATTTCTGAGATTACTGTCATTTAGATTGATGGTTACACTTCCTGCTACTATGCTTCCGTTTCCTGAGCCGTAAATATTCCCTATCCTGTTCACACTTCCATTCAGGGTAATTACTGCCTGCTTCGTATAATCTTCCCCATAGCCTCCTCCATAAACATTTCCTATGGCCGTAGAGGTACCACTGATGGTGATCTGCCCATTTTCTCCGGAAGCCTCACCACCAAAGCCGCCGGCATAGATGTCTATATATTTTCCTCCATTAGCGGCTGTGGAATTACCTACGTTTTCTATGGTCAGGCTATACCCATTGGCAAAAATACCATTGCGCTGTCCAATATAGTTAAAGTCAAAATCTTTCAGAGTAACATCTGCCTTCAGAATGTAGCCTCCCCGGCGGGAATACAGGCTGGGCTTGGTATCTCCTTTCATTCCCTGAATCGTCACGGGCTTATCAATTACCAGCGGCTGATTGGTTCCCTGACCACCGGCTTCGGCCTGATCATTACAATAGGCTCCGGCCATGATGATAATGGTGCCCCCGGACTGTACCTTTTCTACTGCAGTAGCCAGATCTTCATAGGGATTGCTCTCAGTACCCGTCTGCACTCCGTTAGGTTTTCCTACATAAATTGTATTTCCGGCGGCAGCCTGAACTCCCAGCATTCTGACGGCTGTGCGCTTTATTTCAGGCATATCCCCTGAGGATACGGTTTCTGCCGGCAGCTCATTATCGGATACCGATTCCCCGGCAGAAGCATCGTCTGTGCTGCTATCTGTCGGCTGAGCATTCTGACGGCTGTCTGATGCCTGCCCGTTCTGGTCTGCGTCTGTTGCCGAATCGTTCCGGCTGCTGTCCTGCGGCTGACTGTTCTGCCCTGCGTCTGTTGCCAAATCGTTCCGGCTGCTGTCCTGCGGCTGACTGTTCTGCCCTGCGTCTGTTGCCAAACCGTTCTGGCTGCTGTCTTGCGGCTGACTGTTCTGCCCTGCGTCTGTTGCCGAATCGTTCTGGCTGCTGTCCTGCGGCTGACTGTTCTGCCCTGCGTCTGTTGCCAAACCGTTCCGGCTGCTGTCTTGCGATTGTACCGCCTGTCCGCTGCCTGCCTCTTGTTCTATCTGCTTAGAAGCCCCATCTACCGTGTCAAGTGGCACATTCTGCGTTCCTCCTACAGTATTCGCCATTTCTTCTTGAGACAAACCGGCTATATTCACCGTATCTTCCTGAGAGCCTCCACCATCAGCTATATTTTCCGCAAAAACAGGCAACTGTACAGAGGTAAAAATCAGACTGATGATAAGAATCAGACTTACAAATTTGAGCTTCATCTTTATGTTCCTTTCATGCTAAAAATGCTTTCACATTAGGTATATTCAGAACCCCATTCACAAAATCGCTGCTTGGCAGCTTTCCTTTTGTTCATGTGGTTACTTCGCCATATAAATTTACAATTCTGTTTGAATGCGAGCATTCGCAGAATGTAAATTTGCATGGCTCTGAATCGTTATCACATTAGTAAAATTAAAACGATGTTAGGGTCAAAAGCCTCTAACTATGATACCTACGGATTGTTACGTACTTCGTACTCCCACACCCACTTTTAAGCTCATATTTTGGCGGGTCTCAAGGACATTCACCCACATTTGAGCAAGCTCATGTGGGTTCAGACCTTTTGACCCTGGTATCATTAAAACTGTTAAGATTATAACAGATTTCTTGGCCTTTATCCAGTAGGAGAATCTTCTGATTACCTTCTAAATCCTTTACAATCAAAGAAGCAGCCCTTCCTACAGGAGGTGGCTGCTTCTTTGGCTAAACGCTCTATTATTTTCTTAATCGTACAGTGAGGCACCGTATTTACATTTTCGATAGATTTTCTGTCCCAGAACCACGAAAAGAGAGAGTGCCAGATACAGGGTGGATGCCAGGCCGATTACCACCTCAATGAAGAAGAATATGATTAAAATCAGATTATTCATTTTTACCTCCATTTTGAAGTATTCTACTTCTTTGCTATGAAAAAATGGGTACGCAAATAAGCCTATGGTTTCCATAGGCTAAAATGGAGGTCAATTATTTTTTTCCATCCTGTGCGTGGATATAGTGCAGGATTGCTGTCTCTTCCTTTCGGGGTTGACTCCCCATAAGGAAAATTACATAGAAAATGATCAATAAACAGGTAAGCAACGCAGAAATCAGAGAAATTACCAGTGGATTTCTTTCCTGCCACCAGCTTCCTGTCCTTTGCACAAGATACAACACCCCCTGCATTCCTGTGATAGCAGTGCCGGTACAAGACCTGGCATAGGAATGGTCATAGGGGGAGTGAGACTGAATACTTGCCTGTGAGTTTTTTAACGAGGGCACCTTAAAGGAACCGGCTTCCATTGTCTTAAAGCCGGCCTGGGAGAGCAGGATAAGCATTGCAAGCAGAGCAATAATTACTCTTGTTTCCTTAGTCTTCATCAGGTTTCCTCCATACTGTATTGTAGCAGAAAACCTCATCTTTGCAAGCGGTAAGTGGTATCCACTAATACTTTTTCCCAATTCACTTCTTGTGCAAAAAGCCCGCTATTTTCCTTGTCCAGCTTAAGGGTAAGGACTGCCGTAAAACCGAACTCTCCTTCATGAGACAAGCTAAGCTGCATGGTATAGCGTTCCCCTGTCAGATTGTTATGCTTGATTTCTTCCTGTACATCAGCTAGTGTAACGGTTTCTAAATAACTGCACTATTCACGCAGTATATTTTTCTGAGAGTGCAGGGCAAAAAACGTAGGCGTAGCGGGCTACGCTGAAGATTTTTGTCCTGTGCTATCGGGAAAATAGACAAGTGATATGGTGTAGTTAATTTAAAACCGTTGCACTAGTACAGCGTTTTCTTAGAATTACCCACTTTACAACACAGTATATATATGCTATTCTATATATTATATATGGGATATATTCAGGAATGTCATTATTTATTTCAAGTTTAATGAAACACATCAGTATACGCACTTATGTTTTCTTAATCACCAGATTAAAGACGCAGAATATTTCTTTCAGATTCCAATTCAAAAAAATATAGGTGCAACGGGCTACGCTAAGAACTTTTGAATTTCTACTATGGAAGAAATAGACAAGTCCGGTTAATTAAAGCGTTGTACTGGCATAATTCAATTCATTCAAAGGAGACACATCATGAAGCAAAGGACATATCTGCCCTGTCTTGAGGGTACCGGAAGAATCCGGTTCAATATGACTAACGATTATCTGTTTCGCTACATACTGCAAAAGCATAAAAAGGTATTGGTCGGTCTGGTCTGTTCATTATTACATCTTAAACCCGAGGAAATCAAATCCATCACCATTATGAATCCCATTAACCTGGCAGAGGAAATCACTGGAAAAGAGTTTGTTATGGATGTGAAGGTGCTGTTAAACGATCACACCATCCTTAATCTGGAGATGCAGGTGACTAACCAGCATAACTGGCCGGAGCGCTCCCTTTCTTACCTATGCCGCAGCTTTGACCAGCTCTACCGGGGCCAGGAGTACGAGGAAGCCCTTCCGGTTCATCATACCGCTTTTCTGAATTACACTCTTTTCCCGGAGTATCCCGAATTTTACGCCAAGTACGAATTACTGAATATCAGAAACTTTTATCGATATAGTAGTAAATTTACACTTTCTGTGGTAAGCTTAAATCAAATCGAGCTGGCAAACGAAGAGGACAGGGCCAGTGGCTTAGACCATTGGGCCGGATTGTTTAAGGCAGAAACCTGGGAGGAAATGAAAATGTTGGTAAAGGAAAATGAATACCTGGGGGAAGCGGCTAAGGCCATACTTGAAGCCAATGCAGACTGGCTGGTGAGGGAACGCTGTATCGCCAGAGAACTGGCTGAACGAAGAGAGAAAACCTTAGAGAGGGATATCCGGCTGCTGAAAGGAGAAGTAAACGGATTACAAGGCGAGAATACCAGTCTAAAGGGCGAGAATACCAGCCTGAAGGGTGAGAATACCAGCCTAAAGGGCGAGGTAAGCGGATTACAAGACGAGAACAGCAGCTTAAAGGAACAAATCGAAGAATTACAGGCAAGGCTGGCGGAGAGGAAGCACAATTCAGATTCCGCAGCCGGGGAATTCAAAGAATAAATCCTGTCAGAGCTCTTACAGTACAGCTTATTAACTAATCTTAATGGGGTACATACGGATTTAAAGAAGCGCTGATTAATTCTTCCCAAGTACGAAATCATACCCTTTTGATGTAAAAATTGGGGCTTGACAAATTGAATTTTTGTGCTTTCTCATTATAAGATACCAGGGTCAAAAGGTCTGAACCCACATGAGCTTGCTCAAATGTGGGTGAATGTCCTTGAGGCCCGCCAAACACGATATGCGAATATTTTGCAGGATTGTGGGAGTACGAAGTACGTAACAATCCGTAGGTATCATAGTTAGGGGCTTTTGACCCTAACATCATTATAATTTACTTTAGAGTAGTTGATGAGGAAAGGATTTATGGAAGAGCCGCTGAGAATAGCTCTTTGTGAGGATACCGCAAAAGAAGCGGAAAAGCTGACAGATATTTTAAACCGCAGTGATATTCCCAATAAATACACCCTCTATGAGAGTGGAGAAGCATTACTGGAAAACTATCAAATGCAAAAATTCGATCTGCTGCTGATGGATATTTATATGGGTGGAATGACCGGTGTAGAAACGGTGAAGAAGATACGGCAGATTGATCGGGAAACGCCCCTGGCCTTTATTACCACCAGTACGGAGCATACCCTGGAGAGTTATCGTCTGTCTGCCCTCAAATATATTGAAAAGCCCTATGAGGAAGCAGATATTAAAGAAATTCTAACCCTTGCAAAAATGAAAAAAGACAACGCTCCCTGTCTGCTCATTCAGAAAAATGGGAAGATGGCAAAATACGGATTTCCGGTATTCTCTATCTGGAACAGCAGGCACGACTGGTTTTTATCTGTTTGGAGGGCGGAAAGGTGATAGAAGTTTATGAAAAGCTCCAAAACCTCCTGCCTCAACTGGAGGAACAGCCGTTTTTCCATCCTCATAAAAGCTTTACCGTCAATCTTACTTTTGTGGAATATATAGATAATGAGCTCAGATGTTTTCATATGCAGAATGGGAAAAACGTTCCAATCCGGCGTGAAACCCTGGGAAAGGCAAAAAAAGCTCTGGAGACATATCTTTTTGACCGCACAAGGGGGATTCATTTACCTCTAAACGGAAGGATTTCGGCATCGGCCTTGCTTCCATTCAGGCAATCGCCGAAGCTGCTTATGGAGATGCAGATTTCAGGGCAGAGGAAGGCGTCTTTCTTTCCTCCGTTTATCTAAAGCTGTAGAAAAATATTGCGGCCCGCAGCAGGTAGCTATCCGAATATCCTCACGCCACTTGTTGCAGGCCGTGATCAGGAACTTATCTGTCCAGCCTTTGAACCACTTCCTCCAGGCTCATACCGTTTTTTCTTGCCAGTCCGGCCAAATCCTCATATTCGTATTTTTTTCTTGAAACCCCGTATCCTGCGGCCTCCTTTACCCTGACCGTTCCCAGAGGCGTGTTTTCTTCCCGAAGAGTTCTTTCCAGAACGTATCGGTGCAGTTTTCTTTCTCGTATCCCCAGTGTTGTGGTATATTTAAACAGCGCCTGTACAAGGCTCTCTCTTTTTTCCTCCTTACACAGAAGGGATAAACAGATTCCCGGGCGGGATTTTTTCATTCCTACAGGGATCGTGTAGGCTTCTAAAGCCCCTGCTGCCAGAAGCTCCTCCTGAGCAAAGCCTATTGCCTCCGGGGTCATATCGTCTACGTTGCAGGACAGCTCCCAGACCGCATCCTCTCCATCTTGGCTTTCTCCCCATAAGGCTCTTACGCAGTTTGCTGCCTCAAAATCCTTCTTTCCCATTCCGTAGCCGATGGCCTTTATCTGCATCAGCGGCATATCCCCAAAGGAGGCTGCAAAGTATTTGAGCAGGGCTGCTCCTGTAGGTGTACATAACTCTCCCTTGATTTTTCCCCCATAAATTGGTACATTTTGCAAAAGATGAGCAGTTGCTGGTGTCGGTACAGGTAAAATACCATGAGCACATTTCACCTGACCGCTGCCTATATGTATGGGAGAAACTACCACCCGGTCAGGAGCCAGTTCCTCCATCAGCAGACAGACCGCTGCAATATCCGTCAGTGCATCCACGGTTCCCACCTCGTGAAAATGGATTTCCTCCACAGGCATTCCATGTACCTTACTTTCTGCCTGGGCAATGAGGCGGTATACCGCCAGTATATTTTCCTTTACCTTGGCAGACAGCGGCAGTTCTCCCACCAGGTGCTCAATTTCCTTCAAGCGGCTGTGAGTATGATGCCCCTGTGCATGGTCACTATGTGCATGAGAATGCTCGTGAGTGTGTCCGGTACGCTCGTGAGTATGTCCGATATGCACATGAGAATGTTCATGACTGCCATGATCATGATGGGAATGGCCATAGTGCTCCTCTTCTTCCTTCCCCTTTACCTTGACCTGAAAATGGGTTCCCCGAATTCCGCATTTTATGGATTTTTCTGCTTTTACCACCACTTCGGGAATTTTCAGGCCATTTATTTTTTTGATAAACGCCTCCCTGTCCGGCAACAGCTCCAGCAGTGCTCCTGCCAGCATATCTCCTGCCGCTCCCATACCGCAATCTAAATATAAAATTTTCATTCTTCCTCTCATTCTGCTGCTTTAGCAGCATTTTAATCACAGGGACTTTGTGCATCAGCACAAATCCCGGGTTGAAAGAATCTAATTCTTTCAACCTGCCTCTCATTCTGCTGCTTTAGCAGCATTTTAATCACTTACACCAAAGAAATATGATTGATCATACTGGCCTGATAGGCCGCCCCGAATCCGTTATCGATATTGACCACAGACACCCCGCTGGCACAGGAGTTGAGCATAGACAAAAGGGCCGACACTCCCCCAAAGGAAGCTCCATAGCCTACACTGGTAGGAACTGCAATGACGGGACAATCTACCAGACCGCCAATCACACTGGCCAAGGCACCTTCCATGCCGGCAATGGCGATAACCACCTTTGCACTCATCAGTTCCTCCAAATGAGCCAGAGTACGGTGAAGTCCCGCAACTCCCACGTCATACAGGCGGGTTACCTGATTCCCCAGAATCTCAGCGGTCAGAGCCGCCTCCTCCGCCACCGGAATGTCACTGGTTCCCCCGGTAGCCACAACAATAGTTCCCAAGCCATCGGGTGTGGGAAAATCTCCTATTATTCCTACTTTAGCTTCCGGGTAATAGGTAAATCCCTCTGCCTCCTTTAGAGCCTCTGCGCCTTCCTCGAAAAGACGGGTGATCAGAATCCTCTTTTCTCCGTTTTTTTTCATGGATCTTACTATCCCCTGAAGCTGCTTCGGAGTCTTTCCTGCCCCATAAATCACCTCTGCCGCACCCTGCCTTAATTTGCGGTGTAAATCTACTCTGGCATAGCCCACATCCTCAAAGGGCTTCATTTTCAAGCGAAGATAGACTTCCTCAGTGGAAAGCTGCCCCTGCCTGAGCGCCTCTAACAACTGTTTGATTTCAGTGTTCATCACGCACCTCCAAATCCAGCAAAACTCCTTGATAATCCGACTTCAATGCCTCAAGAATCCTTTCTCGGTTTTCCTGCAGCAAAGAAAGCTGATTTTCCCGGATCTGCAGCCTTGCCATACCATGAAAAAAACGTACTCGAAAGTCGGAAAAGCCCAAAGAAAAAAGACAGCCTTCTGCCCTCTCGGTAGCCGCCAGCTTATTTAGCGTAATCTTCTCTCCCGTAGGGATCCTTGTAGCCAGACAGGCATAGGCCGGCTTGTTCCAGGTAAACAATCCTGCTTTTTGGGACAACCGGCGGATTTTCTCTTTGGTCAGGCCACATTCTCTTAAGGGGGAACGTACCTTCATTTCCTGCAGAGCCTGCATACCCGGTCGGTCAACTGCATCGTCAGAAGCATTTGTCCCATCCAGAATCAGCGTATATCCATCCTCCTTTGCCTCTTTTAGAATAGCAGAAAAAATACAGGTTTTGCAAAAGTAGCACCGGTTAGCCGGGTTATCCGTTACTGCTTCATTGGCCAATACATCTACCGGGATCACCTTAAGCTCTATGTTCAGCTCTTTTGCCAGTCGAAGAGCATCCTGATATTCAAATTCCGGCTGGAAGGCTGACTTCACATAATAGGGCTGTATCTTAACCCCCTGTCGAATCGCTTCATAAAGCAGATAGGTGGAATCTACTCCTCCTGAAAAAGCCAGGGCTGCCTGACGATTGTCTTGAAAAAATTTTCCCAACTGATTGCTTGTCTGCATATTTTCCTCTCATTCTGCTGCTTTAGCAGCATATTTAGCAACTGTTCAAAATCCCATTCGCAAAATCGCTGTTACCAGCTCTCCTTTTACTCATGTGGTTACTTCTCCATATAAATGTTCAAGGATATGTTCCTTCATGGAACCAGTATGTTCATTTCACTGAACATCTACATGGCTCTGAACAGCTACCATATTTATAAATTACTTTCTTTCCGGTTCATGCTTTTTCGCAGGTAATTCCCCAGGCTGGTCAGGGCAAAAAGTGTACTCACCAGAAAAGCTCCTGGTATCAAAATCATCCACCAGCCTCCTGACAATAGCGCTTTGCCCGAAAGGGACAGCATACTGCCCCAGGTAATTACCTCCAAAGGAAGTCCAAGCCCCATAAAGCTGAGGGTGGCCTCAGCCATAATTGCATTGCGTAAATTCATGATCACCATGAACAGCAGGGAAGGTACCAGATTAGGCAGCAAATGCTTTCCCAGCAGATAAAAAAAGCCTCCACCCATAGCCTGGGCTGCCAACAGGTATTCACTGCTTTTAAGCTGCCTTACCTCTGTCCTGACCACGTTTGCCATCGTCATCCAGCCGGTGCTTCCGATCGCTGCTGCAATGCTCACTATTGTAGCCTTTCCCAAAGCAGCCTGAATAAAGATTATAAAAAGAAAGCCAGGAATACTGAGCAGAATCTCCGAAAGCCTCATCAAAAGAGAATCCATCCACCATACGGACATACCGCTTACTGCACCATAAAGAACAGCAATTAAAGCCGAAATTGCAGCTGCCAATACTCCCATGAGCAGGGAAATCCGTCCTCCATACCAGACCATAGAAAAAATATCTCTTCCCATGGTATCCGTTCCAAACCAGAAGGTTTTTCCCGGCGGAAGGCTGAAATGGGTCAAATCCATATAAGAAGGGTCTTTGGGGATAAACCCCTCACAGAATAAGCAGCCCAGAATAAGCAGCAGCAAAAATCCTGCTGCCGGCAGAGGCTTTCCTTTATACCATGGCGGCCTTTCCATAGAAGGCAAATCGGAAACCTCCTGTATTCCTACCAGCCGGAAGGAATCCCTGTTCAACTGTTCCACCGGCCTGCCTCCTTTCTTATTCGAGGGTCGATCCTCTCATTGATGAGCTGTGCAATAAGATTCCCTACAATGACCATAACTCCTGTCAAAAGGCAAAGAACCATCAGCATATTATAATCCTGGACACGTGCGCTTTCATAGGCCAGGGTACCTATCCCAGGATAGGAAAATACCGCTTCTACAATATAAGTACCCCCTAAAATGTGGGGGACAGAAATTGCCATAATGCCAATATAGGCAGGCAGCACATTGGGAAGGCAATGGCGCAGCAGCAGTTGTCTTTTGGATAAGCCCTTTGCCCTGCCCAACAGGACATAGTCTGCTCTGACCTCCTCCAGCAGCTTATTACGCACCAGATAAGCATAATACCAAAGATGTCCTGTTACGACCGCCGTCAGGGGCAGAAGCAAATGAATAAGTCTGTCACCAAGGTCTGCTTCCCTTCCCACAGAGTAGGCTCCGCTGGCGGGAAGCAGCTTCAGCCAAAGGGAAAAAATCAAAATCAGAAGCAAAGACAGCCAGAATTCCGGAATGCAACTGCTTAGGATTCCTATCCGGCACAGAATTTTATCCGGCCACTTATCCTCCTTCAGGGCACAGATCACCCCCAACAGAAGCGCCAAACCGAAAATCAGCAAAAGCCCTGTTCCTCCCAAAAGAAGAGTGTTGGCCATCCGTGTATGAATCACCTTTACTGCATCCGTCTTATAGCTAAAGGAGATTCCCAAATCTCCCTTCAGTGCATTTTTTAACCATTTTCCATACTGAATATAGATGGGTTCATTTAGCCCCAGCTTTTGTTCTGCCCAGACTCTTTCCTCATGGCTCATCTTCTCCACCCGGTCACCATAGTAGGCCACCAGAGGATCTCCTGGAGCCAGACGAGCCATATAGAAAACCAGCATCGACAACAGAAAAATACTCAGCAGCAAAATAAAGCTCTTTCTTCCATAATCGACCATTCTTTTTCTCTTCACCTTTCCTCTCATTCTGCTGCCTTCACCCACTCTGCCCGGGAGAAGGGAATGGCGGAAAGAAGCGCTTTGGTGTAAGGATGCCTGGGTGCTTCAAATAGGCTCTGTGTATCCGCCACTTCCACCAGCCTGCCCTTATTCATTACCCCCACCCGGTCACACAAATAACGAACTACCGACAGATCATGAGCAATAAACAAAAAGGTGAAGCCATGCTCTTCCTGTAAGTGCTTAAACAGGTTAATGAGCTGAGCCTGAACGGACACATCCAAAGAAGCAAGAGGCTCATCTGCCACCAGGAGCTTTGGCTCCATGGTAAGGGCTCTGGCTATGGCTACACGCTGCCTCATTCCTCCCGATAGCTGGGGAGGATACCTGTCCAGACAGGAGGCCCCAAGTCCTAAGTGATAAAGCTGGAATTCAGCTTCCTTACGGCAGCTTCCCCGGGGTGGTGTGATCCCTGCCAGCTTCATGGGCTCTGAAATGATATCCACCACCTTCATGCGCTCATTGAGGCTGGAGGTGGAATCCTGAAAGATCAGTTGTCTGCTGGTCTGCAGCATTCTTCTGTTGGCTTTAAACTGCCTGGCATCGCAGGTGTCCACTCCCTGGTAAAGAATCCTTCCTTCCCAGGGCCGATAAAGATTCATGATACAGCGGGCCAAAGTGGATTTCCCGCAGCCGGACTCTCCCACTAATCCAAAGATTTCTCCCTGTCGAATCTGAAAGGAAACCTGATCCAGGACTTTCCTTCTGTTCCCGTGATATGAAAAGCCATAGGTAAGACTTTCTACCTGCAAAAGTACAGGGGCAGCGTTCTGTCCTTTCAGCTTTTGGCTGCCCTTTTTCCTTATTTCCCGATCCTGAAAAGGTTCCCGGTCTTCTTGCTGCATAAGAGGGAACTCTATTCGGGGCGCACTGGGATGGAGCAGCCATGTAGCTGCATAATGGGTATCGCTGAGTTTAAACATAGGCGGCATTTTTTCATAGTCAATGGCCAGCGCATATTGGTTTCGACAGGCAAAGGCATCTCCCTTCGGAGGATGTGCCAGATCCGGCGGCATTCCCGGAATGGCATACAGCGGCTCTCCCTTTTTCGCCAAATAGGGAAGAGCCTGCAAAAGTCCCCATGTATACGGATGTTGGGGCTTGGAAAAAATCTCTTTGACCGTACCTGTTTCTACTATTTTTCCTGCATACATCACTGCTACCCGGTCAGCTATTTGCGCTACCACCCCCAAATCATGGGAGACAAACAGTATGGCCAGATCCAGCTTGGTTTGAATATCCTTAAGTACCTTGAGAATTTGTGCCTGCGTGGTAACATCCAGGGCAGTGGTAGGTTCATCCGCAAGTAAAAGCTGTGGAGCTGAGGCCAGTGCAATAGCCAGTACGCTTCGCTGCCGCATTCCCCCGGAAAGCTGATGGGGATACTGTTGTACCCGACTCCGAGCCTCATCGATCCCCACCATCTCCATTAATTCCAGAATCCGCTTATGCCTTTGAGCTTCAGACAGTTCAGGATGATGAATGCGAATCGCTTCTTCAATCTGCTTACCGACCGTTTTGGTGGGATTGAGGGCAGTCATAGGCTCCTGAAAGACCATCGAAAACATTTTTCCCCGAATTTTCTGCATCTCTTTTTCCTGATACCGGGTAATATCCACTCCATTTATCCCAATATACCCCTCCTTGATTTTTGCACTCCGGGGCAGCAGCTTTATGATGCTTTTACACAATACACTTTTACCGCAGCCGGATTCTCCCACCACGGCCAGCACCTCTCCCTTTTTAAGGGATAGAGAAACCCGCCTGAGCGCCTCCACCTCTCCCCCGGGAGTAAAGAAGCTGAGAGAAAGGTCTTTTATTTGCAGTAACTCTTTCATTTCTCCAATGTCCATTCTGTAATATTCCAGAAAATCCCCACCCCATGATGTCCCAAAGTCGTATCCGGTGAAATTCCCTGTAAGCCAGATATGGCTACATAGTCCGCATCTATATAACAGATAAAGGCAAAGGCGGGGTCTTCAGCCAAGGCCTTCTGAAAGGCTGCATAGGCCTCGGCTCTCACCTTAGGATCATCCGTCTGCCTGGCCTCAATCAGATACCGATCGACCTGAGCGTTGGAATAGCCGCTGTAATTTGCACCCTTACCGCTTCCGAACACCTTATAGGTATGATCATCGGCATCAAAAGGGCTCCCCCAGCCAATGAGATAGGCCATTTGCTTTTCCCAATCTACCCGGGGAGGGATTTCTGTGGATACGTCAATCCCTACTTCCTTTAGCTGCTGTGCTGCTGCCTGGGCAATATCCACACGAGCCTGATCTCCGGCAGCAACACTGATAGTAAAGCCGATTTTCTCCCCATTACGGTAATAGAAACCATCTTCGCCCAGGGTACAGCCTGCTGTCTCCAGTATCTCTCCGGCCTTTTGGGGATTATAATCATAATGCTCCACTGCTTCATGATGATAAGGATTTCTCTGCAAAGGACCATAGGCAGCAACTCCCTGTCCCAAAAGCACAGCATCTACTATGGCCTGACGATCCAAACCATAACAAATGGCAGGAATAATATCCCTGTTTTCCTGCCAGTAGGCATTTTGGAAATTGAACATAATTCCCCGATAATCAGCAGTTTTCATCTGATAGCGAGTATAGCCTTCTTCTGCGTCAAAGCCTTTTGCCAGCTTGGGAGGCAGCAAGGCCAAATCCAGCTCTCCTGACTTAAGCTGCAGAGCCTTTGCGGAATCATCAGAAACGATTTTGAAGATTATCCTGTCTATACGGGCAGGAGTCTTAAAATACTCCTCATTTTTCGCCAGAATAATGGCCTGCCCCTCCTCCCAGCTTTCCAGCCGATAAGGCCCTGTTCCCACCGGATTTCGAAAAAACTCCGAGGTCTGCATATCTTCTCCCTCCAGCAGATGCCTGGGGAGAACAGACATGGTCATATAATCTAAAAAGGCCACATTGGGAGCCGCCAGCCGGAAGGTAATGGTAGTGTCATCGATCACTGTGATTTCTTCCACATCTTCAAAATTGGGGGCGTTCTCCGAACCATTTTCAGGATTCATAATGGCCTCAATGGTGAATTTTACATCCTCGGCAGTAAACGGCTTTCCATCATGCCAGTTCACCCCCTCCTCCAGAAAAAAGGTGTAGGTACAGGTGGCTTCATCAAAGCTCCAGCTTTTTGCCAGCCCGGGAACTACCTGATTATTCCCATCATGGGCAGTAAGTCCATCGAAGAGCAGAATATTGATCTCCCCATGCTCATCAATAGCCGGATTGATTCGAGTATAGTCCCCGCTGCCATAAACCAGTGCAGAACCTTCTTTCTGTTTATTGGAAGAGTCTCCACAGGCAATCAGAATTAAAGCGATTAGCTGCACCAGCAGCAAGAAAGAAATTTTTTTCATTTTAATCCCCACGCATATCGCAAGTTTTGCTTGCGATACTGCTCTAATAAATAAGTCTCCAACATAGAACAGGTCTTCCTGTTCTGTTGCCCCATTCAATTTGTCCATATAAAAAGAAGGCACACTTCTTTCCTAAGGAAAAAGCATACCTTCCTGGTAAGCATTACACATCCATTCCAACCGACACTGCCCCACCTGTCTGTTGAGGCAAATGCACCATTCTTCAACCGCTTCTTGAGAGCTTCTGCTCTTTTTCCTGCTTCCTGCAGGTATTGATTTGATTATACGGCAAAGGCAGGCTGCTGTCAATTTTTTCTGTCAGTCATCTGTCCCGGCTTTGCAGCCCTCCACCATTTTACGGACATAGTCCTCCACCGGTTTTACGGCATTCTCTCCATATTCTCCAATCAGCTTAACGATGGCGCTTCCTACAATTACTCCATCTGCTATTTGGGCATACTTCTCAGCCTGCTCGGGGGTATTGATTCCAAAGCCTATTGCTATAGGAGTATCCGTCACCTGACGAATCCGATCCAAAAGTTCTTCCACATCGGTAGTAATTTCCCGCCTCATTCCCGTAACTCCCATGGAGGACACCAGGTAAATATATCCCCTGGCCTTCCTGGCAAGCATATGGATTCGCTCCATGCTGGTAGGGGCAATAAGAGAGATCAGCTCTATCCCAAAGCTGTCCAGAGCAGGCTCCAGCTCTCCCCTTTCCTCAAAGGGTAAGTCCGGAATGATCAGCCCGCTGATTCCGGTTTCGGCACACCTTTGACAAAATTCCTTGTAACCATATTTAAACACCGGATTCAGATAGGTCAGGAATACTAATGGCACAGTCACCCTCCGGCTGACTCTTTCTGCCAGGCCAAAAACCTGCTCTGTACTACAGCCGCCTGGAGCCGTCAGAGCCCTTACATTGGCATCCTGAATCACCGGTCCCTCGGCAATGGGATCCGAAAAGGGAATTCCAATCTCAATCAAATCGGCTCCCGCCCTTTCCATGGCCACGATCAGCTCCTCTGTTTTCTCCAGGCTGGGGTCTCCTGCGGTTAAAAATCCGATAAATGCTTTTTTCCCTTTAAATGCGTCACTGATTTTACTCATATAAATCCACTCCTCTATATCTGGCAATCGCCGCTACATCTTTATCTCCTCTGCCGGAGAGACAGCAGATCAAAATCTGATTCTTTTTCATTAACGGAGCCATTTTTTTCACCTGTGCAACTGCATGGGAGCTCTCAATGGCTGCAATGATCCCTTCTGTTCGGGCAATATATTCAAAGGCCTCCACTGCCTCTTCATCGGTGATGGCCACATATTCTGCCCTTCCCGTATCGTAAAGATAGGCGTGCTCCGGCCCGATTCCGGGATAATCCAGTCCGGCAGAAATGGAATATACGGGAGCAATCTGCCCAAACTCATCCTGGCAAAAATAGGACTTCATTCCATGGAAAATCCCTTCCGTTCCGGTAGCAATGGTGGCTGCCGTTTCTCTGGTATGGATTCCCCTTCCGGCAGCTTCACAGCCAATCAGCCTGACCTCCCTATGAGGAAGAAAATCATAAAACATTCCCATGGCATTGCTGCCTCCGCCCACACAGGCCAGTACCACATCAGGAAGCCTCCCCTCTTTTTGTAATATCTGCTCCTTCGCCTCCCTGCTGATAACACTTTGGAAATCCCTCACCAGCATGGGAAAGGGATGAGGTCCCATCACAGAGCCTAATACATATAAGGTATCGTCCACCCGTTTTGTCCATTCCCGCATACATTCATTTACTGCATCCTTCAGAGTCTGGGTACCCGATTCCACCGGATGTACCTTTGCCCCCAGAAGCTCCATTCTATACACGTTTAATGCCTGTCTGGCGGTATCCTCCTTCCCCATAAAAATCTCACATTCCAATCCTAACAGGGAAGCTGCGGTAGCCGTAGCTACCCCATGCTGTCCTGCTCCGGTTTCTGCAATGATTCTGGTCTTTCCCATTTTTTTTGCCAATAGAGCCTGCCCCAGAACATTGTTGATCTTGTGAGAACCAGTATGATTCAAATCCTCACGCTTAAAATAGATTTTGGCTCCCCCAAGGTCTTTCGTCATTTTTTCTGCATAATAGAGCAAAGAAGGTCTGCCTGCATACTCCTTCAGCAAGGTTCCCAGTTCCCGATTAAACCCAATATCCTGCTTAAAAAACTCATAGGCCTTTTCCAGCTTGTTTACTTCATTCATCAGGGTTTCGGGAATATACTGTCCCCCATGAATTCCATATCTTCCCTTACTCATTTTTTCCCTCCATTCTTTCTTCCATTTTGAAGCGTCTTACTTTTTCCACCAGACATCGGATTTTCTCCTCATCCTTTATTCCATTTGTTTCTGCTCCGCTGCTTATATCCACACAAAAGGGCCTTACCTCTTTTATGGCTTCCTCCACATTCTCTGCACTCAGTCCTCCGGCAAGAAAATAAGGGCGTTCAATTTCCTTTAACACTTGCCAGTCAAAGCACTTTCCACTGCCCCCGTACTGCCCTTTAGTATAGGTGTCAAAAAGCAGATAGCAGGCAGGATAGGCCAAAGCCTTTTTTACCTCCTGCACTGAAAAAACCCGAATTGCTTTGATCAGTGTTCCCTGCCTGACAGGCTCTGCTGTCCTGTCTGCTTTCAATCGATTTATTCCTGCAATCCTTTCCAGCCTTTGCTGCAGCTTCATTACATAGTCCACGGTTTCATCACCATGAAGCTGAACGGCAGCAATGGTTCCTTCCTCCACCAGGGCAGCAATGGCTTCTATCTCGGCATTGACGAATACTCCCACGGGGAGGATTTCCGGCTTTAACAGCCCTCTCAGGTCTGCTGCCTGCTTCGGCGTGACCTGGCGGGGGCTTTGGGCAAATACAAAGCCCACATAGTCCGGCAGGTAGCGATTCACAAGTTCTATATCCTGACGTCGTTTCAGACCGCACAGCTTCAATCTGGTCATCCCTTTAACTCCTCCAACAGCTTTCTTTTATTCTGGCTGCGCATCAGGGCCTCCCCAATCAGAGCGGCGTTTACTCCCTGCTCTTTCAGGATCTGCACATCAGCGGCAGTACGGATACCGCTTTCAGAAACAAACAGAATATCCTCAGGCACCAGCCTCCTTAGCCGGATACTGTTGTGAATATCCACCTGAAAGCTCCTTAAGTCCCTGTTATTCACTCCAATCACTCTGGCTCCTGCCAAAAGAGCCTGCTCCACCTGCCTCTCGTCATGAGCTTCCACCAGTGCCGACAGCCCCAGATCATGGGCGCGGCAGATCAGTTCCTGCAGCTTATTCTGCTCCAGCAGGGAGCAGATGAGAAGAACTGCTGATGCCCCCAGGCATTTTGCTTCATCGATCTGATAGGCGTCTATAGTAAAATCCTTACGCAGTACAGGAAGGGCAACTGCTCCGGCAATTTCCTGTAAATATTCATCTTTTCCCAGAAAATACTCCGGCTCAGTAAGTACGGATATGGCTGAGGCGCCTGCCTGCTCATACTCCTTGGCAATGGTTAAGCAGGGAAAATCCTGTGCAATGATTCCTTTTGAGGGAGAAGCCTTTTTTACCTCACAGATAAAGCGAATCCCTTCCCCCGAAAGATTTTTTTCAAAGGGAAAGAAAAAGCCCCCCTGCTGCAGCTTTTCCTTTTTCGCCAGCCTATCGGCCTTTTCCCTTATCATTTGGGGACTGATCATCTTCTTTCTTCGTTCAATATCTATTCTTCGTTTATGTGTGATTTCCTCTAAAATATTCATTATTTCCTCCAGCCTAAGCATTACAAATTTTCCCGATCCGGTGCTGGTTCTGTTTACCGGCTTGCCGCCACAATCCGCTCCAGTTGCTTCAGGGCTGTGCCGGAATCAACTGCTGCTTTTGCTCGCTTTATTCCTTCCTTCATCGAACAGCCGGTGGCAACATGAAGAGCCGCACCTGCATTCAGCAATACTGCATCTGTCCTTGCCCCCTGCTCCCCTTTCAGAATCCTCAGTGTCATAGCCGCATTTTCCCGGGGACTTCCTCCCGACAGCTCTTCCTTTCTGCAGCGGGTAAAGCCATAGTCCTCAGGAACTATCGTATAGGTTTTAAATTCTCCCTCTATCGCCTCGCAGACGAATGTGGGAGCGCTTAACGAAAGCTCATCCATACCGTCTTCGCCATAAACCACCATAGCCTTCTTTACCCCCAGATTCACCAATACTCTGGTCAGGGGTTCTACCAGTTCTTTGTCGTACACCCCTAAAAGCTGCATACTGGCTCCTGCCGGGTTGGATAATGGCCCCAGACAATTAAAGAGGGTTCTGACTCCCATTTCCTTCCTTACTCCGCCGACAAATCGCATGGCAGTATGGTATTTTTGCGCAAAAAGAAAACAGAAATTCAATTCCTTCAGCAGCTTTGCGCTTTCCTCCGGCTCCAGGTCTATTTTTACCCCCAAAGCCTCCAGGCAGTCTGCCGTGCCACATTTGCTGGAGGCTGCCCGATTACCATGCTTCGCCACCGGAATTCCCAGAGAAGATACGATAATCGAAGCTATAGTAGAAATATTGATGGTGTTGGAGCCATCTCCACCTGTCCCTACAATTTCCAGCGCATCACAATCGTTCAGAAAACGTTCGCAGTGCTGCCTCATTACTCTGGCGGCGGAGGTGATCTCTTCGATGGTTTCCCCCTTCATGTTCATGGCTGTAAGAAAAGCGGCCTTCTGTGCGTCTGTTGCTCTTCCTTCCATAATTTCATTCATTACCGCCGTCATCATTTCTTTTGACAGATTTTCTTTCCTTATTGCTTTGGCAATGGCTTCCTTAATCATGATTACCTCTCCCTTCTTTTCTCTGCTAAAAAATTCATCAGAATCCTTCTTCCTTCCGGTGTCAGAATAGACTCCGGATGAAACTGCACTCCATATAGAGGAAAATCTCTGTGCTCTACTGCCATTACCTCTCCCTCCATCGTTCTTGCCGTTACTCGCAGGGCATCCGGCAGAGTGCTCTCCTCCACTGCCAGAGAATGATATCTGGCTACCTTGATTTCTTCCTTCAGTCCATGAAACAACTGACTGTCTTTCTCCAGCCTTACGATGGACTGTTTCCCGTGCATCAGTTCTTTTGCATAAGTGATTCTTGCCCCATAGGCTTCACAGATCGCCTGATGCCCCAGACAGACTCCCAGAATGGGAACCTTCCCTCCCAGCAGGTTTACTACCTGCTCACAGATTCCCGCTTCCCCGGGTCTTCCCGGGCCAGGGGAAAGAATAATGTGAGCCGGCTGCAGCTTTTCTATTTCCTGAATCTCCATTTCATCATTTCGGATTACCCGAATATCCGAATCCAGCCCTCCTGCCATCTGATACAGGTTATAGGAAAAGCTGTCGTAATTATCAATCAGCAGATTCATCTTTACCTCCATTCATCTTCATTACCGATTCTTGTCTGAATAAGCCCTGTACGGCAATTTACTCAGTCCCCCTCACTGCTTTCCAGCGCTTTTACTACTGCTTTTGCCTTATTGATACATTCCTGATATTCCTTCCCGGGGATACTGTCTGCTACGATTCCGGCTCCCGAACGAACAAATACCCTGCCGTCTTTCTTGTAGGCTATACGGATGGCAATACAGACATCCATATTTCCTGTAAAATCCAGATATCCTATGGCTCCCCCATAAATTCCCCGTTTATTGTTTTCCAGCTCATTGATAATTTCCATGGCTCTTATTTTGGGTGCTCCCGACAGGGTTCCTGCTGGAAGCACTGCTGCAATGGCATCTAAAGCCGTCTTATCCTCCCGGATTTCTCCTCTTACGGCAGAGCCGATATGCATAACCTGGGAATAACGTTCAATGGAAAGATAGTTTTCTACTTCTACGGTACCAAACCGGCTGATCTTTCCCAGATCATTTCTTCCCAAGTCTACCAGCATATTGTGCTCTGCCAGCTCCTTTTCATCGGCTAAAAGCTCCTGCTCCAGAGCCTGATCCTCTTCCTCATCCTTCCCTCTGGGTCTTGTTCCTGCCAGAGGAAAGGTGTGGAGTATACCGTTTTCCAGCTTCACCAGCGTTTCCGGTGAGGCTCCTGCCACCTCAATATCCTCTCCGTTAAAATAAAACAGATAAGGGGAAGGATTGGTGGTACGAAGCAGCCGATAGGTATCCAACAGGCTTCCCTCAAATTCGGCCTCCAGTCGATTGGAAAGCACCACTTGGAAGATGTCTCCTTCTTTGATATAGTGCTTTGCCTTATTTACCATTTCACAATACTCTTCCTTGGAAAACAGGCTGCGGATCGGGGAAAGGAGATGTCCCTTTTCCTCCTTCTTAGGCTTACCCCGCAAGATAAGTTCTTTGATCTCTTTTATCCTGGCCTGTGCCCTTTCATATTCCTGCTCCAGATTTTCAGTTTTGATATTGACGATAATCATAATCTTCTGTCGAAGATTATCATAAGCAATTACCTGGTCAAACAGCATCAGATCAACATCTTTAAACCCTTCCTCATCCTTTCCGGTAAGGGAAAGTCCCGGCTCGCTGTTCTTCACATAATCATAGGAAAAGTAGCCTACCAAACCTCCTGTAAAGGGAGGAAGCTCTTCCACTCTGGGACTTTTATACTCCTCCAGAACCCCACTGATGATCTCACGGGGGCTGACAGCTTCCCAGATAAAGGTCTCATCCTTACTGTCCTCTGTATGGCCCCCTTCCTTTTTCTCAGTCTTCCCTTTCTTTTGACGAAGAGTAACCCTGTTGCCTGTTCCGGTAATCTCCAAAGCAGGGTCGAAGCCCAGGAAGGTATACCTTCCCCACTGCTTCTGGGATTCTACGCTTTCCAGCAGATAGCAGTGACTGCTCACTCCTTTCAGAATCCTTAATACCTCGATGGGGGTTTTCACATCTGCCAGCATTTCTTCACTGACAGGAACGATTTTGTATCCTCTGCCCAATTCTCTCGCCTGTTCTAAGGTAATCATTTTTCCTCTCCTTCTGCTGCTTCAGCAGCATTTTAATCTCAAAGACTTTGAGAAACCCCTGGTTTCTCGCTCCCGTTGCTCGCCAATTCTTTCACTTCTCACACCGAATAAGCAGCTCGAAACCTTTGGTTTCTCGCTCGCGTTGCTCGCCAATTGTTTCACTTCTCACACCAAATAAGCAGCTCGAAACCTTTGGTTTCTCGCTTGCGTTGCTCGCCAATTCTTTCACTTCTCACACCGAATAAGCAGCTCGAAACCTTCGGTTTCTCGCTCGCGTTGCTCGCCAAGTGCTTCCAATAACGAAAAAGTAAGCAAGCTTCCTTTTTCGTTATTGGAAGCATTTGGCTCTGCTTATTCGCGCAATATAAAACCGTCCTTGACAATAGCCAAAGCTATTGTCAAGGACGGTAAGAATGTACAAAAATACCGCGGTGCCACCTTGATTCATGGAAACCACACTCTCAGCAGAATACTAACATATTCCCGGCAACTGACGTATGCCCTCACGTCATGGAATACTCAAAGTCTGATCAGACTTCTTTGACCATGCCCTCAGCGGTCCATTTAATAAATAGCATTCTGTCGGTTCTCAGCAATCCCAACTCTCTGTAAGTGCCCTGTTTATTTTTATCTCCGCATCAACGGTTTGGCTCTATTAAATTTACATTCATTATACTCTTATCTTAACATATGTCAAGAAAATTTTTTTATCACGGTGAGAAAAGAGCGTAGGGAAACCTACTCTCTTTTCTTATTCGGCTATTTCATCGGTACTGTGAAAAGTGATTTCGTGTTCCATTGCATTGATTTCGCAAACCATAGCATAATAGGTTCCCACACTTTTGCAGCTAGTTTTGATGTAGTATAGCTCGAAAGCTTTATGAAACTATGATACTGAAAAAATGACCACGGACGAACTCAGAACGATCATCTGGAGATATTTCATCAGCTACTGGAATAACCGGAGAATCTGTTCCGCTAATGGAGGGCTTCCCCCAATGCTTAAACGACAGCAATACTATGATTCCCTGAAAGAAGCAGCATAGGTATAAAATCCTTGTGGAAAATGTGTCAACTAATCTTGACAAAATCACTATGACATCTCTCGACGAAATCAGAAAAGATATTTGGCATGATGCTTACAGTGAATACAAACAGGTCAAAAAAGAGAATCCACGCAGTAAAGGTCGCCCTAAAAAGG
>SFDP01000068.1 GCA_004558185.1 Lachnospiraceae bacterium | reverse complement strand
AGACCAGGCTGTTTCCAAGAACACCTATTATCGCTTTCTAAATGAAGCATCCTACAACTGGAAGAAATTTCTGCTTCTTCTTGCCGTTAAAGTTACTGCAGCATTTGATAAACTTACAAGACCGGAGCGTGTAAAGGTTCTGGTTCTTGATAATTCTGTCATCAAACGCAACCGGAGCAAGAAGGTGGAGCTGCTTGCTCCATAAGTGAGCTCAATAATTAGTGTTAGCATCTAATTAATACAAAACAAAATGAGATAACTGGTATCCCTCCTATCTGTAACCCTCCAAATTCTCCGGCTTACTTAGAGGTTCTATATTTAGCTTATTCTGATTTGATTAATCTTCATGTCTTCTATTCCATCCTCTGACAGATAAACATCCACAATCAGTGTCTTCCTAAATGTTTGATTTCCCAGTATATTCCTGGGATAAAAATAATACTGCAGATGAAGTGTTTCTGCCACCTCATTCGTCTTGATGTAATAGCAGTCATAGGCCTCATCCATTTCCCAGCCTTCTTCCTGAAACTGCTCCATTAAGCCGAGTTCTCCATATACTCCCTTCTTCAAGGCCTCATCGGTAAGCCGCTTATACACTTCTCCTCCCTTCCACTGCCAATATTCTTTTTCCATATCCTGATAGAACGATCCGGCCAGCTTATCTGCTACCTGGGCTGCGTCTGTGTATCCCCAAAGCATATTTATTCGTTCCCTTTGATAAGAGGTTTCAAAAGGCCAAACCTCATACTTCTGAATGGGGATAGGCTCCAATTCATAAACAGGAATGGGAATACTAGCTTTTTCTTTTCCGCTTAAAAGTTCCCCCTTATCAACGATCAATACCTTTTTATCCTCCTGATCTTTTTCAGCCTTCACTCCTTCATATTCCTCCTGCGTTATGGGGAAGGCCAGCACATCAACATAAGACAGTTCTCCGTCCGAGACCGACAGTCCACCACTGACCACCACAGCCATAGCTTCTGTGGTGTTCATCCTGACAAAGTCCGGATAAAAATAATATTCAAACTTTACATAGCCCAGTTCCTGAACATCATCAAAATAAAGGCAGTCATATTCCCTGGCCGCAATCCAGTCTTTTCCTGCTGCCTGCCAGTCTGCATTCAAAAAGTCTTCATAAGTGTAGCTTTCTTCAAACCATGTCTCATACTGGCTTCCATTCGCTCCCTGGCTCTTTAGCATATCCACCAGCATCTCTTTTAATTGCTCTGCCCCTACTGCCATGTCCCCATCACGAAAGAATCCTCCCAATTCTTCTTCATATGCGGTTTCGGGCCCCATTCCCCGTCTGTAGTAGCGTTCAAAATCAAAAAGTAAGCCTTCTCGTTTTTCTCCTTCCCGAATGATTATTTCACCATATAAATCAACACAAAGGGGATCCGTATAAATGTAGTAGGTTGTCCCTGTTTCCTTCGGGCTTACTGTGGAAATATTAATATCGATATAGTAAATCTGCCCTTCGCTATTCAGCAAAAGCTCGACGCCAACTTCATTTACTTCTTCTTCGGTTTGCTCCATTTTTTTTAAATCGGAAAAGAAACTGTAGTAGAATCGATAATGTGGCTCTCCATAAGGATAAGTAATCGTATAGTCACGGAAATAATCATAGGGTTGGCAAATCCAAGCGTCTTCCAGCAGCTCCCATTCCACTTCTGCAAGCTGCTGCCTGGCATAAGGGGTAAAATAAGAACTTAGTGCATCATCGTGCTTTCCCCTCTTCTCAATCGCCTGCTGTAAAACTCTCCCTAAAAATACTTCTGACTCGCTAATATACTCAGAAACAAATATTCCTTTTCCCACATAGTCTTCCTCTACTAAATAGGCTAAATCCTCCTTATACCAGTAATCCGTCTGCCAACTGTATAGGCTGTAACCAAGATAATTTCCCTCATACTCTCGTTTCTCTGCCTCTTCATCAGAATTCCCTTTCGACCAGCCTTGCTCTATCTTCTGTATCTTTTCCTCTTCTGAAAATTCTTCTACAGGCTCTTGTTCCCTTTTTACATCAACTTCTGATCCGCTCTGCCTGACAACTTTTAGATAATCTTCATGCACTTTCTGTTTTTCAACAGCTTTCCCTTCCACCAATTCCTGAGACTGTTTCCATATAAAAATGATTGATAAAAATATAATCACTATAATGCATGCTGCTATTCCTTTTCTCACCATTAATTTCTCCTAATCTTCATCCATCAATAGGTTTTTATAAAACTTTATCGCAACCGATTCAGGCCCCCATTCGCCCAATCCCTGCTATACAGCTTTTCTTATGCTCATGTGATGGCTTCGCCATATGGATTTTCAGTGATCTATCCATTCACCAACTCACTAAGCCCTGTAAATCCTGATATAAGCTCTGCAGTTCTTGCTGCTTCTCCTCTTCTTTTCCATTCGGCTCCCATCCCACTATATCTCTGGCAAACTGTGTTTTGGCTGTAGCATAGCTAAACTCTACCGGATTCCAGCCATCCATATATTCTTCCAAAAGTTCTCTCAGTGCCACCTTTCCATAGACCTTATCTCCCTTAAAATACAGCTCCATACATTCTTCCGGATACACATAGCTAACCTTCACAATTTCTTCCGGTGTATTTCCTGATTCTAACTTGGTTTCATAGAGGACAAATTCTCCCCATTCTCCCCGAATGTCACCGCCATGCAGACTACAGTCCATGGATAAATATCTGTATTCTCCGGCTCCATTTACATAAATACCAAGTAAATCAATATTCAAATATGGTGAAATCTCCGTGGGGTCTAGTCCTCTATAAAACCTGTCCTTAAACACCGCATAGGTATCCACATAGGAAACCACCTCGTTCCCCTGCTGCCGATATACATACAGGCTGTTGCCTCCTGCCCAACAGGAAATAGTCACCAGCATTTCCGGTATCCCATCAAAATCAATATCTGCCAGAGAGAAGTTCCAGCCATCACCGCTCCCATTTGGCTCAATCTCCCGATTCAAACCCTGTAATAACTCATCTCTGCTCCAGTCAAGCTGCAAATAAGGTTCAATATCCTTCTTGGAAAATTCCGTAAGTACATCTGTCCTATGGGAAATCTCTTCTTCCTGAATCGGCTCCCTCCATAACCACTCTGTACGAATTTCTTCTATTCCGTCCGGGGAAATCCAGACGTCCATTCCCAGCACCCTCTCTGCAGAATACCTTCCCCTTGCCCAGTAGCAATAATAGAACCGAAACTGTGCCCTGCCTTCCTGCTCATTCTGCGGATAATAGTAGGCAGTATTGTTTTCTCTTCTTTTCCAGCCTTTCCGGGTAAGCTCCTTAACCTCCTCCAAAAGGCGATTAATCTGTTCTTCTCCATCATGGGTAAAGAGATCTTCTGCCCAATCATCAGCCTGACTATATCTATCGAATATTTTCCCCACTCTTTCTACATATTCTTCTACTTCCCATTCCCCAAAAATATTTTCTTCTGTCCCCCGTGGAGCCAAACTGCCCGCAGTGGTTCCCCTACTGTCTTCCACCACCAGGAAACGGAGATCGATTTTTGCTCTTTTTTCGTGATATCTCTCCTTTTCCAGAAAAACAGCCTCTGTCTGTAAAAAGCTGAGTTCTCCGCTGGTCTTGTTCACCATCGTATATAGGATCAGCGCCTCCCCTCCGGCAGCACTCATCTCTCCAAAGTCCGGGTAGAGATAATAAACAAGCGCAAACTCATTTTCTGTACTATAACTTGGATAGTACCATGCATCGTAATAGGGACTGAGCACCCAGCCTTCTGGCAAGACTTTCTCCTCTTCCAACAGATCAGAAAGATTTTCTTTCGCCCGTTCGGCTATCAGAGATATATCTATGTAATCCTTCTCAAACTGGGGAAGGATTGCAGATCCCTCATCTATCCCGAAAGAAGCTGCAAGAATCTTCCCTCTCTCTGCTTTCCCTTCGCCAATTACTCTTTCCGTATAGGTATCCACAAACCATCTGTCAGCCCTCAAGCCGGCAATCAGATAAGGATCATTGTCTGCAGCCTTTTCCTCTCCAGTAAAAAATCCCTGAATTGTCCCTGTTTCACTGACCACCAGCTTAATCCATGTAATTTCATCCTGTTCATCCGAGGGAATATCCCCCTTTTTACCTTCCTCCCTATAGACATAGACAAACTCATAACCGGAATCCGCCCAAAGCAGGTTAGGCATACAAAAACAGTCATATCCTCCTTCCTCCCTGCTCCATTTTCCCTTAAGCTCTGACCAGTCTACTGCCTTCAACTGTTCTAAGGCAGATAAAGAAAATAATCGTCTGTTTTCTTCAGAAAGTGCTCCTTCTCTACTCAGAAGTTCTGTTAAAATACCATCTGCATTCCTTTTGATTTCATGCAAATATTCGCTGGTAAATATCCCTTTATCCAAATGTTCTTCACGAATCATTATCCCGGGTTCACCCGGATTTGCTTCTCCCTGCTGTAGATTTATCGAAATAAGCCTAGACTCATCCAACAAAACCTCCTTTTCCAGCTCTTTTTCATAGACTGCAGTTTCCGGCTCTTCTCTCGTCATAGCCGATTGGGAATCATTGCAGCCATTTAGAAGCATTCCCCCCACACAAAGACAGAGGATTAAAACGCTTAGCTTTTCTCTCTTCTCCATACGCTATTCCTTTTTTCAAAATAACTATCTCAATTGGTTTTAAATAGAAGTTCCCTGTTACAAGTACTTCATCCTCATAAGAATGTACTTTTTCTACTACAATTCCCTTCCCCTTTTCAATGAGTTCAACGTCCATCAGTGGATTCGCTGTTACAGAAAAATCCCTTACAATTACGTCATACAATATACCTTCTAAAAATATATTCTACACAATAAGTCTGCTACCGTCTACATAACCAACATATTATCTCCATCTGCAATGCTGTCCGTTTCCTTCTGCTGGTTGTGTTACTCCACTATAATCACTTTCTCTTTCAAACAGATTAAATACTGTGCTGTTGCCACTATATGATCATATCCTTCATCCAATTCACTTCTATGCCTTTCGTATAATACAATGTTCATTTTCATCCCATCGTTGATAATACTGTCCGCTTTTACCCCTATACGATTATCAACCCATACTATATCCGTACTATCTCCATAATCACGCTGCCAATTGCGCAGATTAAAGCTATATCCCACAAACATACCATATTCATCGGCTTCCATTACCCGTTTTATGTTATCTTTTTTTACCCCCTCCAATACCAATATTTCCATACATAAATCCATTGCTTGTTCCAAACTGATATTAGCTCCATCAGACGTATAGCTGTACGCTCTAGGTAAAGCCCACTCTGCCTCTCCTCCAAAACTCAGAAAATCTTTATATTTTGCATAGTCTTCCACATCCACCTGCTCAACAAGCCTTACAGTAGTGCTGATCTCCTTTTTTTCTTCCTCACTCAAAACTGCTTCATATAAAAATTCTTCATCGTTATTCCAATGATATCTTGGAATCTCTCCCTGCATTTCCTTAAACTGGTATTCTGTATGTTCAAGAGAATAGGCAAACTTATTTTCTCCCTGCACTACTCCATATCCAGCGACGTTTCCTGATTCATCGGTATATTGGCTTATTTGAGTATCGTTTAACTCGCTGTCACTAAATGTCTTTGTCTGTTTTGTCCAGTTTTTTGGTATCTTTATCTTTTCAGTTCTCGACTCTTCCTCTACACCTATGTTTTCAGCCACCGATTCTTTCTCTATCCCTACAGTAAAAGTTCCTTCATCTCCACCCTGATTGCAGCCTGTTAGTATCAATAAAATAATACCTGCTGCCCTGAAAAGCATTCCAGTATTTTTTCTCATTATCCCTTCTCTCCTTTTGATGGGTTAATTCGCTGTCCAGGTTACTATATAGGCCCATCTTCATGATTCAACAATAATTTTATTTGTATAGCGTTTTAATTCCACTGTTCGCTCAATACCTATCCGACTCATTTGATAGGCCTCTGCCTCACATTCTGAAAGGCTTCCATCCACTATTCCCCTTCTGCTAATTATTCCCTTATTTCTATATCCTCTACATGAGAAAAATACAATTCTGCCTGTTTCTTCACCTGTTCACTGGTGTTTCCTCCTATATACAGTCTTCGCAGATTTTCTAACCCTTTCAATGGTTCTATATCCCGGACATTTGTGGAATCCAAGGTAAGCATGATCAAACTTCCCAAGCTCCCCAGAGCTTGTACACTTTCCAGTTCTACCTTGCCTATATATAGCCTTTCCAACCTTTTCAGCTTGCTTATGGGCTCTACATCAAGCTTAATATTGTCCATATACACATATTCCAGCGTAAGCCAGACCAGATTGTCCAACCCTCTTAAGGGTTCCAGGCTTTGCAGGGGGAGATTGGTTATGGAAAGCCCCTTCAGCTTTTCCATCCCCGATAAGAAGCTGATATTGATTGCTTCTTTAGGTCTAAAATTACATTCCAGTATCAGCTCAGATAAATTAGGCAGTGTTCCCGGTACTTCTCCTCCTTCTTCCCAATACTCGAAATAAATGTCCAGCGTTTCCAGCTTGTTTAATCCTTCTAAATATCCAAAATCAACCTTATCTACCCTTTCTGCGATTAATTCTTTCAGCTCTTTCATCTCCCGAAAGCAGCTTAAATCCTCTATGGATGCCCGATAAATCTTAATCACTTTTAAGCTGTTCAGGGGTTGAAGAAAAGAATAATCTGTATCCACAGCCCAGAGTTCAAGTTCTTCCAGCTTTTTTAATTTTCCTAATGGGGAAAAGTCCAGCTTACCGGTATATGGCAAGCCACTCATATTCACCTTTTTTAAATCCTGTAGCTTTTCCAATGCTGATAAATCCAAACAGCTATCAATGTAGACCAACGTCAAATCCTGTAGCTTGTTCATTTCTCCTATCCAGTCAATTTCTTCCTGTTTAGGATTTGAAATATCCAAAACTGATAGACTGGATATTGCTAAGTCCTCATGATTCAGTCTTTGATCGCAATAAGCTAGCCTCAGTTCTTCCAGCTTTCCGGCCTTTTCAAGATACTGAAAATCTGCTGTTTTAAGGAAAGTAACTGACAGACTTTTAAGTTCCTCCATATGTTGAAAACAACTTAAATTTTCCAGATGTTCGATTGAAACCTCCTTTAGCTGCGTTAGTCGGTTCATAAAGGCATAGTCTCCCGTAATTTCTTCTATCCCGGGATTAATATCCATATCCAGTTTTTCCAGCTGATACAGGTTCCCCAAAGGATATAGCTTAAGGGAGGCTTTCACATTCTCAAGTTTCAGCTCTTTTAAGCCAGTTAGTTCACCAATACAGTTAATTTCCTCTTGCGTAGGTCTGTAAATTGACAAGGCAGACAGAGTAGAGAGATTCTTTAACCTTTCCTGATTTTTTCTCACATAAGAAGCCTGCAATTCTAATTCTTTCAGCTTGCCTAAACCTTCGAGATATTGTAAATCTGCTGTTTCCACATATTTAAGAGATAAGCGCTCCAGTTCCTTCATATGGCTAAAATAGCTCAAATCCTCTATACCTTCCACCCAAATATCTACTTCTTTTAACTGCTCCAGAGCATACAAAAAAGAGTAGTCAAGACTGGCATCTTCACCTAAATACACTCTCTTTTCCAATCCCTCAAGTTCTTCAATATGTATCCTTTCCAACTGCCATAAATTTTCCAAGCAGGATAAATCTGGATGGCAGGCATATCCGATATCCAATCGAAGTTCTTTCAAATCATTCAGCTTTCCAATTAACTCAATATCCTCCTGCGTAGGTCTGGACCAATACAGTTTTTCAATATTTGGATTTTCTGATACGATTTCTTCCATGGATAAACACTGAAGCTTATCTATACTATTCTTTGCTTCATCAATTTCTTCACTGAGTAATGCTCCTATAGTATTACTCTCTATTCCTGCTACCTGCTTTTTTTCCACTGACTGCCAAAAGGGCAACCTACTTGCAAAAAGAAGGAACACCAATAAGCAGATGGATATCACTCGTTTTTTCACTGTCACCCTCCTATAAAATGTCCATAAGCAATCTTTGCCGTTATATTTCTGAAATTACAATTCTTATCCCACCCTCATATAAATGCGCTTTAAAATAAGAACGACTGTTTTTCAATCCATCGTTTACCTTTAATCTTGTGCTAAACTATCTAATAAATTTTGTAATGTCTCTTTTTTGTCACGCGTCAAATTATAATTCTCTCCTGCCGCAATTCTGCCGCAGATTAATTCCGAAATTTCACTTCTTATCTCTGTCTTAGTGTGCCGTTTCTT
>SFDP01000067.1 GCA_004558185.1 Lachnospiraceae bacterium | reverse complement strand
CTTCGTACTCCCACAATCCTGCAAAATATTCGCATATCGTGGTGCTTACGCCCCACTTTTAAGCTCATATTTTGGCGGGGCTCAAGGACATTCACCCACATTTGAGCAAGCTCATGTGGGTTCAGACCTTTTGACCCTGGTATCATTATATTTTGCTTATAAACATAGTTGCAACTTTAAGTTGACAATCTGCATTTTCAAGAAGATAGATTATAACATGGCGGTTTGGTAGTATTGGGAAACCAAATATTATACGAGGAGGTATGCCTAATGAAATTAGGAGAAAAAATTTATAAACTAAGAAAGGAAAAAGGACTTTCACAGGAAGCTCTTGCGGAGCTTGTGGGAACGACCAGACAGGCAATCAGTAAGTGGGAGAACGATCAGGGATATCCGGAAACAGAAAAACTGTTGATGCTTTCTAATATTTTTGAAGTAACCGTTGACTTCTTATTGAAGGATGAAAAGACAGAAAGTAGTTTGGATGATACGGGTTACTATGTAAACAAAGAAACTGCTTTGGGTTACATTGCCAATGAGAAGAAAACCGTTAAGTTTTTCGGAATTGGTTGTGCGTTCTTTGCTTTGGCAGGAATTCCTTATATTGCAATCCAGACTGTACCGGCATGGAAAATATCGGGTGTATCAGTTTGTGTGCTTGTCGGCATTATTTTTGTTGTGATTGCAGTGTTCACCGCAAAGGATGAATACAAGATTTTGAGGAAGGAGAGCCTGATTTTTGATTATGAATTTTTGAAAGAGTTAACTGCTGAATATCATTCTAAGAAGAAAAAATATATTGCAGTTTTAGGTATTTGTACAGTTTTATTCATTTCGGGGATTCTGTCTTTGGCTATTACAGTTAGAAATATAATTCCCTGGACAGATTATCATGTACTTATATTCATGGGATTGGCAGTTGGTGTGTGTGGCCTTATCTGCTCCGCAGGCGCTATGGAAACGTACGAAATTTTAGTTCGTAATGAGGAGTATTCAAATGGATTGTGGTTTAAAATAAAACGAAGGATACGATCCCAAATGGATACGATGTAAAAGGAAATAATGTCTATTACATAGCAGTCATGCACTACGGTGTGTGGCTGCTTTTTCTAAAACAAGAACTTAATTAAAATGCGGGATAATAATTGCTACGAAAGCATATAATGTAATTACAGAATAGAAAAATGCAACAAGTTGCAAAAATCTATTCTAAAAAGTGGATGATATGTTGATTTTTGAATTCTGTCTGGATATAATAGAATAGAAAAATGCAACAAGTTGCAAAAATCTTTCGTAAGGAGGTTTGGTGATGGAGATTCGAAGAGATTTTTATTTGGATAAGTTGATAAAAAGAAAAAACAATGGACTGATTAAGGTAATTACCGGTATTCGTCGATGTGGCAAATCCTACTTACTGAATAATCTGTTTTATCATCACTTACTGGAAAGCGGAGTTGATGCCGACCACATTATCCGTTTTGCATTTGATTCAGCAGATGATCTTTATCTCATTGGAGAAAGCCTGATTCAGATTGAAAAGGAAAAGCGTGGAGTTGACCCTGAAAAGTTCATGGCATATATCCGTTCCAAAGTCGTAGGTGATGGAATGTATTATCTGCTTCTTGATGAAATTCAGATGTTGGATTGTTTTGAAGCTGTTCTGAATGGTTATCTGCGCAAAGATAATATGGATGTATTTGTGACTGGAAGTAATGCAAAGCTTCTGTCTAAAGACATTGTCACCGAGTTCGCCGGTCGTGGTGACGAGGTTCATATGTATCCTCTGAGCTTTGCCGAGTTTATGACCATTTACAACGGTGATAAGTACATGGGATTATCCGAATATATGCTGTACGGAGGTATCCCTCTGGTTGTTCTTCGTGAGGGAGCAAACGATAAGGCAGTTGCATTACAGAATCTGTTCAATGAGATTTATCTTCGAGATATTACCAAGCGTAACCGAGTGAAGAACATCGGGGAACTGGAAGATCTACTGAATATTCTTTCCTCTGCCATTGGTTCGCTGACTAATCCAGAAAAATTGAAGAATACTTTCAAGACGATAAAGAAATCCAGAATCACCTCCGCTACCATTAAGAAATATCTGGATTATTTTGAGGATTCATTCTTGATTGAATCAGCACAAAGATATGACATTAAAGGAAAGGCATATATTGAAACTCCAAAGAAATATTACTTTTCTGATCTTGGACTTCGCAATGCCAGAATCAATTTCCGTCAGTTCGAGCAGTCCCATTCTATGGAGAATGTAATTTATAATGAACTTCGTATGCGTGGCTACAGCGTGGATGTAGGTGTAATACCGATTGCAGAGCGAGATCAGGACGGTAAGGTTATGCGTAAACAACTTGAAGTTGATTTTGTATGCAATCTTGGTTCGTTCAGATACTATATCCAGTCAGCATATTCACTGCCTGATGAAGCGAAACGTACTCAGGAAATTAGACCGTTCAGAAAGATTGATGATTCTTTCAAAAAGATTGTTATCACAAAAGATATTGTGCAGCCCTATTATGATGACTATGGTATCTTGACTGTGAACATTTATGATTTCCTTCTCAATCCGCAGATTCTTGAAATACCTCCAATCTGTTCACGCTGATGTTGCACTATGTTATAATAACACAAGACACATCACATATCAAAGCAAGGAGGATATGAAATGCGGAGAAATGAAGATATCATAGCTATCTATTCCCGTAAGTCTAAGTTTACCGGAAAAGGCGAAAGTATCGGAAATCAGGTAGAACTATGTAAAGAATATGTTCGTGTGCATTATGGTGATGCAGCCGCAGATCAAGTTATTGTATATGAAGATGAAGGCTTCTCCGGTGGCAATCTGAATCGTCCTGATTTTAAGAAGATGATGGATGTTGCCAAAAAACGAAAGTTTAAGGCTATCATTGTTTACCGTCTTGACCGTATCAGCCGAAACATCAGTGACTTTGCAAGTCTGATTGAGGAACTGGCTCGTTTGGATATTTCTTTCGTTTCCATTAAAGAGCAGTTCGATACCAGCACTCCTATGGGACGAGCCATGATGTATATTGCATCTGTTTTCTCACAGTTGGAGCGTGAAACCATTGCAGAACGTATCCGTGACAATATGCACGAACTGGCAAAGACAGGTCGTTGGCTTGGCGGTACTACCCCTACCGGTTATGCTTCCGAAGCAGTCAAGAGTGTTGCGATTGATGGAAAGTCTAAAAAAGCCTGCAAATTGAAACTGATACCGGAAGAAGCGGATATTGTCAGAATGATTTACGACTTGTATGTTGAAACAGACTCTCTGACATTGACCGAAGCCACTTTGATCAAACAGGGAATTAAGACAAAGAATAATAATTACTTTACCCGTTTTTCCATCAAAGCTATTTTGCAGAATCCGGTTTATATGATTGCAGACGAAGATGCTTATCAATTCTTTACTCAGCACGACACAGACTTGTTCTCAGATAAAGATGCCTTTGACAACAAGCACGGTATTATGGCTTACAACCGCACCGATCAAGAGAAAGGCAGAGCTACAAAGTACCTTCCTGCAAGTGAATGGATTGTATCCGTTGGCAAGCATCCGGGTCTGGTTCCAGGTAAAGTATGGGTACAAATTCAAGAGTCTTTGGAACGCAATAAATCCAAATCTTTCAGAAAGCCACGCAGTAACGAAGCGCTTTTGACCGGCTTGTTATTCTGTAGCTGCGGAGAGCGTATGTATCCGAAAATGAGCAAACGAAAAACAGCAGATGGAAAAGTCATTTATACCTATGCTTGCAAAATGAAGGAACGCAGCCAGCGCTCTGTGTGCAACAGCAAAAATGCCAATGGCAATACATTAGATATGGCTGTGGTCGAGCAGATTAAAATGCTTGCGGAGGATAAGGATACTTTCATTGCACAGTTGGAACAGAGGCGCAGATTCTATACCGGCAATCGCATGGACTATGAGCAGCGACTTGATGAAATGAGAAAGGAAAAGGCAGAAACAGAGAAGAAAATCAATTCTCTGGTAGACTCCCTTGTAGATATGGGTGGCAGTTCCGCCAAAGCTCATGTAACCAAACGAATTGAGCAGCTGAACCAGGAATACCAGTCTCTTGAACAGCGTATTCAGGAACTGGATGGTCTGACCTCACAGCACGCTCTTAGCGATATCGAATTTGATCTGTTGCGTCAGCTCTTGACTATCTTTAAGGATGGTATTGACGAAATGACAGTTGAGCAGAAACGTGCTGCCATTCGCACCATTGTGCGTAAGGTGGTTTGGGATGGCGTCAACGCTCATGTAATTCTGTTCGGTGTCAAGGATGATGAAATCGAGTATCCGGAAATTGCTGCTGCCCTCTCCGGTAATACAGAAGATGATGATGAAACCGAGGAACTGGTAGACTTCTCCGACGTAGATTATGATGATGACGATGTGGAGGATGACTGCCTGGGAAAAACTGAACCCCTCAGTGTATCAAAAACGCATTGGGGAGAGGATAGCAAATGAGATTCTGATGTTTTTCAGAGCCAGAAAGAAGAACTCAAGGGAGGTTTCCCTGTATGAGCCAATCGGTACGGATAAGGAGGGAAATGAAATCAGCCTGTTGGATATTATTGAGGTAGAGCAGGTAGATATTGTGGAAACCATGCAGCTAAAGGAGGAAACAAAGAGGCTTCAAATGCTTCTTCCTCAGGTACTGGACTCCAGAGAAGAGGAGATTATCCGCCTTCGGTATGGCCTGGGAGGAGAAAAGGAACTGACACAGAGAGAAATCGGTGAACGGCTGTCCATTTCACGAAGCTATATTTCCCGGATTGAGAAACGGGCATTGGAAAAGCTGAGAGAGGCTATGGAGAAAGAATAAAAGAGCTTGAGAAGAGGAGTGTGACAGGATAAAGAAAAACAAAAGAGGAGAAACAGGATGGCGATCTTAAAGGAAATCTTGTACAGTAAATTTCCAGAGAAATGGCTCTCCAATTTGCACCGAAACCAGAGGCCATGAAAAGAAGATTGCTTTAAATGACTGATTGAATTTATGGTAAAGACTCAAAGGAATACACAGACCTTTGGGTCTTTAATAAAAAAAGTATTTACAAGCATAAGAAAATGTGCTATAACAAATATATCGCAGATCTGTTTATTCTATATTTCAGTAATTCAGGCATATGAGAGGCAATTCTGCCAAGGTTTTCATCAGAAATTTGTGAGAGGGTTTGCATATGAAGAAAAAAGGCAATATAAGGGAAAAGAAAGCAGAGGAAGACTATGTTTAGTAGAGTATTGGCAGGAGGAATCCATGGAATCGACAGCTATCTGGCTCAGGTAGAGGTGGATGTATCTCAGGGAATGCCCGGCTTTGATATGGTTGGCCTTTTGAGCAGTGAAGTAAGGGAGGCCAGAGAACGGGTGAGGGTAGCATTAAAAAACTCTGCCTTTCGGTTGCCGCCGCAAAGAATTACGGTGAATATCTCTCCGGCAGATATCCGAAAGGAAGGCTCTGCCTTTGACCTGGCCATAGCCATTGGGATTATGGTTTCTATGGAATATCTTCCCCAGGAGATTTTGGAGAATACCCTGTTTATTGGAGAATTGGGTCTGAATGGAGAGCTAAAGTCGGTAAAGGGAATACTTCCCATGATGATTATGGCTAAAGAGAAGGGAATTGATCGATGTATATTACCTCGGGAAAATGCAGCAGAGGGAGCCGTCATTCCCGGAATACGCATAATAGGGGTGAGTAATTTAGAAGAAGCAATCAGGTATTGTGGGCTGAAGGAGGAGGAAAAGGATGCCTTTCTTGCTCCAACCTTACTGGATACAAATGCTCTGTTTCAAGAAAAGGAAAATGCAGACGTGCCGGATTTTGCGGACATTAGAGGTCAGGAATTAGTGAAACGGGCGGCAGTTATTGCGGCAGCAGGCTTCCACCATCTGTTGATTACCGGAATACCGGGGACAGGAAAAACCATGGTTGCCAAAAGAATTCCTTCTATTTTGCCTCCTCTTTCCATGGAGGAAAGCCTGGAGGTTTCAAAAATCTATAGTGTTTCAGGTCTGCTTAAACAGGGAAAGCCCTTAATCACCGACAGACCTTTCTTACATCCACATCACACCATATCCACCCGGGCGCTTGCAGGGGGAGGACGAATTCCCAGGCCCGGTATGATAAGCCTCAGCCACAGAGGTGTCTTATTTTTAGATGAATTTCCCGAATTTGGAAGAGAAAATATTGAGGTGCTGCGGCAGCCTCTGGAGGACAAGGAGGTACAGATAGCCAGAAGCCATGCCAGCGTGACTTATCCCGCAGATACTATGATTGTAGCGGCAATGAACCCCTGTCCCTGTGGATTTTATCCGGACAGAAATCGATGCCAGTGTACGGAAAATGAAATCAGACGATATCGCAGCCGTATTTCCGGTCCTATATATGACCGCATAGATCTGTGCGTGGAGGCTAAAGCCCTGGATATTGAGGATTTACAGGGGGAGGCTGTCGGGCTGAGCAGCAGAGAACTGAGAAAACAGGTTATGCAGGCCAGAGTTATGCAGGAAAAACGCTATAAAGGTACTCCGTTTTTCTTCAATGCAGATTTGGGTGCAGGCGATATCTCTCGGTTTTGTGCCTTGGGAAAGGGGGAGGAAGCCTATATGAAAAAGCTTTTTTCTCTTCTGGGACTGAGTGCCAGAGCTTATCACCGGATATTAAAAACGGCGAGAACGATTGCTGATCTGGAAGAGGCAGAGAAAATTGAAAAGAGGCATCTCAGTGAAGCCATGAGCTTTCGGGGCTGGGAAGATTAGAGGGGACAGAGTGCATGGGAGCTGTTTGCACATTAGGAAGGAATGACGAAACGTATGAAAGAAGAACTCTATTACTATTGGCTGGATAATGTACCCGGCATAGGAAGAATTACGATGAGGAGACTGATTGAAGTAATCAGTCCCAGGGAATTATACGAGCAGGGAGCAGGAGCCCCCGGGCTTCCTCTACGAGAGAAGCAAAGAAAGCAGCTTGATGAGCATAGGCAAAGATGGAGACTGGAAGAAGAATGGGAAGGTCTGAGGGAAAAAGGAATACATTTTTGTTGTATGACCAGCAGGGACTATCCTGATAAATTAAGGAATATCCCTGATCCACCCGTTGTTTTATACCAAAAGGGAGAGGTGGAGCATATTCATAGAACCGGAGTGGCTGTTGTAGGTACCAGGAACTGTTCAGCCTATGGCACTCTGGCAGCAAAAGAGCTTGGACGGGCGTTGGCCGATCAGGGAATTGTGGTAATCAGCGGCATGGCACGTGGGATTGACGGAATCAGTCAATGGGCTGCTTTGGAACAGGGAGGAGCCAGCGTGGGAGTATTGGGCTGTGGAGTAGAAATATGTTATCCCAGAGAAAACAGATTTCTGTATGAACGCTTGCAGGAGTCTGGCTGTCTGCTCTCAGAAAGTTCACCTTACACTCAGCCTCATGCGGGGCTGTTTCCCAGTCGAAATCGACTGATCAGCGGATTGGCAGAGGTATTGGTGGTAATTGAGGCAAAGGAAAAAAGCGGAAGCCTGATAACGGTGGACATGGCCTTAGAACAGGGAAAGGAAGTCTATGCCATGCCGGGTAGGATTACAGACAGCGTAAGCAGAGGCTGCAATGTACTGATTAAGCAGGGAGCCGAGCTTCTTCTTTCGCCCCGGGAGTTTGCAGGAGAAATGGGAAAGCTTTTGATGGGAAAAAAGGCTGAAGAAAAAAAGGAGGAGTCGCCTCTGACCCTTCAGGAAAAAGAGCTGTATGGTTTATTGGAACCCTTACCTTTATCCGTTGAAGCTATCTGGCAAAAAGCCAGAAGGATAAATCCCGGGCTGACTTTGTCCCAGGTGATGGAGGGGCTGCTGATGCTAGTAATGAAGGGACAGGCCTCCACCCATGAGCAATATTTTTACCGCAGCCATCTTGGATAACTGTAAGTCTGTATTGCAGAAACAAACAATGAATTGCTTTATTTTGACAGGAAGAAAAGAAAGGATATAAATGAAAAGAAAGACAAATATTGCCAATACGCTTGAGGTTATTGATCATAAGGCGAAATATGATGCGGCCGTAAAACGATTATTGGGCGATAAAACGGTTCTGGCCTGGATTATTCGGGATACCATAGAAGAATTTAAGGATTATTCCATTGAAACAATTCGTGATTGTATCCAGGGTGAGCCGCAAACTGCAAGAAAGAAAGTCTTTCCCGGTTATACCCCTGAAATGGTTACGGGAAACAATACGGAAGACTCCGTTATCGGGGAAGGGAAAGTAACCTATGATGTGATATTTTTTATCTTCACTCCTTGCGGAAACCAGGTAAAAATTATTGTGAATATAGAGGTTCAGAATAATTATTATCCAGGTTATGATTTGGTTACCAGAGCGGTTTTTTATTGTGCAAGGATGATTTCGGCACAATTGAACAGGGAGTTTACTACTGCCAACTATGATGACATAAAAAGATATTAGGGTCAAAAGCCCCTAACTATGATACCTACGGATTGTTACGTACTTCGTACTCCCACAATCCTGCAAAATATTCGCATATCGTGGTGCTTACGCCC
>SFDP01000066.1 GCA_004558185.1 Lachnospiraceae bacterium | reverse complement strand
CCCCTAACATCCATACCAGATAAAAGATAGTCAAGCAGAACAAGGATGGGGTGTGCCGCCGGGGGCAGCTACGCCACCACACATTCTGATGATGCCTCTATAAATTTTCCTATATTCTCCTGATTCATCTGTTTCCTCCTTGTGCCTGATTACATTACGTTTGCCGATTTACTCACCTGCTCATATGAAGCATAGCACAAAAAATCTGAAAATGAACAGGACACAAAATGAGAAATAGCCTGATTAATGCGAACGTTTTTCCAAAAAATCCATGGCCAGCCCGGTAAGGCAGGTATCCTCATATTTCGTTCCGGGATAAACTTCCTCAATAATAAATTCGCATTCCAAAAACACTTCGTCAGGAACAACAAGAGATTTTTCAGGCAGGGTAAAATACTGGGGCTTAATTGTATCTGCCAACTCCAGATAGGCAAAAGGCTGTCCCTCGACCAGCATCAGCAGCCGTTTGACTCTTCCGTTTTCTTCCCAAACCTTCTTATTCTTGGCATACCCATTTACAATGCAGATCTGATTATAGGTTAGATTCCCATCTACCAGATAGGGCTCCTTGGCCCCAATATCCTCCAGATAAGGCTCCTCTGGTATCCAGCCATAACTGCAAACCTGCAGCATACTGATTTTCTCACCAATTCCGAAACCTTCCGCCCCTTCTGCCCAGGCTTTATCTCTGCTTTGATAGCCACCCACATATCCGGCATTAAAACGCCCATCTTCAGAATCCAGTTCTGAGGTTGCCTGATAAAATGTTTCCCATATTTTTACTGCACAAAATCCATTACAACCAATAAAATGCCAGTCTTTAAACCCATAGTTTGGTCCATTTTCTCCCTCCTTGAGTTCTCCCCATTCCCATGGTTCTTGACTGGTGTCCAGTCCATAGAAAAACTCGCCAATTTCCGGCGTTAGGACATAGGGGACAGGTGCATATTCCACAATTGGTGTTTCGCCTGTAATGGACAGGATTTCTGTAACTTCTACCGGTTTATCTCCTTCCCAATAGACTAGCAAAATATTCTTTTCACTTATCTGTCCAAGCTGAATAATCGGATTAATGTAAGGAGTAAAGTCCCTCTCGATTTTCCCCTCCTTTTCTTCGCCCCATAATTCCTTAAACCTCATGGTTTTTGCATTTTCCATATACGCAATACAATCTTTTTCCTCTGCCTTGAAAAATACCGGATTGAAGAAAGCTTCTGTCCAGGAGGAATTTTGCGGATTAAAGTAAAAAACATAGCCGGAGGAATTATCTTCGTTATCTTTAATTTCCAACAATTCGCTGTTTTCCAAAGGGGAAACTCCAGGTTTTCCAGAATAATTTTGGGCAAAAATCTCCTGTTTATTTTCATCATACAGCTTCAGCCGCCACCCGCCGGCTATTCTGCTAATCTCCACCTGGGCATGGGTAAATTCTTCCTTTTCTCCTTTTTTACTCTCCTCCTCAGACAGCCCACTTTCCTCCGAAGGAGTTACTGTCTCTGTCCTTTCTTCCCTATCCTCAATCGTATTGATAAGACTTAGCTTTCCCACTATGTCCGTCATCTTAACTAAGCCAAATTGGTTTTCAGGATAATTATGCCGAGATATATTTTCTCTTTCCTTTAAAAGCTGCTTTTGAGCCATTCCACATATCCATATGATCAACAGACAAATACAGCCAACAGAGAATAGCCTATATTTCAGGTTATGCCACAGTTCTCTTTTCATTGTTATCCCCTACCCTTTCATTTTCTTTATCGTGCAAATTGAGGACCATTTCAACTGAAAGTTTTACCTGCACATTTCTTCCCAATGTTCCTTGGTCATTATATTTGTATGTCCGACTCGCACCTCATTCATCAACGGCACTGGTACATCTTCACATGTGTGATGATATAAAAATCCAATCTTTTCCTGAACTCTTTTCGATTTCTGATTACCTTCATAGTATCCACACCAGATTGTAGCCATACCAATATCTTCAAATCCATGACGGATGATTTCTCTTGCTGCTTCCAGCATATAGCCTCTGGCCCAAAATGGTTTGCCAAGCCAATAGCCCAATTCACATTCATCGTCACCCTCTGTCATATCACTATGTCCATTCAGTTTAAGTTCAATAGCTCCAATCGCTTTTTCGCTGCCCTTTTCACAGATTGCATAACACTCTGCACCGTTGAGTACATTTCGTATTACGCTAAGACTTTCGTTTACTGACTTATGCGGCGGCCAGCCTGCAATAGGATCAACATCCGGATCCTTTGCATATTCAAACAGGCTGTCTGCATCTGCCTCAGTCCATTTTCTCAATATCAATCTCTCGGTTTCTATCATAAACACCAATCCTTTCGTTAACTAAATCCCAATTGAGAAATCACATAATTTAAGGAAAAAATAAGGGAAGCAAAATCACATAACACATTATAACATAATATGAACGGACTGTGTGAACTGCTTGAAATGCTTTTTGAATTTTACAGAAAAGAGAATTGGTTGAATGAATATAATTATTGCAGCTTACAACATTTACCACAACAGCATTGATATATGCACTTACGCCGGATATATTCTACGAATTGACTGTGCAAAGGCAGAGAAAGGATTAAAGACAACACCCGATTCAGAGTCTGCATTGAATATTCTTGCGATAGATAATCCACTGGAATATCATGATTATATCTGGATGGAACTATACAAATGTGGATTGATGCAGAGGATAGTCTGGAAGTTTGGTAAATATCCCTAACGGCTGTAAATCTTATCTGAATTATAATGCTCTTTTTTCCATCTGCTTCTCTTACCAAAGCAAACACCATATCATTAACTATGAGTCTTAATCCTCAATCTGCGGTATGTTGACCAACTGCTGCAGCTTCTTCTCAAGTATCGTCTTATCCGATAACTGTAACTGATACTGAGATACCAACATTGGTGATATTGATCTGCTCATAGCATACTCTACCACCTCATCATTCCTGGATGCACAAAGGAGTAAGCCAACACTCGGGTTTTCATTCTCTTTTTTTACCTGTCTGCCTAATGCTTCGAGGTAAAAATTCATCTTTGATATATACTCCGGTTTGAATTTACCTATCTTTAATTCAATTGCTACAAGGCTTTGTAAGCCTCTATGAAAGAATAATAAGTCAATTCGGAAGTTCAGCTTCCTTGCCCATCGGCTCATCTTCTCCGTCGCATTTATAAACACATTTGAATTTATCGCATTTCTTTTTCTGTCTGTCAATAGGCAAGAAAACCTCCACTTCTGGCGGCTCTCTCATCATGCAACCCTTAAATAATCAATGACAGAAATTTCCTGCATCAACTTCTTTGCGGCATCAATAATGCTTTCCAGCCGTTGTGCTACTTCGTCAGTATAGAACTTTTCTCCGCACTGTTCGCATTCCTCACACGGCACATTTTTAATCACAATCACACATCCTTTATAGTTTACAACATGTGTTGTTGTGCTTTCTTTTACGGTGTCACATTTGCAAAGCATACACATAATCAGCGCCCCCTTTCTGGTTTTTAATGAATAACTTTATTATTTGCTGCATATCCAAAAACCAAGCAACTTGGATGTGGGAAATCATCTGGATATTGTTCGATAATTTCACCTTTCAGCAAGCAGTTTTTAACATCTATCCTGCTGATATCTCGCTCCTGCATCCGTTCCAGACAGTGCGTGGACCATTTAATTTTCGACTGTTCACACAATCTTTTTATTTCTTCAATCTGCACTTTATTCATTCCCTTCCGCTAATTCATAAATGGCGCATCAGGAAAATTTCCCGTCTGTTCTGATTTCTCCGAATCTGTACCTGCCAAATTCTCCAGCCTGTCAAGGTCTGTAAGTGCCAGTTCTGAAAGATAAGCATTACAGCTCTTTCCTGTCAATTCTTTTATGCGCGCCTTTGTTCCTTTTGGAAGATTAACCGCTATTCTATCAAATTTTGCATTGTATTTATTTATTGCTCTTAAATTATACTCTGGTACTTTTCCCATTGTAGAAACTCCTTGTATATGTTATTGACATATTCGCTATATGTAAACAATAACATAAGTTTATCGATAAAGTCAATGTATATTCAACTTATATAAATCTCACCATTTTTCAAAAAAGGTGAGGGCACACCTGCCTCTCACCTTTTCTTTTTCCTATTCCCTATAGATCAAATTCATTGCTTATTCAGCTTCAGGCTTCTTTTTCTTCACCACAAAGAATACGCATAATCCAATGATAATCACTAATCCACCTGCCATGATCATCCACCAGGAATTCCCTGCATCCTGATAATCTGCGCCGGTCTGCGTAGTGTCAGCTTCTGTCCCTGGACTTTCTGATTCAGGACTGGTAACTTGTACGCTTCTGTCCATAGGCTCCTGATCTATCACAATGGCATAATCCGAAGCATGGGTAAAGGTCAGTTCTGCAGTTCCATCCTCTGCAATCTCGTCTGCACAGATGAATTCCAGCGCTTTTGTCTTTTCGTTATAGTAGAACAGATTTGCATAAAGTCCGGCATTGTTTGCTTCCATGTTGATGGAAAGGACTGCGGTAAAGCCAAACTCCCCATCATAAGCGAGGCTGATCTGCCGGCTGTAACGTTCCCCGGTTACCTTATTGATCACATCTAGCGGAATGGTGTCCGTACCAGCTTTAACAGAAAAATCAATATCCCCCGTCTTGTCCCCGGTAATGCTCTGTCCGTTTACGCTCCAGGTGATTCCGTTATTCATAGCAAAGACAATGGTAACCTCTTTTCCTTTGATTTCATCCAGCACATCACCCGGAACAACAGATGAGCCATTCATATCCACGGTAATTGTCCTGCCTTCCTGCACACGTCTCACTTCATCCCTGATGGCCTCCCAGCCTTCCTTGTCGGTATCGCCCTTGATGTATGGCCTTCCGGTGTCCGGCCTGTTTACTCCTGTGCCTGTATTGCCAGGCTGTATTCCAGGGCTGCTTTCCGTATTCAGGTTATTGGCGATTCCCGGTGCAGGCGTTGTTCTCGGGGTAAGTATTCCCTGTATCACTGTGGCATTTTCTGTTCCCGGATTTGTATTTCCCCCTCCGGTATTCGTACTGCCGCCTGTGTTGCCGCTGCCGCCTGTGTTGCCGCTGCCTCCTGTGTTGCCGCTGCCTCCTGTGTTGCCGCTGCCTCCTGTGTTGTCGCTGCCTCCTGTGTTGCCGCTGCCGCCCGCGTTGCCGCTGCCGCCCGCGTTGCCGCTGCCGCCCGCATTGCCGCTGCCGCCTGTGTTGCCGCTGCCTCCTGTGTTGCCGCTGCCGCCCGCGTTGCCGCTGCCGCCCGCATTGCCGCTGCCGCCTGTGTTGCCGCTGCCTCCTGTGTTACCGCTGCCTCCTGTGTTGCCGCTGCCGCCGCTGGAACTGTTCTCCTCCTTCTGCCACTCTGCCTTAAGGCTTACTGCCTCTTGCGGCATGGTAAAGGTCGCTGTCTTCTTATCTGTGTTGATATTAAGTGTCACATTGCCTCTTACTACTGTCCACCCGGTCAGCTTATAACCGGTGGGAGAAGCTGCCGTCACAGTCACCTCCTGTCCGGGAAGATATACGTAAATCTTCTTTTCGCCGTTGTTGTTTGTGGGGTATACTGTGCCGTTAATGGTAATATCCGTGCCACTGTCGTTGGCGATTTCAAGGAGATATACAGGTGTTGTGCCGTCAGCAAGGGTGGGGGTAACTGCGTCTTTGCCAGAACCACCACCGATAGCGTTTGCATTTTCTCCTGCCTCCGCCTTTACTGAACCGCCGCTTATGATGATGCCTAAACCATCACCGTTAATGCCGCCGCCTACCCCTGCGCCATTAACGCCGGTTGCGGTTACTGTGCCACCGCTTATGGTGATATTTGTACCGGAACCCTTATAGCCGCCGCCTATCCCTGCTCCATCAACGCCGGTTGCGGTTACTGTGCCGCCACTTATGGTGATATTTCCACAGGAACCGTTCTGTCCGCCGCCTATCCCTGCTCCGCTATTGCTTCTTGCGATAACTATGCCGCCGCTTATGGTGATATTTGTACCGGAACGGCCTTTTCCGCCGCCTATCCCTGCTCCATTATCGCTGCTTGCGGTTACTGTGCCGCCACTTATGGTGATGGCTGAACCGAAACTCTTAGCGCCGCCACCTATCCCTGCGCCACCTAAGCCGTCAGTTACGGTATCTGTGCCGCCAGTTGCGGTAATTGTGCCCCCGCTTATGGTGATATTTGTACCGGAACCTTGATGGCCGCCGCCTATCCCTGCTCCGGCTGCGCCGCCAGTTACGATAGCTGTGCCGCTTGCGCTGCCCTGAATGGTCAGCTTACCTATAGTGTTTCCGCTGCCAATCTTCTGCAAGCCAGCACACCCGATTCCGCTTATCAGCGTGTTTTTAGAGCCATCTGCAAGGGTGATGGTGACATCTCCTGTGCTGTTGTTTGCGATTTTGAATGCGGCATCATAACTTGATGAAACGTCAATATTTACCCCTGCGAGGGTGATGTCTGCGGATACGTCCTTTGCAACCTCAATTCGGTCAGTTGTCGCTTTTTCCGGGTCTATGTTTGCTATTGTAACCGGAGTAGTAGTCTTGATGGTAAGCACACCGTCTGCGTAGGTGTAATCCGTATCTAATGTACCGCCTATGACCGTAAAATTGCCGACGGCTTTACTTTCCACACTCCTATACATCTGCACTTGCACTCCGCCAAGCTCCACTGTGATGGAAAGCGCTTTCGCTTCCTCGGAAAGTGTGTAGCCTTCCGGCAGGGTTGCCGTAAAGGTATAGCTTCCGCTATAAGCACCACTCTTCGGATAATCCTCACAGCTCCAGTCTCCAAGGGTGATGGGCTCTTCTGCGGATTCTGCTTCGCTATCTTCTGCATTTTCTACCGTTGCCTGAATCTGCGTAGGCAGAAGTGCTGTGACATCATCAAAGTATGCAGGCATTTCCCTGCTTGCTCCTGGAAGGGACATCCTTCCTGTTTCCTCGTCTATGTATTCTTCCTCATCGATCCATTTCCATGCAGTGATGATTCTGGCAGTTTCGCCTTTTTTCTCATCCTTCTCTTCGGATTTTCCCTTGCAGTCATTCAAATCTGCATCTTCTGCCCCGCATACAGGACAGTCTGTATGGATATTGTCCGTTGTACACCGTTCGCTGCAGCTACATTCTGCTTTCTGTTCTTTCTGTTCCTCATCGGATTTTGTCTGTTCCTTACCTGTGCACTGACTCAGATCGGCTCCCTCGTTCCCGCACACCGGGCAGTCCGGGTTAAGATGCTCTTCTGTACACAGCTTACTACAGGTACACGTTGTCTTATCCTCTTTAGGTGCGGGGGGTGTTCCCCGGTTGGGAAGCACCATCGGCGTACCCGCAGCCTGTACCTTCTCTGCTGTACCGGCTGCCTGTACCTCTTTCTCTGCTGTACCGGCTGCCTGTACCTCTTTCTCTGCTGTACCGGCTGCCTGTACCTCTTCCTCTGCTGCACCGTCAGCGACAACCGTATTTTTCTCGTCCTCCTGTATCTGGAGCACATTCTCTTTCTTTAACGGCTCTTCCTTTGCTGAAACCGGAAGCATTGTTCCGATCAGACAGAGGCTGAGAAGCAAAGCAAGATATCGTTTTCCCTTTTTTATCCAATTTCCTTTCCTGACTTTCCTCTCCATAATCCTTTCTCCCTGGTTATCCGTTTTCCCTCATCACAGTCAGGCAGTTCTATCGCCCGCACAGGCCCATTACCGCCTTGGCTATCTTCTCTTTAAGCCTCCCTCCGCCCACGCCAGCATCATTTCCTTCAGGTACAGCAGCTCCTTCTCATGACTGCCTGTATGGTTATCTGCCCATACAACCCCCTGGGCATACCGTTCCGCCATACCAAGCATAGTCAGGGTGAGTGTGGTGAATAACTCCTGCTCTGAAATATCCGTACGAATGCAGCCATCTGTCTTAGCTTCTTCATATTTCCTGTGAAAACGTACACCGATAGGCTTTAGTACATCAAGCTGTACCTTAAGCTGCTCCTCTGATACTTCTTCCCGGCAGACGTAGGTTTTGTAATTCGCACTGAAACGCAGAATCTCCGGCTTATTCCGGTAAAGGCTGATGATAGAATCGCAATAATACTCAATCAGTTGATAAGCATTCAAGGCTTCTAAGGCTTCAAGACCGGTAGTCTGTACCAGCTCCTTCCACACATTTCCCCAAACTTCGGCGCTGATCGCAATGACCAGATTCAGCTTATTCTGATAGTACTTGTATAAGGTAGCTACACCCACTTCTGCTGTATCCGCTACCATCTGTAAACTGATCGCTTCAATGCCATGCCTGGAGAATAAAGCAAACCCAGCCTCCAGTAATTGCTTCCTCCTGCGTTCTGCCTCTTTCTCATCACGCTCTACATTTCTTGCCATAGCTCATCTCCCTTCTGAAATGGTATAACCATACAAATATAGTATCACTGCTATTATTTCCAAAAGTCTTATCTTTGTCAAGAAAAAATTTCCTTTTTTCCTAAAAGTTTATGAAGAAATTTCTCCGTTGTTGACCTATCATTAGTAAACCTTTTATGATAGCATCCATAAAAGGTTTACTAAGCCATTCGACACTATCCTGATACAGTGCATCAAAAAACTACAAAAAAGAAAAGACGGGCAGAAACATACGTCAAAGTCCGTCTTTTTCATATATTTTTTAATTTTCTTTCCATGACAAAAGTAAAACTAATATCATAAAATCAAGTAAATCAGCGCTATTCATTCATCTTCGCCAGCTTTGCTGCCTAGTCGCCCTTGCGAAACAAAGACCTCCAAATATATAGGCTCGAAACAGTTGCCTCTATGCCCCTAATAGGCTCGAAGCATATACCTCTACCAAAACAGCCACGAAGCAAAAGCATCCATTGCTACCCCGACCAGTACAATCA
>SFDP01000010.1 GCA_004558185.1 Lachnospiraceae bacterium | reverse complement strand
GATTGTTACGTACTTCGTACTCCCACAATCCTGCAAAATATTCGCATATCGTGGTGCTTACGCCCCACTTTTAAGCTTATATTTTGGCGGGTCTCAAGGACATTCACCCACATTTGAGCAAGCTCATGTGGGTTCAGACCTTTTGACCCTGGTATCATTTTATTATTTTATATACAATAATCGGTGTCAGCATGGCTACTGTAATTATTACTGCTATACAAATGAACATTGGTGATACTATAATCCTGTAATTCCAGGATTCTCCTACCAGAATCAGCTTTCCTAATAATTCCACAGTTCCTACGCAAATAGCAATAATAGCAGAGATTACCAGACCATAAGTAAGGCCTTCTCCCAGAACCATGGTATTGATCTGTTTTGAGGTCATTCCCAGGTTTTTAAGTATATCGAACTCTTTTTTCCTATCGAGATAAGATATTATCATTGTATTTACAAAGACAAAAAATCCAATTACAGCACATCCAATTGCAAACAGAAATGTTCCGCTTAATATCCCATCAAGCTCCTTTAAATAATCTTCTGTCCATTTCCTTCGTGATTCAAAAGACAGCCCTTGAAGCTCATCATCGATATTTTGAGAATCTATTGTGTTAAACAGATATCTCATGGGCTGATTTTCACCTTCTTTGGCGCTTTCCGCATAAGTTAGATATTCCTTAGATGGCAGATAAAAAATCAGCTCATGTCCGGGATAGGTATACTCATATTGCTCCGCATATGTATGATTCACCTTACAGATCGCCATAATCGTATATTTCTTGGAATTATTATTTCCTTCTAAAATAATTTCATCTCCAACATCAAAATATTTCCACTCTTCGGAAACATCACCGGTATATGCCAGGGTTTCCTGCTTTCTTGAAAGACCATAGATTATAAAATTACCAGTAGCCAGTTTGTCAAAATCTATGCTTCCTTCATATAGCTCCATATTCTCTATAACAAAATCATCCGCTCCATAAAGATTAACAAAATAATTTCCTGCTTCATTTTTTTCTATGGGCAGCCCAGCAAACACTGAAAACTTTGATGTCTCAGGTAAGAGGTCAGTAATCAATGCTGCTATTGGAGTCACGCTATGATAAAGACGTCCGCCCTCTTCATAAGCATCTATGCCAGTTACCACCTTGATATCACTTTCTTCCACGATCTGATCTTCATTTCTCAATACTGTATTTTGGGTATCACAGGCTGTAAGGAAGTAATCCACAGAAATTGCTTTATCCATATACACCTGGCTGTTATCACAGGATACAACAAATAATATTGAATTAAATACTACCATTCCAAAGCATATAATGTTTGTGACCAGCGTCATCCTACTCTTATTTCTGAGTACATTTTTCAGAAAAAGTGGAATATGCTCCTTTGTTATATTTGACGTCTGATACTTTTCTCCATCGTACAGAACTCTTACATAATGGCACTGGAACACGTAAGCACAGCAGAAAACACACGCCTCAATCCCTAAAAACATCAGATTATTTTTCCATATACCTGTATGGGAATTCATTAGCTTTGCTATCATATAATTACTACATATCAGACTTGCTGGAATACTTATACACATGCAGGTCAAATCAATAGCCATTGCTATCTTCCTCCCCTCATTTTCCAACAGTCCATATTTATATAGAGCCTCCCACACTTTTCTGTCTAGGATTACCTGAAAAGTTAAAACGGTTGTCACTATCATAATCAGATAAGCAATAGTAATCAGTATGAGAAAATATCCAACACCTGAGTCAAGCTGGAGTCCAATAGTCAAGCTAATATTCGCAAAAACAAAGCTGGTAAAAAATATCAGATTGTTTATTATGACAGACACAATATTTTTACGCAAAAATCCTTTTATTATTTCCACTTCTCTATCCTTCCGTCATCGATTGTAATTATTTCATCCCCATACTCTGCCACCTGATTATCGTGCGTAATCATAAGAATTGTTGTGTTCATCTCTATGTTGATTTTTTTGAACAAGTTCATGACCTCAATTGTATTTTTTCTGTCCAGATTCCCTGTGGGTTCATCCGCACATATCAGCTTAGGTCTTGTAATAAGTGCCCTTGCAATCGCCACTCTCTGCTGCTGTCCTCCAGACAATTCGCTAATTCTATTTTTCAGCTTAGCTTCAATTCCTAAGGTCTTAACAATCTCATTGAAGTAATCCTCATTTAGCTTTAAGTGATTCAGTTTGATTGGCAGAAGAATATTTTCCCTGACGTTCAATATTGGCAGCAGATCAAAACTTTGAAATACCATTCCCAAGTTACTGCGTCTGAATAATTTTCTCTGCTCTGAATTTAATTTACTGATATCCTTATCCTCATAAAGAATCTCTCCGCTGTCTATCATTTCAATTCCTGAAATACAGTTAAGCAACGTTGTTTTACCACTTCCTGATGTTCCCATGATTACAACAAAGCTGCCTTCTTTAATGGAAAAAGAAATATTTTTCAACACAGCAACTTTGTTCTTCTCGTCTCCATATGATTTTGTAATGTTTTTTACTTCTATCATTCTGTAGTATATTTCCCTTTCAGTTTTTCCTAAATCCTTCCCTTATCTTAACCGCAGAACTGGGGAAAGACAATAATAAGATTGCTGAGCTTGAAAATGGAATTCAACCAATAGCTGAATTGAGCTTTTAAAGAGCAGCGAAAAGTGCCCGGAAACCATCAGTATTTCCGAGCACTTTTTTCCCTGCAATCATCTCTTACAATAACATATTAGCAAAGCCCTGACAGGCCAGAAACAAAACGAAGGCACTGCAAATGGGTGCCAGCCTGGACTTTACCGTATTTTCCATACGGTCTGTCATGGTGGCAAATACACCACTGATCAGGGCATATTCTACCCCACCGACTATGGCCAGCAAAAAGACATCCTTTCCCTGGGTTACTCCTGCCAACAGAGGAAGTAAGCCAAAAATCACCTCTCCAAAACACAAATTCACGGCGATCCCCCGGCTTCTTTCTCCTCCCAGATAAGCATTCAGTACCAGGGCGATCAGACAGAGCCCTGCCATATTAGGAACAGAAAATTCCATCAAAATTACCGCAGGCAGAAAGGTTCTTTGAAGCACCTGGATAAGCAGGGTAATTCCTACCACCAAAGTAAGCAATATGGTCTCATTAACGTTTATTTTCTTCATCTGCCTTTAACCTCCCCATGTCGTTGCCCCGGAGGAAATGTCTGCTCCGGTCACATATGCCACTGCAGCATTTACCCCCTTGGTCACTGCCTTTGAGGATACGGTCGCACCGGTAAGGGCATCCACTGTACTGCCGGTTTCTGCCTCTCCCGAGGTTCCCAGATATTGCTGCAGGAAGGCTACATTCGTTTGGACTCCTGCCCCCAGGCCAAAGGTTTCCTGCTGTCTGCAAATGCTTAAGCCCTTTACCTCTCCGCCATGGTCTACGCCTACTAAAAGCTCAATTTCATTCACATAACCATTGGCTGCCGTATGGATCACATAGCCTGTCTCTCCCTTGTATACGGCTTTGATCATTTCTTCCTCCTGCCCCACTTCCTCGCTGGTGAAGGTGGATGAGCCGGGTAAAATATAGGGCAGCAGCTCCTGCAGATAACGCTCTCTGTTGGCTTTTTCCATGCCTGCCAATCCTTTATTGGAAACAAATAAAATCAGGGCTGCCACAAAAATAGTGACGATGGATTTAACTAATCCCTTCTCTTTCATTGGCTCTCTCCTTTCCCACACCCGAAGCGACGAGGTGCCGTATATTTATCCAGAACCCATGCAAAAGCATTCATCAGCAGAATAGCATAGGTAACTCCCTCTGGAAATAAGCCGTAGTAACGGAAGATTACGGTGAAAATGCCACAGCCTGCACCATAAATCAACTGTCCCATCGGTGTGACCGGCGATGAAGAATAGTCCGTAGCCATAAAAAATGCCGCAAGAACAACTCCGCCTCCCAGAAGGCTGTAAAGCATCCACTGTAACGGGTCTTCCCCTTTGAAGAAAATCAGTGTAACTACTGCAGCACTGCCCAGATAAGCCACCGGAATACGCCAGGAGATTACTCTTCTGATCAGCAGATAGGCACCTCCCAGAAGCAGGGCAAGGGTACATATCTCTCCTGTACTTCCGCCAATATTACCCAGAAACATATCCTTAAGGCTTATTTCCGGTAACATGGGTATCTGCATATCATGCAGAGGGGTTGCACCGGTTACTGCATCTGTTCCCCTAGTAAATAGGGAAAGCCGCTCTCCTGCTGCCGGAAACCGGGTCAGGTATACGGGCCAGAAAAGCATCAGAAAGGCTCTGGCTGCCAATGCCGGATTGAATATATTCTTCCCGATCCCACCGCAGAAGCCTTTAACCACCACAATGGCAAATACACTTCCTACAGCAGCCAGCCAGTAAGGCACACTGACCGGTAATGTCATGGCCAGCAAAATTCCGGTAACTACGCAGGATAAATCGGGAAGGCTGCTGCGGTGGTACAATATCCTGCCGCAAAGCCACTCTGCCACTGCTGCCGCTGCCACGCTGATCAGGGTAATTCCCAATGCTCTTAGCCCAAATCGATATATCCCCACTGCCAATGCCGGCAGCAGGGCGATAATCACATCCAACATAATGGTCTGTGTTTTATTCTTGCTCCGAATGTGAGGAGCTGAAGTAACTGCATATTTCATTTACCTGCCTCCCTCACCAATTGCTTTGCTTCCTTAAACCGTGCGGTCAGCGGTACCTTCCCCGGACATTCATAGGAACAGCAGCCGCACTCAATGCAATCCATTAAATAATAATGCTTCAATCCTTCAACACTCCTTTGCTCGGCCTGTTCAAAAAGATACAGAGGCTGCAGCTTCATCGGACAGACGGTAAGGCATTTTCCGCAGCGGATGCAGGCATAATCATCCTTATCTCCATTTTCCTCAAGAAGACCCAGAATTCCATTGGTTCCCTTTATTATGCTGACGGATAAATCACCCTGCGCATAGCCCATCATAGGGCCGCCGGTAATCACCTTCTTCGTCTCTTCCCTGAGTCCGCCTGCAGCTTTCAGCATATCCTCATAGGAGGTTCCGATGCGGGCATAAAAGTTCCCCGGATTATTTACTCCTTCACCGGTTACGGTAACGATCCTTTCCGTAAGCGCCTGTCCTAATACAACCGCACGATAGATGGCCCGTAATGTTCCCGCATTAAATACCACACAGCCGGCAGATATGGGAAGCTCTCCGGGTGCAATTTCTCTTCCCGTAACGGACTGTACCAGCTGCTTCTCTGCCCCCTGTGGAAAACGGGCAGGCAGAATCTTCAGGGTGATTTTTTTCTCTTTTTCCAAAAGAGGGCGAATAACCCCTATGGCCTCAGTCTTGTTTTTCTCTATGGCAAGTACGGCCCGTTCCGGCTGCAGCACCTGGCAAATGATTCTCATTCCCTCCAGCACCTCTTCCGGGCTGGTTCTCAGCAGAATGTCATCTGCCGTAAGATAGGGCTCACATTCACAGGCATTGGCAATCAAAGTATCTGCCTTGCCCATTGCCGAAGCAGCCTTTATGGTGGTAGAGAAGGTAGCTCCACCCATACCGGCAATTCCTGCTTCCCGAATAATAGCTATGATCTCTTCATTGCTCAGGCTGCTGTAATCCTTATGGGCAGTCATTGCCGTGTCCGGTGTATCCAAAAAATCGTTTTCTATTACTACCGCAGTAATCTCCTGTCCGGAGGGATGACGTCTTGGCTCAACTGCAATTACCTTGCCGGATACGGAGGCGTGTACGGGTACACACATTCCTTCTCCGTCACCGATTTTCTGCCCTTTCTTTACCATATCCCCTGCCTTGACCAATGGTTCACAGGGCACTCCAATGTGCTGGGACATTAAAATACTGACCTGTCCCGGCTCCATTTTAGTTACCAAAGGCTTTCCGGCAGACAGCTCTTTTTTCTCTTCCGGATGAATACCTCCAAAAAACAAATGCTTCATTGTATACTCCGTTTCCAAATGTTTTTAGTAAATATCAAAAGCCACTTAATGACGCTTTGACATAGATTCTTATACCTATCAGGTTCTGATCAGCTCTTCAAAGCCTTCGCTGTAATATTGATTTCCTTCCTTGTCCACCCACATCGCTTTTGCGTCAAATTCTTTCAGCAGTCGATTCCCTTCCTCTTGGGAAAGCAGAAACAGCGCTGTCGACAAAGCATCTGCCAATCCTGAATCCTGGCAGACAACGGTAACCGCCCTCCATCGGTCGGCCGGATACCGTGTATCCGGATCAATAATATGGTGGTAGGTTTCTCCTTCTACCTGATAATAGCGCTGATAATCGCCGCTGGATACGATGCTTCCCTTTGACAGAAGCAGGGTATGCAGAAACTCTTCCGGTTTTTCCGGGGACTGTATCCCCACCACCCAGGGCGCATCCTTATCCGGCTTAGGCCCGGTGGCATAGACATTGCCTCCTACACTGACCAACAGTCCCGAGGGTGCCTGTTCACAAACCTTTTGTACTGACCAGCCCTTGGCAACTGCTCCTACATCCAGGCTTTGTTCAGGATCAGCCAAAAAGACCGTGGAATTTTTTTCATCAATGATTACCGTATCAAAGCTGCAGTGAAGCGCTGCCTCCTCAAGCCGTTCAAATTCAGGCAGCCGGGCATTTTCCGGGTCTTCTATTCCGGCCGTTCTGGTCTCATGCCAAAGAGACAGAACACTTCCCATAGCTACATTCACCTTTTTGTCCGTAGCTTCATAATAACTTCGGCAGTCGATAAGAAGGTCAATAATCCTTTTGTCCACCTCCACCGGAGCAATACCGGCCTGGTCATTAACGGTTTTCAGATTATTCATCCCTTCATAGGTTTCATAAATATCAAAAAGCTGATGGTATTCCTTTAGGGAATCCCTAAGCTGTCCTGCTGTCTGTTGAAATTCTTCTTCACTTTCTGCATATCCGATAATCGTAGTCACCGTATCAAATAATTCCAGAAAAGTGGCCTGATATTGTGTTTTCTCTCCAATGGCATTGGTCCTGCCACATCCCGTAAGCAGGACCAATACCAAAAACAGGGAAAAAATACGTCCCATGTTTTCCTCTCATTCTGCTGCTTTAGCAGCATTTTAACTTCAGGAACTTTGTACATCCGTACAACTCCCAGCTTCTTATTACTGAGCAGCCTTTTCCACCAGATTGATAAAGTTTCCAATGGATACTGTTACAGAAGCTGCCAGATCAGCGTCTGCTGCACCACCTTCTTCAGTAACTGCAATACCGCTTACCTCATCGATCGTTTTTCCGGTAACATAGGCTGCGAATGCTGCTGCCTGCTCATTCCACTCCTTACCGATTCCGGAAGCTGCCTTCATCCCGTAGTCATCGCCCAGCTCATTCTTGGTAGGCACTGCTGCCTTCAAATCAGAGGTGATTGCTCCTGCAGCATCAAAGTTTACGTTAGCCTGAACACCATCAAGAATCATACTGGAAACGGTATTATCCTTTAAAGTAATGGCTGCAATCGTTGCATAGGCCTGAGTAAGACCATCTGCATCAGCAGCAGCATCCTTACTCTTGCTTGCATGGGTATACTGGGTAATTACCAGCCTGTCTCCTTTTGCAGCTCCGAGATGTGCAGCATTGTTTGCTGCTGCTTCAATCTGATCCACGAAGCTGCCAATATACATGGTTGCAGAAGCTGCCAGGTCAGCATCCTTAGCCATACCAGCCTCATCTACGGCACCATTCTTCAATTCTTCTACTGTTTTTCCTACTGCATACTGAGCCAGTGCCTCTGCCTGCTCATTCCACTCTTTACCGATGGAAGAGGCTGTATTCATACCATAGTCCTTACCCAGTTCATTCTTACTTAAGAAGCTGTCTTTTACGTCTACCAGCTTACCTTCTTTAGAGAAGTTGATGGTAGCCTTGATTCCGTCGATGGCACAGGCATCGATTACACCGTCATCGCCTACGGTCACTGCCACCACTGAAATATTAGAAGTAGCGTAGCCATCAGTATCTGCACCGGCATTCTCCCCTTCCAGGGTAGTTACGATGGAAATACCTGTCTTTACCGCATCACCTGAAACAGCTTCATTGCCTGCCTCTGTTTCTGTCGCCTGAGCAGTTTCTTCCGTCTCAGACGCTGCCTGTTCACCGCCGCCCTGCTGAACAACCGTAGTATTTCCACAGGCAGTAAGCACACCTGCGGTAAGTGCCATAGTCATTAACATTGCCAGTAACTTTTTCATAAATCTCCTCCTGTATAAAAAAATATTTTGCACCTACTTCTTACCAGAAGCAGGTACTGCTTCTTCCTCCGGTATTTGACCGCTTACTGCCAATATCCGAAAGACGCCTGCACAAACACTTCCAGTCGCCAGTCCGGTAAAAATGGATACCACCAGTAAGTAGGGCAGGTATCCGGCCACATACACAGATTTCATGAATACCATTGCCACCGCAATCTGTCCAATATTATGGGCAGCCGCTCCCAATACGCTCACTCCATAGACGGAAAACAGCTTTACCTTGCGCATCAATGTCATTACCAGCAAAGCACAGACTCCTCCCATCAATGAGAAGGCAAGACTGGAAAGTCCTCCTCCGAAAAATGATCCCAGAAAGCAGCGGAGCACCAAGATCGTAAACGCACTTTTCACGCCTAAAAAATAAAGCGCCATCAGCGTTACAATATTAGCAAGACCCAGCTTTACTCCCGGTAATCCCACCACCATCTGCAGGGGAATAAATCGTTCAATATAAGACAGCACCAGGGCCAATGATATTAAGATTGCACAATAGATCAGTTGTTTTGTTCCTCTCATGATTTCCCTTATTCTACCTACTTCACCACAAAGTCTACCTCTGCTTCTCCTCCAATTCGGAGCTCTACCCGATTAGGCAGACACACAATGCTTCTTCCCGGGTCATGAATCCAGCCGCTGTGTACACAATCAGCACCCGGACAGTCAGATTTTACAATTCCCACTTCTCCATGACGGATCTGAATCTCATTATGATAGTCACCCTCCAGAGTAAAGGTGGTATCCTGATTCAGAGGCAGCTCCTTAACCAGCTTTCCCTCCTGGTAAACGAATACGGCAGTTCCTCCTGCGGAACCCATGTTGAGTTGAAATACAACCGCTGTTAGGATGGTCAGAACTACGACAAAGCCAATGGCAATCAAATCTCCCTTAACAAACTTCAATCGCATTCTCTGTCTGCTCACCGGTTCTGCCCTCCTCCCATTTGATATGCCAGATTATTATAGCATATGAAAGTGTATCTTGTATACAATCTATGTGACTATTTTTTAACAATTTTTATCAAAAATTTTTCCAGCTCTTCCAGTTCTTTCCTGGTTCAGCAATTTTCATAAAACAGGGAAAGGAATCCTTAACTATGGACTCCTTTCCCCTCATCTGTTTTTATCTCGATCCTATTTTGCCTGTTCGATTTCCTCCAGGCTATCCCTTTCCTCTAAACCACAGCCATTGCTTCGAATATCGATGATCGGCCCTCCGGTTCCTTCAATATAGGCTCTGGTAATCGTAACACGGCCGATATTATCATCCTTGGGTATTTCGTACATAATATCCAGCATGAAGTCCTCAATGATCGCCCGTAAGGCTCTGGCACCTGTATCCTTTTCCAATGCCTTCTCGGCAATAGCTTCCAGAGCTCCTTCATCAAATTCCAGCTTTACCTCATCCAACTCAAGCAGCTTCTGATATTGCTTTAAGATCGCATTCTTAGGCTCCTTTAATATCTGTACCAGCATCTCTTTGGAAAGTCCCTGAAGGGTATAGATCACCGGCAAACGTCCTAAAAATTCAGGAATCATACCAAATTTGCGCAAATCCTCTACGGTAACCTTGTCCAGGATATTCTTATCCTTATCGTACTTATCCTTCAGTTCGGCTCCAAAGCCTATAGAAGACTGCTTATTCAATCTCTGCTTGATGATCTCTCCCAAATCGGGAAAGGCTCCGCCGCAGATAAACAGGATATTTCGGGTATTCACAGTAGTTAAGGGAACCATTGCATTTTTACTGCTGGCTCCCACAGGCACTTCTATATCTGCTCCCTCCAGCAGCTTCAGCATTCCCTGCTGAACCGATTCTCCGCTGACGTCACGGGAATTGTGATTCTTTTTCTTGGCAATCTTATCGATTTCATCAATGAAAATGATGCCCTGCTCCGCCCGATCCACATCGTTATCCGCAGCCGCTAACAGCTTGCTTACCACACTCTCAATGTCATCTCCAATATAGCCGGCCTCCGTAAGGGAAGTAGCATCAGCAATGGCAAGAGGTACATCTAAAAGCCTTGCCAGAGTCTTGACCAGGTAGGTTTTACCGCTTCCCGTAGGCCCGATCATCAGCATATTGGATTTTTCGATCTCAATCTCATCCATAGTTCCTGTAGCCACCCGCTTATAATGGTTATAAACGGCTACAGAAATAACCTTTTTGGCCTTTTCCTGACCAATGATATATTCATCCAACTGTGCTTTAATTTTATGGGGAGCCGGAATATTCTTGATGTCCAATATCGGCTTGGCACTTTTCTTCCTCTTTTTTGGGCGCTGGCGGTTCCCTAAGCCGCCATCCATCTGTAAATCGGAAAGATTAATAAAGCTGATGTTGGGAAAGCCTCTCCTCCTTAAATCGGACAGCTTATCCTCTTTTTGATCCGGCTTCTCTTCCTCCTGTTCAGCCCCCGGCTCTTCGACATCTGCCGTTTCCTGTCTGATATTCTTTTTTTCCTCATTGGAACCCTGTCCCATGGAGGGATGGGAAAACTGATACAGGCTGCTCATCAGAGCAGGATCGTTCAGTATCCCCTGATAATCAAACTGACTGACCGTTTCCATGGTCTTATGCATACAGTCGCTGCACACCGTAATATGATTAGGGAGCTTAAACATCTTCCCTGCCTTACTTTCCGGTCTTCTGCAGATGACACAGACATCCTCGTAGCCATCTTCTGATGTGTTTGTTTCAAATTCTTCTGCCATATATCCTCTCATTCTGCTTTATCAGCACTCTGTCAGAGGAACTACCCGGCCATTTGTGAACATACAGCTTATGGATTCTGTTGAATCGTACTCTGGGCCCCCAGCATGATCTGCAGGGTAATTTCTTCATATCCGCCTGCATTGCCCCGTTGTACGGTAACCTCTACTGTTTCCCCCATCTCATAATATTCCAAATAACCCTGTAAATCCTCCATGGTTCTTATCTTACTTCCTTCAAATCCAACGATGATATCTCCTTTAAGCATACCGGCAGACTTTGCTCCGCCCTCATAAACCTGAGTGACAAATACACCCTCCGGCATACCATACATGGCTGATACATCGCTGGTGACGTCCAGACCACTAATTCCCAGGTAGCCCTTTTTTTCCTGTTCTACCTTATCCTTAGTTTCCCGGCTCATCAAATCCTCAATGATCGGTTTTGCATTGGAAATCGGAATGGCATAGCCCATACCCTCAATGGCTGAACCTCCGATTTTGTTGGAATTGATTCCAATTACTTCCCCCTTCATATTTAAGAGAGCTCCCCCGGAATTACCGGGATTAATTGCTGCATCGGTCTGGATCAGTGTTCCTGATGTGGTTCCATCCTCTGCCATTTCAATCTGTCTGTCCAGTGCACTGATTACCCCTGTAGTTACCGACTGGCCATAGCCCAATGCATTTCCGATGGCAATTGCCGGCTCTCCCACCTTAAGGCTGTTGGAGTCTCCAAGAGTTGCAATAGAGATCGACTCCAGCGTGGAAGCCTCCAAATCAGAAATATTGACTGCCAGAACAGCCAGATCCATACTTGAAGCAGACCCCTTGACCTTGGCTGTGGCAACCGATTCATCAATAAACTGAACCTTTAAATCAAGGGAATCCTCGATCACATGATAATTGGTCACAATCAGCAGCTCATTTTCATTTTCCCCTACAATAATGCCCGAGCCGCTGGAGGGCTGCTCTGTCTGGTACTCCCGTCCCCAGAACTGACCGGTTACCAGAGCCGTATTGGTAATGGAAACCACGCTGGGCATAACCTCATCCACTACCTGGGTGACATCGGTGACAATGGCAGTTACGGTCTGTGTGTTCTCAATTCCCGATTCACTTACCACCATTTTTTCTGCTCCGCTCTGCTCCTCTGTCCTTTCCGTTGTCTGGTTTTGCAGCGCTGCTCCTGACTGGATCCCCGCAGCAGTCATCTGACTGCCGGTAAGCTGATTTCCCAGATAAAAGCAGAGACTGGCGCTGAGACCGAAAAAAGCCCCCATAATGATGCTCAATATGATTTTCTTACCGGTTCCTGAGCTTCCCTTCTTCTGTGGCTTTTGATACTCACTGTAGGAGTAAGAATTTTGATAATTGTTATTCTCTTCATTATTATACATATCAACACTTCCTTTGCATAGTTTCTTTTCTTAGGATGCTCATAGTATAACTGCCAAATGTGTTAATTTTGTGTTTAAAGTCTGTAAAAACTATTAAAACTTCCAGTAATTGCCATTCATGCTGCTGGCCTTAATGACCGCCTTCGGTAATTTTTTGTAGGCCTTTCCCAAGCGATAGCCGATCAGCTTACATCCGGTTTGATAAACAAAGGGCACGATCCACAGGAGTTTCCTTTTCTCCCATAGAACCCTCAGCATTTGCGCCACCAGCCTTTTGCCTTCCTTTTCCGAGGGTATTCCCTGAAAGACCTCCGGGTGGTCTGCCTGGGATACTCCTAAATCAAAGTTTCGGGAGAACTGCTGCCTTCCCGTATAGTGATGGGAATGGATGACCCGGGCATCGGCCTGGTATGCCACTCTTAAGCCCGCCTTTATGGCTGTCGCAGCATAAATCATATCCTCATTAAAAATGGTATGTCGAATAAATCCTCCTAACCTGTCATAAATCTGTCTGTCATAAATTGCACAGACGTTGGAGCAGAAGTAGGTTTTGATTCCCAGCTCACTCAGGTCTTTTGCCGATTTTACCCGGCTTTTTTCAGGATAGTTAAAGTATCTGGTATACTCCTCCAAAATATTGCTCTCCGGCCTGGGAAGCTGCCTTGCGTAAGCCACTGCCACCTTCTCCTGATCCATGGCCTTAAGCAGCTTCTCAATCAACTGCTCGTTTTGTGGCAGGGCATCCTGGGTCATACACAGAAAATAGGGCAAATATGAATACTGTACTCCCTCATGTCTGGTTCTTCCATGATCAAATTCCTCACGAAGAATATGGTGTATCTCAATATTATGGTACTTCCTCAATATTCCGCTTTCCTCCAGAAAAGGAGTGATCAGTTCCTTCTCTGTATTCATCAAAATAATTTTATTCGGAACTACAGTCTGTGTCTGAAGCCCTTCGATCAATCTGATGAATTCCTTATTCGGTTTATAGGTGGGAATAATCACATCAATTCCGGGCATATCCTCTATCCTTATCCTGTTTTGACTTTATCTACAGAAAAAACCGTTGCAGCATCTCTGTTTCCGGTTAACTGTCAAAACCGTAAACAGAGATTTGCAGCGGTTCATACGCCTATCTTCCTGTATCGGCGCTGATTTTCTGACTATAGCTTTGTACTTCATTGGAAAGCTGATATTCCTCTGTATCGAACAGGAATTCATGCAGCTTGATCACATTTGCCTTTAAATCCACAGGGATTACACAGCTTCCCTTGCCTCCCAGAGTATCCGTTGTCCGGTACTCCTCAAAAGGAAATCCGTCTTTACCGGTGATGTTATACTTGGAAACCTCTCCAAGCACCGTCAGCATTTCGTCTACATCCAGGGAGGTGGAAACATAAGGCAGCACCTCATCCAGAATCTTGTTCAAGGTTGCCGGACTGGCCTGTTTAGCCTTTTCCATAATTGCTGTCAGCACCTCTCTCTGACGCTCTGCACGCATAAAGTCATTTCCCACCTGACGGACACGACAGTATGCAGTTGCCTGAAGTCCGTTCAATGTCTGTACTCCGGTTCTGGTAACCGGAATATAGTCCTTTCCTTCATCAGCCACAAAATTTTTCCCGTCACTGCTCCTACCCACCATACTGATCTGGTAGTTATTCAGGTGACTGATCTCAGACTCCAGTATATTGACCTCTACTCCTCCCAGGGCATCTATGATCTTTTCCAGCCCTGTAAAGCCTACGGTGATGTAATCCTCAATATTTAAGTCCAGATTCATATTCAGCATATTGATTGCCTGCTCCGGTCCTCCCTTCGCATAGGCTGCATTACACTTGTTATAAGTATCATTCCCCAGATTCAGATAAGTGTCTCGATATACACTGACCAGCTTCACATCACCTGTATCCAGATTCACGGAAGCAATGATGATGGTATCCGAACGGTTTCCTTTGCCCAGAGACTTATCTCTCGCATCCACACCGAACAGGGCAATGTTCCGATACCCCTTTAAGGTCTCGTTATTCTTTACCGCTTCATTCACCTCGATGTTTTCCGGGTTGATCGAAATCTTGTTCACCTTTCCGGCCTTTAATACCGCATATAAAACTACGATCAAAATGACCAGAAGTATGATCTCCAGAATAAACAACAGGATTCTGCTTCTCTTTTTCTTACTGGATTTTTTCCTCTTTTTCGCTTGTGTTCCTACATTTTTTGTTGCCATTTTTCCTCTTCCTTCCACGCCTTCTTCCTAAACAGTAAATATAAATCAACTGATACCTTCTCTGATCGTACGATTGCTGCATTGCCGTCAGTCGGCACAGTCTCCGCTGCGCCTCATTCCTCCGCTTTATTCAAAGCAATCCTTCTGTGTCAATGGATCAGGTATTTATGATTCACCTAGTAGGCATTTTCGTTTACCAGCCCCTTAAACAGGGTCATGAAGATAATTTTTATATCAAAAGCCATACTCCAGTTTTCAATATAGTACAAATCGCATTCGATCCTGCGACGAATGGAGGTATCGCCTCGATAACCATTCACCTGTGCCCAACCCGTAAGTCCCGGTCTGACCTGGTGCTTAATCATATAACGGGGAATTTCTTCCCGGAACCGTTCCACAAACTGCGGTCTTTCCGGTCTTGGGCCTACAATGCTCATATCCCCCTTCAGTATATTCCATAGCTGCGGCAGCTCGTCCATGCTGGTTTTTCTCATCACTTTACCGATTCTGGTCACCCTGGGGTCATTCTTCACTGTCCAGCCCTCTTTTTCTCTGTCCTCTGTCTGCACCTCCATGGAACGGAATTTGTACATTTGAAAGGGCTTATTATGAAGGCCTACTCTCTCCTGCTTGAAGATGACAGGCCCCTTACTGCTTATTCTCACCAGAATAGCCAGGATGAACAAGAGAGGCGACAAAATCACCAATCCCAGTGCAGAGCCCACAATGTCCATCAGCCTTTTTACCGCAGCATTCAACGTATTCGTCAGCGGGACATAGCGGATATTGATTACCGGCAGTCCTATTAAATCCTCGGTGTAGGGCTTATTGGGAATCAGGCTGTTATAATCGGGAATAAATTTGGTATGCACACCGGACTTCTCACAAAGACTTACGATCTCTTCCAGAATATCGTAGTCCGCCAGGGATAGTGTGACCGCAATTTCGTCCAACTGACTGAGGGGAAGAATCACCTCAAGATTCTCTATGCTGCCCAGCACCTTTACCCCCCGGTACATGGTTCCCGTCGGAACATGATTGTCCAGAATGCCCCGAACCACATAGCCCCATTGGGGATTGGCGTTGATTCGATTAATATATTCTTCTGCCGCCCGGGAATACCCCACCAGCAGAATATATTTCAGGTTGTAGCCCTTCTTTCGAAAATAACGCAAAACCTTGCGCAGTACGATTCGAAAGGTAAGGGTAAAGGTCATATTCAGTACGAAAAAGATTCCGATCAGTCCCCTGGAGAAATCGGTTATCTTAAAGGCTGTCAGGCAAATCATGAAGCCTGCTACCCCTGTAAGGTTTGCCTTAAAAATATCAATGATCTCCCGCTCCAGGGTCTGAGAACGCTTCGGTGTATACAGCTTGTACCAATAATAAAGAATAATGTATCCGGGTACCAGAAAATACAGCGCACTGAAATAGATGTTCATGGGAAGAGTTCCCACACCTTCTTCAGCAAAGGGACCGGCCATCTTCAGATACCAGGCCAGCAGATAGGAACCGGCTACCGCCAGGGCATCTAACAGCACATGCAATCGATTGAAATATTTCTGGTTGTCTTTAATCATATCAGTCACCCAATTCTATACATAGGAAATATTCTACAATATTCTGAAAGAAAGTACAACTGAAATTTATTTAGGCCTCATTCTTTGCATCTTCCTAAGAAATAAATCTTCGCCAGATATTCCCCCACAGCATGATCTGAATTCTGAACAGCTCCCTTTTAGAGATCTTTGAAAAATCCTGCTTTTTGCTTTTTCCTTCCCTTCTGCATAAGCGAATGCCTGAAAGACAGCCTCTCCAATAAATTTTGCCAAGCCCTTTTTTCAAAAAAAAGAAATACTTGACTAAAAAGCCCGAAAGAAGCAGCGGGCCATTCAATACGATCTGCCAGAGAGGCATATTCTTATAAATCAGATACACACTGTTTCGGGAGGAAAGCCTTACCTTGAATTCATTATGCCTGGAGCCTGTAGCTCCGCTTCCCGCATGGCAGACCACCGCTTGGGGGGAATAATAGTTTCGATAGCCATGAAGCTGTGCCCGATAGCCCAGATCACAGTCTTCCAGATAGGCAAAATGATTCTCGTCAAAATATCCCAGCCCTTCAATCAGATCTCTTCGGTAAATTGCCGCTCCTGCACAGGCAGAAAAAATTTCTCCCTCCCGGGTAAAATATCGGGCTGCCTCCTTTCCCTTTCCTCTTGCAAAGGCCCAGCCCAGTGCACAATATAGGTCCCCTGCCCCATCCAGTAAATGAGGCTGCTTCATGTCCAGCATTTTTGCAGAAACCGAAAAAGCCCTGTCCCATTCTTCCAGAGCCTCTTCCAGGGCTTTTACAAAACCTGTAACTACCTGTGTATCATTATTCAATAAAAGCACATAGGGTGTTTGGGCAGCCTCTATCCCCACATTTACCGCTTTGCAAAAGCCGGTGTTCTCTCCCATGGCAATCAGCTCTGCCTCCGGGCAGTTTTGTCTGATCCATTCCAGTGAGCCATCTGTGGAGCCATTGTCCACGATACATATCCGAAACTTTGCAGAGGTATCCGCTTTCAATGCCTTCATGCAGTCCTCCAGATAGCTCATCCCATTATAATTGGGAATAATCACAGTGGTTTTCATGGTTATCTCTCCTCTTTCCTGCGTATCCACTCGGGATCCCAATACAGGCGATAACCCAGACTGATCAGCTTTTCACACAGCTTTTTTTGCAGCACGAGCCTGTCCTCACCTTCTTTAGATGCAATTTCTTCCGAAAAAGTTTCAATTAATTTTTCATATTTTGGATTTATTTTCCAATAATCCATATCCAGGCAGCTCACATCCTGAGTCAGCACTGCCCGCTGCATATAGCCGCTGTAGGAGGCAGGCAGTCCTTCATAGAGGGGCTCATTATTTGGGTCAAAAGCAGTAGCCATAATCCTTCCCCTGCTTATCACTTTCCCTCCCATTGCCGCCACATCCGGCCTCTGAGCGAATATCCCGCCTTCATAGTCTACCCGGTAAAATCCAACATGACGCATATGGCTTACCTTAGCCTGCCAACCCTGCTGCCGGAGGAAATCCTCCAAAGCTCGTTTCCCTGCCTCATAGGCATAGGCCTTGCTTTCGGGATTAGCTGCCGTAGAGGAAGCATGGCAGCGCCAATGGTAAAGCACTCCCGAAACATGACAGACAGCCTCCTCCGCTTTCTTTCCTTCCTTCATCAACCGGGCCACCGCCCTCAGACCCAGATCATAGTCCTGGGCGCCGTCATAGGCTTTACGAAAGCCTAACTCCTGTATCAGCTCCCGCTTCATCACCAAAAAATGGCACACATAATTATTCGTCAAAAACAGGTCCAGATTAAAGTCCGTTTTTAGATGAGGCTCATAGAAAGCCTTTCCTGCCTCATCACATTTATCTTCATCGGAATAGAGAAACCCATATTCCCTTTTCTCCTGTCTTCCTCTTTCTATCGCCATAGCCATGTGAAACAGGGCATCAGAGGTAAGGAAATCGTCATGATCCAGAAGCCCCACATAATCTCCCTCTGCCTTGGGAAGCAACTGGTTGCTGTTCTCACTGATCCCTCCGTTCTGCGTTAAGGGAAAGTAGCGGATTCTTTCATCCTTCCATAAAGCCACCGTCTGTCTCACTCCGTCGGATTCACTGGCGTCCCCGATAAGCAGTTCCCAGTGGGGGTAGGTCTGGGCCTGCAGGGAAGCTGCAAGCTGTTCCAGAAAAACCCTTGGGGTTTCAAAGGCGGGTACCAAAATGCTGAACACTACGGGATTCTCCCACAGTCTGCTCCTTTGCCTGTTCAGCTCTTCCTCCTCCGGCTCCTGATAGCGATAATCTGCCATATAGGCTGCCTGGGTTCTCTCTCTTATGGCAGCCAGAGCAGCTCTTATTCCGTTTCTTTTCAGGTAGTAAATGGTTTTCTTCAGATTGCTTCTGTTGAATACACCGCTCATCCTTACCTTCCATTTCTGAAAGAAGGCTGTCGCAGTGAACGCAACAGCCCTTTTCCTTGCTTCTCTTTCTTATAAGTATGCTTTCAGACTTTCCGTCAAGGCCGCATTCTTTCTGGCTGCATCCTCCAGACTGTTGCCCTTTACCCCCATGTAAAACTTGATCTTAGGCTCCGTTCCCGACGGTCTTGCACAGCACCAGGAATCCTCCGTCAGATCAAAGTATAATACGTTAGACTTGGGAAGGCCTGTGGAAGTCTTCTCCCCGGTTGCCATATCAGTAACCTCACCGGTTTCATAGTCTCTCACGGAAACTACCTTCAGCTCTCCAAACTCCTTGGGCGGGTTACTCCTTAATTTGTCCATCATCTCCTGAATCTGCCTGGAGCCGTCAATACCTTTCAGCGTGATGGTATACAAGTCCTCTTTAAAATAGCCGTATTTTTCGTAAAGCCTCAGCATCTGATCCCACAGGGTAATTCCCTGCTTTTTGCACCAGGCTGCTACCTCACAAAGGCACATCACCGCCACAATGGCATCCTTATCTCTGGCATGGGTACCTGCCAGACAGCCATAGCTTTCCTCCAGGCCGAACACATAGCTGTTGCAGCCGGTCTCCTCGAACAGCTTGATCTGTTCACCGATGTACTTGAAGCCGGTCAATACCTCAATCAGTCCGGCATCGTAATCCTGGGCAATGGCATCTGCCATATTGGTGGTTACGATCGTCTTGATCAGGGCAGGATTGGGAGGCATGGTTCCTGTTGCCTTCTTTTCCCTGAACAGATACTCGGCAATCAGCATACCGGACATATTTCCTGTAAAAGAGACATACTCTCCTGATTTGGTATCCAGAGCATAGATTCCCAGACGATCCGCATCCGGGTCTGTTGCCAATACGATATCCGCATTCTTTTCCCTGGCCAGCTTCAGAGCCAGTGTAAAGGCCTTGGGGTCCTCCGGATTCGGATAATCCAAAGTCGTAAAATTGGGGTCCGGAAGCTCCTGCTCTTTTACCACATAAACGTTCTTATAGCCCAGCTCACTCAAGATTCTTCTGGCGGGAATATTCCCGGTTCCGTTGAAGGGAGAATAAACGATCCTGATGTCGTCTGCCACCTCCTGAATGATTTCCGGATGGATGATCTGTTTTTTCAGCTCTGCCATGTAGGCATCATCGATTTCTTTGCCGATCACCTGATACAGACCTGCCTTAACGGCTTCTTCCCTGTCCATGGTCTTTACCGTATGATAATCGGTAATGCTCTGTACCTGATGGATGATCTCTTTATCTCTTGGGGCCGTTACCTGTGCACCGTCTTCCCAGTATACCTTATAGCCATTGTACTCGGGAGGATTGTGGCTGGCGGTAATGACGATGCCGGAAATACAGCCCAGAGTGCGCAGAGCAAAGGACAGCTCCGGAGTCGGCCTCAGGGCATCAAATACATAGGCCTTGATTCCATTGGCTGCCAGACACAATGCAGCCTCATCGGCAAATTCCGGTGAAAAATGGCGGGAATCGTAGGCAATGGCTACGCCCTTGGCGCTTCCCCCCTGCATAATAATATAATTGGCAAGTCCCTGAGTAGCCTTCCTCACCGTGTACAGGTTCATCCGATTGGTACCTGCACCAATCACTCCCCTTAAGCCTCCTGTACCGAATTCCAGCTCTTTATAAAAACGATCCTCGATTTCCTTTTCATCCTGTTCAATCTTTTTCAGTTCCGCTTTGGTCGCTTCATCAAAGTAGCTGTCCGTCAGCCAAAACCGATAAGTATCCATATATCCCATAGTTTTTCCTCCCTTTCTCCTGCTGCACCGGGCAGCTTCTTTAAGGTATTTTACCATAATCTTCCCCATTTTAAAACTCTTTCTTACCAAAATCAACCCTCGGTCAGCCTTAAGGAAAAGTCGCTTCTGTCCAGCGAAAAATTGGGATTGTAATAGGGATCCCCTGCCTCCAGCTCCTTTTTCCACTTTTCTCTGAACCGTCTGGATTCCTCCTCATATCTTGCTGCCTTTTCTCCCTGATTATCCAGACCTCTGGATATGGACTCATAGTGATAGGCTTCCGCAAAAGGGGTGAATACGTTGAGATAACCCAGTTTTCTCAGCTTCAGGCAAAAGTCCACATCATTGAGGGAGACAGCAAAGCCTTCATCCAATCCTCCTGCTTCCTCATAAAGTGATTTTTTCACCAGCAGACAGGCTCCTGTCACAGCGGTGACGTTCTGGGCATAGCAGAGTCTCCCCATATACCCCAGATTCTCTCTGGACTGGCCATAATGCGTGTGTCCAGCCGTTCGATGAGCCCCCAGCCCGATTACTACTCCTGCGTGCTGAATGGTCTTATTGGCGTAATACAGCTTTGCCCCCACTGCTCCCACATCTTCCCGCTGGGCATACATTAACAGCTCCTCCAGCCAGTTTACGGTGATCACCTGGGTATCGTTATTGAGCAGCAGGATATATTCTCCCACGGCCTCCTTCACCCCCAGATTATTGACCCTTGAGTAGTTAAAGGGACCCTTATAGGTAATTACCCTGATTCGCTCATCCTGGCTCTGGATTTCCTTGTAATAGGCAAAAATTTCCTCTGTGGTGCTGTTGTTCTCCACCACAATGATCTCGTAATTATCGTAGGTGGATTTCTCCCGGATAGAGGTAACACATCTCTTTAAGTCCTCCACATGATCCTTGTTGGCAATAACGATGCTGATCTTGGGATTTCCGATAATCTCATAGCTGATTTTGAATATAGTTTCAAAGGCTCTGGTACTGGTTATCCGAAAATGGCGGAAGCCGTGGTTTCGCAGATGCTCTGCCACCGCCCCCCTTGCCGACTCTATGGCATAGGACTTGGCCTCAATATTGCTGGCCACACTGCCTGCATGGCTTCGCCAGTAATACAAAAGCCTGGGCACATGAACCACATTCTGGGCCCGGTCCGTCAGCCTAAGAATCATATCGTGATCCTGACTGCCGTCAAACCTTGTCCGAAACAGCTCTTCCTGCTCCAGAAGACTTCTGGCAAAGCAACTGAAATGACAGATATAATTATTGGCTCTCAGATTATCCGGTGCATAATCCGGCTTAAAATGAAGAGTCAGCATTTTATTGATGTCCCCATCCTTAAAGGTGGTTTCGTCACAGTAAATATAATCTGCCTGCTGCTCATTGATCACCTTCACATACTCATACAGTACGCTGGGATGTAAGATATCATCATGATCGAACAGGGCAAGGTATTCTCCTTCAGCCATTTCCACACAGGCATTAGTATTCCCGGAAATCCCCAGGTTTTTTTCCAGCTTCCGATAATGAATACGCCCGTCTTTTGCCGCCAGCTCTTTGCAGATGGTTCCCACAGCCTTATGCTCTTCGTCGGAGCCGTCTGCCAGACAAAGCTCCCAGTTTGAGTAGGTCTGATCCAGTACCGACTGAAGCATTTCCCTTAAAAAATCCTCCGGCGTATTGTAAAGAGGCACCAGAATGCTGATTTTTACCATTCTTTCAAATACTGCCTCCGTCTGACGCTTACGCTCTTCGGGGGAAGGAAAGCTGAGGGTTCCAAACTGCTTTTTGGCCCTGCTCTCCCTCCGTTTATAGTCCAGCTTTGCCGGTATGCCCCTTAGTCCGCCGCAGTTTTTGACCCGATTCACCTGGCGAATGAAGCTGTGCATGATCCGCCTTAAGGGACCTGTATATACCCACAGAGGATTGGTTTTGATCCGGTTCAGCTTAAACTCCAGCAAATCATTTTGTTCCTCCAGTAAAGCGATCCGTTCTGCCAGCCGGGCATTTTTCAGATGCTCCTTCTCGTAGGCCTCCTGAAAATCGATCTCCGCCGATGCTTCACTCATTGATCATCCCCTCCTTTCCCTGCTTCCGTCTTCGGAAGATAAAATTTCAACTGAATCTTTTTCATCAAATACTGCCTGGAGCATTTATCCTTCATCAAAAAGGCAATTTCATAAACTCCCTTTGGCAGACCGCCGGTTTCCACCAGACAGGCAAAGCCGCATAAGTCCACATTTACCTGATCAGGCACATTCAATGCCAGTTCCGGGCGATAGTGTCTCTTTGGCTTCACCTGATAAACTTCCTTTTCTCCCAGGAACAGAATCGCTGCTTCAAAGCAGGCATTATCTGAGCCCAGCACCATCACATTTCCCTGAAAATAGAGCTGATTTTCTCTCCCTGCCTTTTCCTCCTCATTGAAAAACCAATCCTGAGCCTCTCTGGCAAATTCCAGCATGGGAGCCACACAGTCATCTTCCCGCAGCTTCTTCGGCAGTGCCTTCATCCGCTTTGGCGTCAATATTGCCGCCGGACTATGATCGTATTCATAAGCGGCAGTAAAATTAAAGTCCAGGATGTGACTGGCAAAATTCTCATGATAATAGGGATCACGGTTCCACAGCTCCTTATGCCTGCGATAAAGTCCCTCCTGCTCCGATTTCAGCCTCTGCATCTTTTCGGGGCTGTCATCGCTGCCCCGGCTTAAGGATTCGTGGTGCCACAGATGCACCTCGTTGTGGATAAGGTTCTGATAGCCCAGCTCATACAGACGCCAGCAAAAATCCACATCATTAAAGGCAACCCTAAGCCCTTCATCAAAGCCTCCCGCCTTTTCAAATACCTCTTTTCTTACCATCAGGCAGGCTGCCGTTACCGCCAGTACATTACGGGCATCCCGATTCCTTCTGTCTGAATAAATCTGCTCATCCTTTTTAAACTGCAGCTTGTGTACCGGCCCCAGATAGATGCTGTATACTCCACAGTGCTGCAGCATGGTGGTATGAGGATAATAGAGCTTTGCACCTACTGCCCCTATATGACGGCAGCCTGCTTTATCCACCATTTTTTTCAGCCAGCCGGACTCAATGGCCTGGCAATCATCATTCAAAAACAGGAGGACATCCTTTTTGCTCTCCCCTGCCCCCAGATTACACATTCTGGAAAAGTTAAACTCCATGGGCCGATACAGATAACGAAACCCATATTCCTTCTTTAATTCCTCTATTCGGCCCACGGTCTTTTCACCGCTTCCGTTATCCACTACGATAATCTCATAATCCAGATCATCATGGAACTCAACCACTGACTTGATGCACCTTGCAAGCACTTTTGCATTATCCTTAGAGGGAATAATGATGGATACCCCCTGTACCGGCACTGTGGGCAGAAGGCTCTTTAGCTTTTCCCTTAAGGACTGATATTCTTCCTCAAAGCCCCAGTAGGTGATCTGAGGCCTGGTAACCAGCATTTCCTTAAGGTGAAGGATCTGACAGGGCTTCAGCGGTAAACAGACCTGCAGGCTCAGTGCATACCACCTCTGCCTCGCTGTGGTATATCCCTCCAGTGAAACGTTTTGCAGACTCTCCCGCCGAAAGGCTGTCAGAGAGCCAAAATAGAACCAGGACAGCAGTGTGTCCGGAGAATAGTCCGGCTTAAACCAGGGATTCATCCGACTATGACCTCCATTACTCCACTCGTCCTCGTCTCCATAGACCACCTGAACCTGCTCCTTTTCCCGGAAGCAGTGCAGCAGCTTATGCGCTGTATGCTCACGAACCCACCGGGGATTTTCCACAAAGCAGATAATTTCCTCCGTTCTGCCTTGCCAGAGATTTTCTCCCTTTTTCAGCTCCTCATAGGAGAAAAAAACGATTTTTTCTTCCTCTCCGGTCTGTTGGCCCAAAAACGCACTCTCCTCATTCTCCTCCTGTTTTTGGATCCAACTGTCATAAGAGGTGGTTTTCTGCTGCCAGAGCCTATGATATTCTTTCCGGCATCGATTCTTAAGAATAGTCCGAATCAGTCCCTTCACCTTTTCCATCACAAACGTATTCTCCTTTTCAGACTTTTCTCCAGGCTTTCACAAAGCTCCACCGGCACGGGCACGATCTCCAGCCTAAGCTCCAGCTCATTCTCTGCCGCTGTCTTAAACCGTTCCAAATGAAGATTGATATTGGGGTCCGCGGTGGAAAAAACGAGGCTTCCCTCCACCCATGTACCATTCACGGTACAAAGTCGTTTATCCGGCAGCTTCACCGGTTCCCCGTTAAAGGTAAACCGAAGGATACGGCAAAGACATGGCTCCATGGCAGGATCGATTCTGAGGTGGGATACATTTCCCGCCACCTTAAGAGTAAATTCAGCCTGCTGTCCCTCCAGCCTGGCCTCCCGCACAAAGTAGGAGTCTTCTTCTCTATAGCCTGCTCCCCGATCCTCATAAATCTGGATTCTGGACCAGTTTTCCTGCCTGCTGATTTGCTCTATCCACCTCAGCGGCTCAAACACCCGCTGTCCGATCTGCTCCCGTAACCGGCTCATGGACATACGTTTTCCCGTAACCCGATCCTGAAAAGCCGTTTCCCTTTCCCGGTACTCCTCCATTTCCTGATTGGGAATCCCGATATACTCAAGCGCTCTGGTCATATCCAGTCTGTTGCGCTTCTCATTTTCCAAAAGATAGACGTAAAGACTGCGAAAGGCAATCTCCTTTGTATCCACCTGTCTGTCCAATGTCCATTCATAATCAATCAGAGTCCATTTCTCTCCCTGCACCAGAATATTGGAAAAAATCATGTCGTAATTGGCTATGGGTACATCTTCTCCATAGCTGATTCTGTCCACATACTCCTGAAAAAGAGCAAAGAAGCCTTCCTCATCCCCCTCCTTCAGCTTTTCGTCAAAGAGCTCACAAAGGGTAACTCCCTCCACATACTCCAGACGAACCCGGGGCAGCTCTCCCTCCTCCAATACGCAGTGGTTGATGGCCAGCGGGCCTCCCTGATAGCGCTTGCTCAGTTTTTCATAGGAATCCTGTATCCGCCGGATATGGTCTGCTCCGTAAAGGGTAAGAGCAGACTTGTAAACCACCCTTTTACCCTCCAGGGTTAAAATTTCCGTCTTGATTGCTGTCTGGGGACTTCGATCATTGGAATAACGGCAATAATCCATGTGAGGCCTTTTTCCTACCACTGCCAGATAGGAATTGGAATAGAAGGGAAACATCTCCTCCTGCAAAACAGCGTCAAAAACGTTTTTTTCATCGAACAGAAGCATTCTGTCCCGGTCAAAATTACGCAGATTGTCGGTCAGCTCTCCCGGCTGGGGCAGCCGCCTGTCAGAAAACAGAGTGGTCATAAATTTATAATCCGGGTAGGGATAATAAAAGCTGTACTCCTCTTCACCGCAGTCCTTAAACAGGTTTTCCAGTGCCCTCCTGGAAAAGGTTCTGACTCCTCCTCCCTCCGGGTAATCCTCAAGATTGGAAAAAAAGGTGCCAAGATGATCCTCTCTGCAGCCAGCCCAATACTTCATACCAAATTTATTTTCAATGGCAATAACCAGCCTTCCCTCCGGCTTAACGTGCCTGTTCAGTATACGGAAAAAATCGTGGAAGGGCGTTTTTCCCCCAATATAGCTTTGTCCGTATTCAAAAACCCCGATCAGGCATACATAATCATAGTCACAGGGCAGCTCAGGCTCAATATCCTGAAAATTTCCCACATGAATGGTCACATTGTCACAGTCCATATGGCGATGGGCATTGATCAGGCTTCTCTGTCTGGACAGCTCGATACAGGTAACCTGTCCGGCTTTCTCGGCGAGCTTTCCGGTAATGGCGCCGCAGCCGCTTCCTACCTCCAGTACCTTCATCCCCTTATCCATAGGCAGCCAGTCCACAATATTCTCTCTTAAGGGTGACAGGTGATACAACACAGGCCATTCCTTACGCTCTTCAATTATTTGGGGAAACTCCATGGCAGAACAGGTTTTGGCAATCTCCAAAAGCTCCTGTTCCACCTCTCCGTCACAGTAAAAATCCTTTCCAGGATAGTGGGTATAGTCCAAGTCAACCTTCCCGATCTGTTCCCTCTCCTTCATTTGATCCTCCTATTTGACTACAACCTGAGAATTACAATCATAATAACCTACCGTGTTCTTCTCCGACACAACCGTCAGATTCAGCACATCGTACAGGCGATGATATACCTGGAAAACGTCTCCTTCATATCCCGTCACTCCCAGAGAAAGCAGGTATTCTCCTCCCTGTAAATCCAGATGCTGAGTAAAGGTAATCGTCTTTTCTTCTCCTGCCTTCACCGGGGAGAGAAAGGCCTTTTCCACCATGGTATTGGTTCCGGTGATTTCCGTTCCCCGCTTATCCTTAATGGTAAAGGCAAAAATGGGAGCCGGAAGATCACTGTTGAACCGTACTTTCATATGCAGGGTAAACTTTTCTCCCTTGATAATGGCTCCGGTTCTCGTTCCCTTTTGATCCGTCAGATAATACTCCGTAATTTCCCCTGCCCGGGTTCCGTATTCCAATGCCTTTTCATTGATCTCCGACTCAGGAAGCATATTTTCATCGGTCTGCATCTCCTCCTCAGGCAGAGGATACTGCCCCACCAGCACCTGCTTGTAGGCATCTATCATTTCCTTGGGACTTCCCTCTCCCAGCTTAATGCCCTTATTGAGCAGAATCACCCGGTCGCAGTATTTGGCAATGCTGCTCAGGTCATGGCTGACAAAAAGAATGGTTTTCCCCATCTGCTTAAATTCCTCGAATTTATGATAGCATTTTGCCTGGAAAAATACGTCTCCTACAGACAATGCCTCGTCTACGATCAGGATCTCCGGCTCAATATTAATGGCTACTGCAAAGGCAAGTCTCACGAACATCCCGCTGGAATAGGTTTTGCAGGGTTGGTAGACATAGTCCCCAATATCCGCAAACTCCAGAATAGCCTGCAGCTTTTCATCGATCTCCTTTTCGGAAAAGCCCATCATGGTACCATTCAGGTAGATATTTTCTATGCCGTTATACTCCATATTAAAGCCTGCTCCCAGCTCTAAAAGCGCCGATATCCGCCCTCTCACCGTAACCTCTCCTCCCGTAGGATTCAATACTCCGGTAATGATTTTCAATATGGTGGATTTTCCCGAGCCATTAGTCCCGATAATGCCTACCGCCTCTCCCTGACGGATGGCCAGGTCCACACCCCGCAGGGCATAATGCTCCTTATACAGCTTCTTTCGGCTTAAGCCCAGAGCCTCCCGCATCCTGTCTGAGAGTTTATTGTATAATTTATAAATCTTGGTAATCTGTCTGGCCTCGATTGCCATATCCTTTTCTTCCATAGCTTCCTCTTACCCGTCTGCCTCAGCAGTCTTGTTCCTTTTATATGATGATGTTAGGGTCAAAAGCAATTTGGCTGCTCACCTGAGCTTACGCCTGCTCCGCTGCTTTGCAGCTTGCTGAATTCTGTCTTTTATCCTACAGTACGTCTGAGAAATGCACCTTTAACCGCTTAAATACCACGGCGCCCACTCCAAACAGCACTACGGTTATGATCCAGAAATACATGGTGGAATAAAAATCATTGAAAAACCATGTCTGGTCAAAAATTGTACTCCGGTATCCATTGACAATATAAACCAGCGGATTGATCTTGACCAGCATCTGAACCTTGGGACTGAACTGATTCACATCCCACATAATGGGGGTAGCCCACATCCCCACCTGCAGCAGAATATTGATGATCTGCCCGATATCTCTGAAAAATACCATAATGGCACAGGTACTGTAGCAGATTCCCAGTACCAGAATAAACAGGCAGAAGCTGTAATAAACCAACTGTATCGTATAGATACCGGGGTAATAACCATAAACGGCTGCAATGATCAGCAGTATACAGACAAAAAATACATGAATAAAAGTGGCTGCAATTATTTTAATAATGGGCAGAATGCTGATTTTAAATACCACCTTCTTCACCAGGTAGTTATATTCCAGCAAAGCGTTGGTTCCATTTTGCAGGCTCTCCGTAAAATAGAACCAGGGTACCAGGCCTGCGGTAAGAAATAATACATAGGGCACAGAGCCATTTGCCATCTGTCGGCTGGAGTCCATGATCACATCAAACACCAGATAATACATCACAACCGTAACCACCGGCTGCACCAGAGCCCATACTGCTCCCAGATAGGAGCCCGCATACCGCTTTTTAAAATCATTGTTGGCCAGCTTCCAGATTAAGTGCCGGCTTTGAAACAGCTCTGCCGGCAAAACAGTAATTTTATCATATAAAAGAGCAAAGCCCATTATGGCGATCAGAATAATCCCACAGGCAATCAGCTTTTTGATCCGTTCATCCTGGGGGTTGGCCAAAGGGTTCTGATAAAACACAATAACAGTTGCCATGGTCAACATAGCAACTGTAAAAAGAATAATTCCTGTTCGTTTACTGATTCGTTTTCCCGTCACTTCTTTACTCCTATCGCCTTTCAAAGGCCTCAATGCCGGGCCATCTGGTATCCTTCTCGGAAAGAATCAGCTCCATTCCTTCGGGAATAGGCCATTCAATGCCGATCTTCGGGTCGTTCCAAAGCAGCCCGCCTTCATCATCGGGATGGTAAAAATCCGTACATTTATAGGCAAATTCCGCATACTCCGAGAGTACCACAAAGCCGTGGGCAAAATGCTTGGGAATAAAGAACTGCTTCTTGTTTTCCTCACTTAAAATTACGCCAAACCATTGGCCAAAGGTAGGGGAATCCTTACGCAGGTCCACTGCCACATCAAAAACCTCTCCCCGTACAACACGCACCAGCTTGTCCTGAGGAAACTGCTTCTGGAAATGGAGCCCCCTCAGAACTCCTCGCTTCGAGGCCGACTGATTGTCCTGAACGAACACCTCCGAAATTCCTGCCGCCTCATAATCCTTATAATTATAGGTTTCCATAAAATAGCCTCTGGCATCCCCAAAAACCTGGGGAGTAATCACCTTAAGCCCCTGAATCGAACAGGTTTCCACTGTTATTTTTCCCATACTCTCTTTCCATTCCTTGTTTCTTATTCCTTATTCCGTCTTTGTCTGACCGATATCCAGAAAGCTCAGATTCATGTCCACTCTTCCTTCAATTCCCGGTATCCTTCCCGATGAAGAATACTGCCACATATGGTATTTCTTCTCGTAGGTCGGTGCATCCCCGTATTCTGCCAGCCAGATCACGATGTTGTCCGGCAGTCTTGAGGTATCCAGCCGGTTATTAAACCAGTTCTTGCTGGCATATATCCCTGCCTGATGTCCGGCATTGCGAATGGTTTCACAGAAGGCCTCGCAAACTGCCGTTCTGGTCTTAACATCCAGCTTGTCTGCTCTTCCCTCTCCTCCTGCCCCTTCGGTATCAATGAAAACAGGATAAGTCAATTTATAGTCCTCACAGAGCTTCAGCACCATACTGGCCTCCTCTACCGCCTCCACCTGATTGGTGGCCTGGGTAAAGAAATAGACTCCCACAGGAATACCTGCCTGGATGGCTCCCTCTATGTTCTGTTTAAAATAATAATCCTCCACCAGACTGCCGGTAACACTTCCCCGATAGCCAACCCGGATGATTGCAAAGCCTACGCCCTCTTCCTTTGCCTTGGTCCAGTTGATGGTTTCGTTCCAACGGGAAACATCAATACCAAAGACTGCATCCTCTCTGGTCAGAATCTCTGCGCTCCCCGCTTCCTCTGCCGAGGTCTGGCTGCTCTCTCCATCCTCTGCCCTGGCATCCACTTCCTGCTCCGTCTTGATCAGCAGGGAAATATCCCCAATGGCAACGTACTCCACTCTGGACTTCACCTTCACCGGAATGGCAGAGGCAGGTACAATAAAGCCTTCCTGTTCTGCCAGAGAAACCTGATAATCTCCTGCGTCAAGCTCTCCGATATAGATTATCCCATCCCGATTCAAATCCTTGTACTCGTCTGTTCCGTTGATCAGAACCTTGAAAAACTGTCCTTCTACCGTCTGACCCTCCTGGTTTACGATCTGAATACGCAGGTCCTTCTCCACCGAGGTGGCGATCACAGAAAGACTTTCTCCCTGCTGTGCTGTCTGGGGTGCAGTCTCCTCCTCAAAAAAGGTTTCATCCTCCATCCAGCCATATAAATCATCTCCAATCTGGCCTTCCAGCAGCACCTGCGCTGCTTCCTCCTCTGTGGCCGCCGCCGGCACAGCCTGCTTCTGCCCCGGCCCCAGGCCGTTGGAATACAGCACCACTCCAAAAATGGTGATCATGAACAGCAGGGAAACCAATACCGTATTTCGTAAAAATTTAGAGTCCATTTGCAACCTCTGTTAAATATTGACCATAAGCAGTTTTCAGCAGTGGCTCTGCCAGCGTCAATAGTTGTTCCTTAGTAATAAAGCCCCGTTTATAAGCGATCTCCTCTATGCAGGAGATATACAGACCCTGCCTCTTCTGAAAAGCAGCCACAAAATCTGCCGCATCCAAAAGAGAATCATGGCTGCCTGTATCCAGCCAGGCAAAACCTCTTCCCATGGTTTCCACCCGCAGCATTCCCTTTTCCAGATAGGCATTGTTTACTGCAGTGATCTCGATTTCCCCTCTTGCGGAGGGCTTCACCTGCCTGGCAATTTCTACCACATTGTTGTCGTAAAAATAAAGACCGGGAACCGCATAATTACTCTTGGGTTTCTCTGGTTTTTCCTCAATGGATAAGGCTCTTCCCTTCTCATCGAATTCCACGACCCCATATTCTCTGGGGTCTCTTACATAATATCCGAAAATGGTTGCTCCCTCTTTTCTTGCCGCAACCTCCCGCAGAAGTCTGGAAAAGCTCTGGCCATAAAAAATATTGTCTCCCAGTACCAGCGCCACCGAATCATCGCCAATGAACTCACGGCCGATAATAAAGGCGTCTGCCAGCCCCCTGGGATACTCCTGAACGGCATAGCTTAAGCTAAGCCCCAATTGACTTCCGTCTCCTAAAAGCTCTTTGAACACCGGCAAATCCCGGGGAGTGGAAATAATCAAAATCTCACGAATATCTGCCAGCATCAGCGTGGACAGGGGATAATAAATCATGGGCTTGTCATATACCGGCATGATCTGCTTGGATATGGCTTTCGTCAACGGATACAGTCTGGTACCCGATCCACCGGCCAATATAATACCTTTCATGGTCGTCCTCTCTTTCTCAGGGTCTTGGAATCAGCCTTCCTTATACATTTCCTCGTAGTATTTCTGGTAGTCTCCGCTGGTGACACGCTTCAGCCAATCCTCATGTTCAAAGAACCACTTAATGGTCAGCCTGATTCCCTCTTTAAACATGGTTTCCGGCTCCCAGCCCACCTCTGCCTTGATTTTGTCCGGTGCAATGGCATACCTTCTGTCATGCCCCTTACGATCCTCCACATAGGTGATCAGCTCCTCCGTCACCAGAGCCTTCCTGGGATCCTTCTCCGGTAGCATTTCCTGCAGGGTATCCAGAATGATATAGACGATTTCTATATTCTGCTTCTCATTATGCCCCCCGATGTTGTAAGTCTCAAACAGCCTTCCTTTCTCCTGTACCAGGTCAATGGCCTTGGCATGATCCTCGACATACAGCCAGTCTCTCACATTCTTGCCGTCACCATAGACCGGCAGCTTTTTTCCCTGAAGCGCATTGTTGATGATCAGGGGAATGAGCTTCTCCGGGAACTGATAGGGGCCGTAATTATTGGAGCAATTGGTAATGTTGGCCGGAAAACGATAGGTATCCATATAAGCCTTTACCAGCATATCCGATGAAGCCTTGCTGGCCGAATAGGGACTGTGAGGGTCATAGGGAGTGGTTTCATAAAAATAGGTTCCCTCCTCCTCTAAAGAGCCATACACCTCATCGGTGGAAACGTGAAGGAATTTTTTTCCTTCCTTAAAGCTGCCATCGGGAAGCTCCCAGGCCTCCTTGGCGCAGTTTAACAGAACCAGAGTGCCTAAAACATTGGTCTGTACAAACACCTCAGGATTGCGGATGCTTCTGTCCACATGGCTTTCTGCCGCAAAGTGAACCACCCGGTCGATGTCATTCTCGGCAAAAATCTTTCGAATTGCTTCCTTATCACAGATATCCGCTTTGATGAAGCTGTAATTCTCTCTATCCTCAACCTCTTTAAGGTTCTCCAGATTACCTGCATAGGTGAGCAGGTCTACGTTGATGATTCGAATATCCTGATCATATTTGCGAAACATATAGTGAATGTAGTTGGAGCCGATGAAGCCTGCCCCGCCTGTTACTAAGTAAGTTCTCATGGCTTATTCCTCCGCCTGTTCATAGTTGTTCTTATTGTACCACAGTTTTCTCTATTTGAATACAACTAAAAGTTTTGATACCTGCCGGATCGGCTCCGAAGCCCGGACAAAAAAAGCGGCCGTACATCCACGGCCGCCTTCCTTTATTTCACCTTAATAGCTCATATAGCTCAGGTTCATATCTACCTTCGTACTGATTCCGGGAATGCTTCCCTTATCCGAATACTGCCACATATCATATTTTCCGCCGTAGGTCACCTGCGTATTGTACTGAGCCAGCCAGATTTTATAGCCGCTGAGGGCGCTGATGTTCATTTTCTGGGCAAGCCAGGTCTTGTTGGCATAGATTCCCGCCCGGTAGCCTCCATTCTGAATGGTCTGGCAGAAGGCATTGATCACCTTGGTTCGTGTCCCTGCATCCAGGGCATCCGCCCGACCTCCGCTGCCTTCCACATCGATAAATACCGGATAGGTTATTTTATAATTCTTGATCTGACTGAGCACCATGGAAGCCTCTTCCACTGCCTCCACCTCATTTACCGCCTGGGTAAAGAAGTATACACCCACCTTAAGACCGGCATTGGTAGCTCCCTGGATATTCTGCCTGAACTTGGCATCCTCTACCAGCGCTCCCTGAGTTGACCCTCTGAAGCCGGTACGGATAATGACATAGGATACTCCTGAATTTTTCACCTTTGCCCAATCGATATTGCCATTCCAGGTAGAGACATCGATTCCCAAAACGCCGGAACCGGTATGTAGGGCACCGTCACTGTTAAAAGTATACTTTGCTCCCTGTATTACCTGCTCTCCGGTTACCTTATTTCCGTCTTTATCAAAATAATAGGTCTTCCCATCCAGATTCTGCCATCCGGTATACTTATACTCAGAGGTGGTTTCCTGGCGGTAGAAGGTGCTGTATTTATAGTAATCTGCAACCTTGGCTTCGATGTACTGCCCATTTGCATAGTAATACACCGTTTTGCCGTCTTTCGTCTTCAGTACCGTAGCAGTGTCCTGCCTGGGGTCATAAGACGCAGTAACGGTCACTTTACAGGTAGCGCTTTTTCCGTCTGCAGTAACCGTGATCACCGTTTCTCCGGCAGACTTTGCCGTCACTACTCCATTTTCCACAGTAGCAACCGACTGTGCCGAGGAGGACCAGGAAAGGTTCTTTCCAGCAGGAGTTACCGTTGCATTCAGCGTCAGAACGTCTCCTGTCTTTAAGGTAGCTGTGGTTCTGTCCAGAGAGATCTGGGTTTCCTCCTGCTTGGCCGTAACGGTTACCTTACAGGTAGCTTCCTTTCCTCCTGCCTTAACCGTAATATCGGCAGTTCCTGCTTTCAGCGCAGTGACCGTTCCTCCGTTCACCTGGGCGATACTCTCTGCCGAGCTGCTCCAGCTAAGGGTTTTGTCCGCAGCATTTTCCGGTGTAACGGTGGCCGTCAGGGTTGCCGTTTGTCCCTCCACCAGAGAAAGGCTTGTGTGGCTTAAGGTTATTACCGTTTCCTGGGGCTTTGGCGCCTCCGTTTCCGGCTCACTGGTCTCTGGTGGATTAGTGCCGCCGGAGTTTCCCCCATTCTGGTCTCCCGGAGTGGTTGTACCGCCCCCTCCCGGTGTTTGGTTATCTCCGGTGCCCGGAGCAGTCGCACTGCCGGAGCCTGATTCCCCGCCTGTGCCTGACGAGCCGGAACTTCCTCCTTCCGGTGCAGCCGTACCTGAATCACCTGTACCCGGTTTCGTCTCCTGCTCGGTATCCGGCACAGCAGGCTTCACTTCACTGGTCAGATAAAAGCTCCTTAAGAGCTTTAAGCTGGCCTGGGCAGAGGGCTCTGTAATATCGCTTTTGGGGATTTCCACATAGGTGGCGGCCGTATTGGTCTCTGTTCTGGTAGACTCCACCCATTCCACCGTATCCGTCAGTGTGGCTTCTGTTTCTACCTTTGCTGCGGTATCCTCCTGCGCCACATTGACCTGGCTGGCATCCTTGATTTCATCCGATACATCTATCTTCTGGTAATCAATGCTTTCCTTGACCTTAATACTTTCCTCTCCTGTACTGAAGCTGTACCCTTCCATACCCGTCAGCTCCAGCATGGCCACCTTATATTGTCCCGGCTCCAGCTTGGTCAGGTAGATGATCCCATCCATATCTTCATCCTTTTGTGTATAGGCCTTACCTCCCGGCGGCGTAATCTGCACCTCAAAGGGTACATTACCTACCAGCTTTCCGCTCTTACTGTTTATAAATTTTATTTTCAGATCCTTTTGAACAGAGGTGAGCTTCATACTCACCTTTACCTCTGTCGTCAATTCCTCTTCCTCGTACTCCTTCAGCAGCTCCTCCTCCAGGCTGGCAGCTTCCTCCATGGCTTTTCTGGCATCTCCTACGGCTAAAAGGGTATCCTCACCTAAAATGCCTACCGTTTCAAGCTGCTCACCTACCGGAGCCAGAGCCTCGATCTGCTCCATGGTGGCTCTTTTTCCTAAAAAAGCTACCGCTGTTACGATTGCCAGAACGAAAATGGCCAGGCCGGTTCCCGCCACAATCTTATCCATGGTATTGAAGCGGGCAGACCATCCCCTCCGGCGTCTTCGGACAAACTGCCTGGGTTCTTCTTCCTCTTCTTCCTCCTCTTCCTCTTCCATGGTCAGATATTCTACCGCCTCCGGCAGTTCCTCTTCTTCGTTATATTCATCTTCCATATATCCGTCTTCCATGTATTCGTCTTCCGCATATTCGTCTTCCACGTATTCTGCTTCCACCGCAGATTCTGCGGCTTCCATGGTCTCGGCTTCTTCTGTCAGAATCATGGTCTTCATTCTTTCCGGCAGTTCATCCGGGCAAAGCTCCTCGGCCATTTCTACGTCTGCCTGCAGGCTTTCCCCTTCGGCAGCCTCCTGCCGCTTCAGCTCATGGGCCACTTCCAGTCTGGACCAGCCGGCTGTCTCATCCAGATTGATCAGCTCCAGTTCCATATCTGCCTGTTCTGACTGATCTTTTTTCTTTTTTAAAAAACCTTTCATGTACTCCTCCTGTTATTCCAGAGTTTTTCACACACGGATTCCTTATGTAAACTTGTATCATTATACCATCAACCCTCTTCCCTTTCAACCACCGGAAAAATATGGCAGATTTTATCGAATTTTAACGATGAAAACGAATTGAGCTTTATCGCAAAATCTGCCAGAATATAGGTAAATCACCATGAAAAGAGGAAATATACCATGATGTATGTTCATTTTTGTAAACGCTGCAAACGTATTCATATGCTGAACGGTCACAAGATGTTCTGTCCCCGATGCAGCATGAAGCTGACAGAGCTCCAGATTTCTTATCTGGAATATGTCAACCTGAATCCTTCAGAACGTGCTCTTCTTACGGAAATGTGCAGCAGCGAGGCCTCCCTTAAGGAGCTTTCCACCACCTACCGTATGTACAAGTACAGCAAGTGGTATCGAGAGCTGAATGCAGGTCAGCTATAATATACTGCTATTCCTCCCAGAATAAACAGGATTCCCACAGCTTTTCGAGGGGTTATTTTCTCCCGAAAAACAAAATAGCTGAGCACCGGCACAAGGATATACCCCAGCGCCTCCACCACCGGTACGCTGAGAAAGCTAAGATTCCTGTAGGCTATGATGGTCAGAACCATGGAAATCATAAGCATCCCGTAGCCTGTGATAACGTATCCGTTTAAATATTCCCGTATTCTTGATGAATAGCTCTGTTGGGCTCCTTTTTTCAGCAGAATCTGGGAAACAGAGGCAATGCACACCGAGCAAACCGCCAAAAGAAAATATGCCTGCTTCATTCTGCCCTTTCCTCCCTCTCTGCTCCACTTCTTTCTCCATTAATAATGAGAATCCCCACGATGACCAGGGCAATCCCTCCCATTTGTCTGACTCCGATTTTTTCACCGAAGATCAGCCTTGCCCACAATGCCGACCAAAGCAGAGCCATAGCCCGGTTGGCATAGGCAACGGACAAAGGAAGCGTTTTGATCAACTGCTGCCAGAACAGGGCATAGAGACCCAGGAAGAATAGATCCATACCGAAAAAGAACAGTATTCTGCCCGGAGCCTCCTGTCCTGATGCGAATTTAGCCATCACACTGGACAGGGTATAAAGAATGATCACAGCCTGTAATAAAAGCAGGCGCCTGGGGGAAAGATCTGTTTTCATCTCAACCTCACATATCTGAAAAAATTCTTAAGATTTTTAAGAAAAGTGGACTTTTACTCTTCTATCATGTATAGTAGCCTAAGATTAGCATTCTGACAAGCAGTTAAAGAAAGAAGGTCTAAGATTTATGGAAAAAAAAAGCATTAATTTTCACTTGATTTTTTTCATCGTTATTCTGGCGCTTTTCCTTTTTGCCATCATAAAGCTGTGGCTCTGGAATAAGGGAGAAGCCTCCGGCTACGATCCTAACGAGGACACCTCCGAATTTGATGTGGAGACCATGGATTATATTCAGCCCTTAAGCTCTTCCCGTTTGGAGGGCCATGAAGACGATGGTGTAACTACCCTTCTCTGTCTGGGAAACTCGCCCTTTGCCGATAATAAGGGAGAAGGCGGTCTGGCACAGGCCTTAGCCCGGGAGGTGGATGGGGTTGCCTACGATGCCTCCTTTGCCGGTTCCTTCCAATCCCTGAAGAATGAAGCCTACCAGGCAGACTATCCTGCTGATGGTGTAAGTCTGTATTCCCTTGTAAAGGCATTCTGCAGCGGTGACTATACCTCCCTGGAGCAGGCTGCCGGTGCCCTTGGCTCTGATGCAGAGGATACCGTAAAGCTGCTTAAGGGTCTTGATTTTTCTACGATAGACATGATAGTGATTATGTACGATCTGAGCGACTATATTGATCACCGCCCTCTCTATGACCCTAACAACGACAGTAATCTGGTAACCTGGAGCGGTTCTCTCAACGCCTCCCTTAAGCTGCTTGATGAGACCTATCCCCACATTCGTACCGTAATCCTGTCTACCCCCGCCTGCGGTAAGACGATAGACGAGTTTTATGTAGACGGAGATATCCAGAATCTGGGGAACGGAACGATTCCGGACTACCTCAACTACCAGATGAATGTGATCCTCAGCAACGGTGTTTCTTATATCGACAACTACTATGGAGTAATTACGGTAGACAACCGGGATGAATATCTGGTGGATGACTACCACCTCAATGAAAAGGGGATTCAGGCTATCGCTTCACGTTTTGGTCATTTCTTCGGAAATACCTCCACAGAAGAATAGACTCAGTCTTTTAAGGCCGCTGTTCTGATCTCTTCATAATAGGACATGATATCCGGTAAGCCGATTCCCCAGAAGGCTGTGCTGTCTCCTTCCTTAGAGACGCCGAAGGCCATGGCAATCAGCTTGCCGGACTGGTCGATTACGGCTGAGCCGGAGGCTCCCCTTTCATTCTCCATGGTATATCTTACCACCGGATAATCCACTGCCCACAGCCACTCCTGCTTTTCTAAAAGTTTTCCTGTTTTTTCTATCCATTTGGTACCGTCAGGATTCAGGCAACGATATCCTGCTGCCGGTAAATCATCCGGGTTCAGATTATCCCAATGCTGCAAGTCTGCCTCTACCCTCTTTAATTCTTCCAGGCACAGCTCTCCTATTTCATCCTTATCGATCTGCACCACTGCCAGGTCCGGCGCTTCCTGCTTTCCCAAAATCCTTCCTCCTGCACCACTGCCATTAGAAAAATAGACATAGACCTCGCCCTCTCCAAGGACATGAGCATTGGTCATGATCAATATGCCTTCTTCTCCCAGCTCCAGTATGAATCCACTGCCCCACAGAACCTTCTCTTTTTCCTCACTCCTGATTCGCACGAAGGCCGGCTCAAGCTCATCCAAAATATGGGGTAATGCGGCCTCCCCCTGTACCACATATACCTTACAGCCTGCTCTGGCTCTTTCTCCCTGCTGGTCTTCCACCTCATAGAAAACCTCATACTCACCGCATTGGTCAAGAATAACCCCGGAGGCATCCACTGAAACTTTTTCCGTCAAGTCTTCTCCCCGGCAGTCGAAGGCTTTGATTTTGGCTCTGTAATCTATACTGCTTCCCTGCACCACATAAAGGTCCTCCACTCCGGTAAAATAGGGAAGCCGCAGTCCTTCCTCCTGTCCGGTTTTCTCTTCTTTGCTCTCCTCCTGCCTCTTCTCCTCCTGTCGGCCTTCTTCCTGCCTGTTGCTTTGGCAGCCTGCCAAAAGCAGCAGCATAACCGGCAGGATTATCCTCAAAAAAAGTCCTGTCCTTTTCATCATTTCCTCTCATTGAAATCAAAAAAGGGGGTGCTGTGAAATCAACATCCCCTCCGGTTTATTCTTGCTTATCCCTCTTATTTTTTTCTGTCCAGAAACTGCGGCTCCACGTTCTTCACCTTATTCATGTTCTGGTAATAGTTGCTGGCCACAGACAAGGCATTCCTGTTGCTCTGCAGCTTCTTCTTCTCTCTACTGAAAACCAGCTCGATCTCTGCCTTATTCCTGGCTTCAAGAGCCTGAATGGAGGCACTCTTCTCCGTCACCTGTGCAATCAGCTTCTGCAGTCTCTGAATTTCCTCTCTGTACTGCTCCTTCTGGGGAAGAAGCTCTTCCCTGATCTTCTCATACAGGCCTTCAAAGCCGTTATCCAGCAGCTCCAGCTCCTCAATCAGTCTGGCCTTAGCATCCATATTCTCATCGATCTGCTGGAGAGACACATCGCTGTCTCTAAGCATAAGAGCCTGCTCCTGACTCTTCTCCTCTATCTGTTCCAGAATCGCCAGCTTCTTCTTCAGGCTGTCCTCCAAAATCTGTAGGTAATTGTTCATCATCCTATCTGGTTCTCCCTGTTGATCCGCATAACCTCTTTCCAGGTGTCACGCATGGAGCGTAAGTGCATATTGACTTCCTCCAAAATACTCTTATCCTTCTTCATATTGGCTTCCAGCAACCGACGGAGCAAGTATACATACACCCGGTCAAAATCCTGTGCAACCGGATACTTCCGATCCAGGGTAGAGCGAAATTCTTCAATAATCCTTTGTACTTTGATGATATTCTTATTCGCTTTTTCAATATTATTCTCTTCTATTGCCATAATCGCAATATTGGAAAATTTGATCGCTCCATCATAAAGCATCAGCGTTAATTCTGCCGGTGAGGCAGTCATGACCTTGCTGTTATTGTACTTCTCATAAGCACTGGGTAATGCCATACTTCCTTTCCTCCTTGGTAATATGCCTTAACAAGATTATACACCAACGTTACCTATAATTGCAACTGTAAAAGACCATTGCAAAAGGGCAATGGTCTTTTATTATCTGATCAGCATCAACCGCCAAACATACCGGCAAGAGCATTTTCTTTTGTCTGCAGCTTAGATAAAGCCGTTTCCATCGCAGCAAACTTCTTATAATAGCGATCCTCATAGGCTTTAATCAGAGCCTCCTGCTTGCTGATCTTAGAGGTATAGCTACTGTACTCTTCCTTCATCAGCTTGTCATCATACAGGGTAAATGCACTGCTGTACTCAGTGGTCTTCATCATGTCAAACAGCTTGTCGTACAAATTCTTGGAGAGTGTGGAAAAGAATTCCGTTACCTTATCCGGATCTGAAGCGATGGCAGCCCTTAGCTTGTCATCATTATTGGATACATTGGAATCATCCGGATCACCATCGATATGGTAGGCCGACTTCTCATTCTCCCCTGCATTGAAATATCCCAAGGTACCAATGCCGAATTCGCTTAAATAAAGCTGGCTTCCATCCGACATCTTCACTCCCTGCAGCATAATCTGCTTAATGGCAGAGGATACTGTATTCAGGGTAGAGTCCTTACGCAGGATAGAGTTCTTGATCTTCTCCTCCCACTTCTCGATCTCCTTCTCAGACAAAGCCTCCTTCTCTTCATCCGTAAGGGGCTCATAGCCCTTGGAGGATTCTGCATTGTAGAGACTGTCCATTTCAATGATTAATTCATTGTACTCCTTGAAGAAGTTCTTAATCATATCATAGATACCATCGGTATCATCGGTGGTATTCAACGTAATCTTTTCACTGGTTTCCTGATTAACGGTAATGGTCAGCCCGTTAATTTCAAAGGTATTGCTGTCCGACGTAAAGGTAGCCCCATTCAGCTTGATTGTGGCATCGGAACCGTCAATCTTATTGGAATCACCGCCTTCAAGCCCCAGACTTGTCAAAATTGATGAATCACCCGTAATGTTAAAGTTATTGGCTGCTCCGGTCTCCTTGGAGCTGATGAAGAAACGCTGATTCTTCTCATCGAAATTGGCATTGACTCCTGCATTCCTAAGTTCACTGACCAACTTGTTAATGGTCATATCTCCTGTAAGTGCAATCTCTTTATCCTTACCACCGACTTTAATCGTCAGTTTCTCTCCACCGTTTAGGTTCAGCCCATCAATCTCAGACAGCTTAGTCGATGAGGTGTAACTCGCCTTGTTTCCACCTTTCTGAAGCTCAGCACCCGTCAGATATCCTGACTTCGCCTGACTGATGACCTCCAGATTCTGCACTCCATTTGCCGCATTGGAGCCGGTAATGACGCTGACTGCACTTTCGTTGCTGGACTTCGTAATCTTCTTCGTGTAATCACCCTGCATACGCATATTGCTCAGGGTCTTGGTATAAAATGAATATACCTTTTTATTCAATTCCTTCCAGGCATCCTGCTTCCATTCCAGCCTGGTCTGTGCCTTGACTAGCTTATTCTTCTTCTCTGATTTTGCTTCAACCAGGGCGGTAATGATACTCTCTGTATCCAACCCTGAGTTCAAGCCTGTAACTCGCATCGGCATAACGCTTCCTCCTATCCCTTCTCGTCCACCATAAGACCGGCCAGTTCCCATACCTTGGCGATCATATTCAGGATCTTCTCCGGAGGCAGTTCTCTAAGAACTTCCTTGGAATCCTTGTCCACAATCTTAATGGTGACCCGGTTGGTGGCATCATGAATACCAAATATTGCTTCTGAGTTGCTCAGGTTCTTATTGATGTTCTCAACAGCCTTCTTCAACGCCTCATTATTGCTCTGACTGTTCTGCTCACTCTCACTGCTCTGTCTGCTGTTCTCTCCCTGCTTCTCAGATACGGCAATCGTTTCATTATCCACTTTGGGTACTGTAACACTACCGGCAGTGTTCCCGTCCGTGGTTTCACTGCTCGCTTTCGTCGTGGGTACAGCATTGCTCACTGACTGATTCTGCATAGTCGAGATACTGCTTAACGCTTCCATTCCCATAGTAATCACCTCCATGTGACATCTAAGTTTGCATTTTCTATAACTATTCAGAACCCCATTCGCAAAATCGCTGCTGTACAACTCTGAATAGATACCATTTTCATTTCAAATAATTTATCGGAAAATTTAACCGGAAAGTTTATACGGATTTAAAACAAGTTCTTTAAGGCATCCATATTTTCCTGGCTGATCGCATTATCCATAGCCTCCTTATTGGACTGCTGAATCTGCAGATATACCTCCTTACGATAGACAGGAACCTCTCTGGGCGCCTCAATTCCTATCTTAACCTGATCTCCCTTAATCTCCAGAATGGTCACTTCCACATTGTTGTTAATCACCAGAGCCTCATTCTTCTTACGGGAAAGTGCTAGCATTATTCACCCTCCTTCTTCATTTGCTGCAAAGTATCGTAAATATAGTATTTGACCGGATAAATTTCCGTATCCACGATTACCTGTGCCGCCTTCTTATTTTCTGCATTAATGATAATCGGTGCCTGGAGATTGACACTCATTTTCGTGATGTCCCGGGGAACACTGACGGTCACCAGCACCAATACCTCCTCCGGGTTTTCAATTTGGATAGGATTTAACAGCTCATCCTCTACCTCCGGGTTGTAATCCCTGGAAACGATCAGGGGATCCATAACCGGCATGGCAAATTGGGTTTCCTGTAAGGACTGCAGCCAGCGTATGGGGGCATCTTTTCCCTTATCTTCGTCATGGATCAGTGCAAAATCCGTCATTTCAGGAAATCCGATGATCCCCCCGGGGAAACGAATAATCTTGCTGTCATCGATTTCAATTTCACCAAAAATTCTGGTTTCTATCTTCATTTAGTGTCTCCTCGTTAAATAAAATCCATCAGGCTGTTCTGTAAAATCTTACCCGTTGCCATCAGAGATGCATTGTAGGTCAGTCCTGCACTGTTCAGCTTGATTGCCACCTCAGCGATATCTGCATCCTCATTCTCAGACTGCAGGGTTTCAAAGTTCGTTTTCTGGCTCATCAGGCGATTGGAAACCAACTCCAGTCTCTGGCTTCTGGTACCGTTCTGAGTGGAGGCCAGATTCACCGTATCCAGATGTCCCTGCATCTTGGTGATGCTTCCTTCAAAGAGCTTCTGCGTCTTCTCATTGGAGAAGGTAAGTGCCTTATTGGCTGCTGCCAACTGCTTTTCCAACTGTTCCTTCTTTGCCGGATCGTTGATATTGGCCGTATCCTTAAGCAAATCCCCCAGCTTAGCTACCATTTCCTCTATCGCTATGGACTCCTCCAGGGAGGCAATCATATCATCTACGTCTCTTCCGATATCATGGGTGAAAATTTCGTCTGCCGTAGTATTTACCCGGATTCTCTGGTTTAATCCCACATCATATTCAATGGCCTGTCTTTCCTGGGTTCCGGCAAGATAGCTCTGATTGTATTGAATATCCGTTAAAGGAGGTGTTCTCTTCTCTGAACAGGCAAAATAGTGCTCCGGCTTCAGGTCTCCTTTTTTCCAATCTGATTTTTCATAGGTTACCTGAATCTCCTTCTCATTTGCTACTGTCGCCGGGTCATCGGAAGTATCCATTAATTTCTTATAGACATTCTCACCCAAAAGGATTTCGCCTGTTTCCTTAATCAGATAAGCCTTATCTGGATCGACATTCTCATAAGGATTAGTCGTATCATAAAGAGAAACTACATCACAAGTAATATCGGTCGGTGTATACGTACCAGCCGCAGCATCATATTCATTATATTTAATAACAGGTGCCGCATCACCTACATTTTGATAAGACAGACGAAGCCGATGAATCTGGTTAGATGCAATATCATTTTCCTCTACATTTGTTCCGGCAAAATTCGCCTCATTAATATCCAGCAGGTCACCCGTCTTTACATGGGTAATGGTATCCAGCATACTGCTGTCCAACTGTTCCGTAATGGAATAGGTTTTTGTCTCGTCTGTAGTAAAGGTCAGGGTGCTGTCGGTACGATATCCGGTAAAGATATAACGGCCTGCATAGTCCGTATTTCCTGTAGAATACACTTCATCCCTGAGGGATTTGAGCTGAGTCAGTATGGTTCTCTTATCATCTAACGTCAGGTTCTCATTGCTTCCCTTGGTGGCATTCTCATACATATCCGTAATTACTTCAGTCATGGAAGAAATCGCATCCTCAGTCAGCTTAAGCCAGCTCTCCGCATCGGGTACGTTCTTCTCATAATACTGGGTAATCTGATTCACGTTGGTTCTTAAACGCAGGGCACGAATCGCTACCACCGGATCATCGGAGGGTCTGTTCACCTTCTTCTCCGTAGCCATCTGTGTACTCAGCTTGTCCTGTAACAGCTTATTCGTATTGATATTGGTTAAGGAGTTATTCTGCATAACCTTATTCGTAATTCTCATGATTCTCCTCCTATACTCCTGTCTGTAAAATCAGTCGGTCATAAATCTCTGTCATGGTCTGAATCATTCTGGAAGCCAGATTATAGGCATTCTGATATTTTACCAGGTTTACTGCTTCCTCATCCTGATCTACGCCGGAAATGGACAGCCGCTGATTGTCAATGGCCTTTCCCACATTGGTAAAGTTACTGTGAAAGGTATTGGCACTGTTGGTATTCAGGGCAATATCGGAAAGGATACAGGTCAGAAATTCTGCGGTGGAAGCCCCACGGAAGCTCACCTGCGTTTTGTCATTGATCATCTTGATCAAACGCTCCACATTCTTATATTCGTCTACCCCTTCCGTCTGACCCACCTTAGTAGCCAGTAAATCCGGATCGTTCACCATTGCCTTTAATATACTGGCGTTTTTCGCTGTCAGCCTGTAGTAGCTGTCATCGTTGACGGAAACAGTATCTTTGCCAGGGGCTAGCCCTTCATTAAAGAGGTACTGCTCCTCATCGGTCTCATGATTTCCGGTAAACATCAGTATTCCCTGATTTCCCTTTACATCATAGCCTTCTTTCAAAATCTTATTGAAGGCTTCTGAGAAGGTCCTTATCCACTCGTTCATCTGCGCCATATAGTAGGGCACACCCTGATACTTTACACTGGCGCCGATGGTGGCCTCCTTACCCATTCTTGTAGTGGTCAGATTGGCATTGTTTATACTCTCATCGATTCTGAAAGTGTATTCCTGAGTGGTTTGATCATATTTCCATTCGGTAAAGTAGAATACTTGATTCCCCAGGTTGATCTTTCCTCCGGTGTCGGACAAAGTCAGCTTGTTCATATCTAAAAGGTAATCCTTGGTCACCTTTACCTTAACTTCCTTATATGTTTTACCTCCGTCTACAACGGTCTGAATATCATTAACGGTTCCCTGGAAGTTCTCCCCATTATTACCGTCACGCATCTGTACCAGGCCACGAAGCTCTCCTCCCATGGCGCCATTATAAAGATTGAACTGATCTCCCAAATCTCCCGTAAGGCGGTTTGCTACCCAGTATACATCGTAAATGCCGTCAATATCGGACTGATTTACCTTTTCTTCGGGTTTTCTCGCCACACATTCCAGAGAGCGGTAGTCGCCGCTGTCCACCAGGGTCTGTCCTCCGGCTATCCTCACGATCAGTCGATTGGCTCCGGTGTAACGGTCGGGGTTGGTTGCATCAACGATGGGTGTTTCCGTTACCTCCACATCTACAATGGCAGACAGCTCATCCAGCAGCTTCGTTCTGGCATCCCTGAGCTCATTGGCATGAGCCTTGCCGTCAAGCTCAATGGTATTGATCTGCTTATTCAATGTGGCAATTTCCGTTGCTATGGAATTGATCTCATCGATCTTCAGTTTGATTTCCTGGTTGACATCCTTCTGTACCTGCTCCATATTGGCTGCCATACTGTTGAAGTAGTCACAAAGGCTGGAGGCACTTCCGATAAACTGTGCCTTGGTACTGTCCGAACCGGACTGCTTCTGCACTTCTGCCAAAGCAGACATCATTCGGTCGAAAATGGTTTTAAAGCCTTCAATGGTGCTGTTGTCAGCAAAATAATCCTCAACCTGCTTCATATAGTAGGCTTTCATGCTATATTCACCGGTATTGGTGTTGTTGTTCCAATACTTTACGTCATAAAATTCATCTCTGATCCGCTCAATGGCCAGCACCTCCACACCGGCGCCGGCGCAGCCATAGGTGGTAAATACACGAAGAGCATCGGCTGCTGACTGGTTGACCTTCTGACGGCTGTAGCCGTCGGTTTCTACGTTAGAAATATTATTTCCCGTGGTATTCAGCGCCGCATTCGCTGCCAGCAGACCTGAATATCCTATTGTTAATCCAAAAAATTGAGATGGCATAGACTGCCTCCTTTTCTTCCTGTGCTTCTATTCTAAGGGCTTCCTCTGCGGTATTCCTATACGGCAAGGGTATTAATGATATGTGCCAGCATCTCGTCTATGGCATTGATGTAACGGCTGGATGCGTTATAAGCATTCTGGAACTTGACCATATGAGTCAGTTCTTCGTCACTGGATACACCGATCACCTGTTCCCTTGCACTGAAGGTGGCGTTCACCGTAGCCTGCTGATTAAATACGATGCTCTTATAAACCTTTCCTGAATTGGCTATCTGGGCAACCAAATCTCCGTAATAGTCCACAAAGCTGGTCTTTTTCTTCACATTGGGATTCAGGGTATTGGATTCCTCCGTGAATTTGGTCTTCAGCTTCTCTATGGTCTCATAATCCACCGAATTATCCATGGTAATAAACCCGAACATACTGGGATTCTGCATCAGTTCGCTGTTCATCTGCAGATTAGCCACGGAATAGGTGGAAGCATAATCGTCTGCATCTTCGTTATTGTATGTCCAGTTTCCGGTAACCGGATCCTTGGTATAGCCATCGGAGCCGATTTTCTGGAAAATCTGGATCGGTCTGCCCTGGGAATCCCTAAGATAAGTGCTGTCAGGATTCTTGGCTGTTGCCGCCTCTGCAGCTTCTGCAATAACCTGATTCATGGCTGTACAGACGTTGTGAATCAACTGGTCGAATTCCGCCTGTATGTTCATAATAACCGACTGGCTGATGCTGTTGTCGTATTTATCCTCTGCCAGATCACGGTAATCTGCCTTATGATCACCCCTTGCCAGCAGCATGGACTTGAGGCTGCCTATATCCGTATCCAAATCGGAGGAAATAACGGCATTCAGATCAAATACCTCTGCTCCTTCGATATTGTATACCTTCTCTCCCTTTTCGTTGATGGTATAGCTGGCATTCTGAATCCAGAAGGGGGTATAGAAGCCGGTCTGTTCGTCTTGATCCAGTCCCATCTTATAGGCAATCTCCCCTTTGACCAGGTCAACTCCCTCCACCTGCACACTGACGTTGCCCATCATGTCTTCGCTGTAGGTCATCTTCACCATGGTAGCCAGCTCGTCAAGGATTCGGTTTCTCTCATCCCGTAAATCATTGGCCTCTTCCATCTTTCCTGATTCAATTTTGACAATAGCCTTATTCAATGCCAGAATCTGGTCGGCATAGCTGTTGATCTTGTCTACCTTTCCCTGTATCTGATTGTTCAGATTGTTCTGGTAGTCCACCAGGCCCGCATACACCGCCTGGGCTCTTTCCAAAAACTGTGCCGAACGCTGTACCATAAGCCCCTGGGTTACGGCACTGCTGGGATCCTTGGATAATTCCTGCACCGACCTCCACAAATCCTCCAGCGATTCCTGGAAGGATTCTCCGTTTAATTCGTCCAAAAGATATTCGACCTCTTCCAAAGCGCCCGAGGACACCTCATAAAATGCGCTTCGGCCAGACTCCCTGCGGTAGGTCTGATCGAGGAAATAATCTCTTACCTGTTTTACCTTGGAATAGTAGACGCCGAGCCCAAGCTGCTGATTGGACACGGCCTTGGGATTAACTGCAATGGTATTGTAGAATCTGGTTCCCAACTGCACCTGCTGGCGAACATAACCGGTGGTGTCCGCATTGCTCATATTGTGTGCAGTAGTGTTTAATGCATTCTGACTTGTTTGTAAACCTGATACGCCTATGTATAAGCTTCCCATTAATGATGGCATAACTCACGCCTCCTAAAGATGTTATTGTTTTGCGTCAAAGGTGCCTGCTTTCGTACCGATCATGGTTCCTGCCGCATAGGCACCTTTATTGTAGTTGGCAGTTTGCGGTGCAGATCGCAGAGAGTGAATAAGATTCAAATCAAACTCCACCATTTCCAGAGACTGCTGAATCAAATCCTGATTCTGCCTGTTCACTCTGGCCATCTGTTCAACCACCAGCTTCAGCTCATCGTGAGCCTCGGCCAGCTGCTTCTGCTCCACAGGTCTTTGGCCTAACATATCGATAATGTCTGCCAGCTTCAGCGTTGCAACATCCCTGTTCAATACATTGGCAATATCCTTTGTCACCTCCGCCCTCTTCGTATCCAGGCGGTTGAGCTTTGCCACAATGTCTTGCTCTTCATCCGTGATATGCTGTAAGCTCTCTAAATCTCCCGCCACAATGACGGGGGTCTTCTTCATGGATAACTCCAATAACTGACCGTACTGACTGCTTTCTTCCCGCAATACGGCAATTAGATTCTCCATTAAACTTGCCACTGATATTCCCTCCTGATCAAATCAATTTCCTCTGAAGGGTCATGGCCCTTAAAAACTTCCCAGATGTAATTCATTGTACTTCTCAAACAACCGGGCGGCAAAGGCATCCACTCCTACCTTATAGGTGCCCGCTTCTATCTTACTCTTCAGCGGATCTACCACCTCACTTCTTACATCCGAAGTATTCTCAAGCGCCTGCTTGGCCACCTGAATATCCTTACCCGTACTGCTGATCTGCAGTCGGTCCTGAAGGCTTCTGCGTTCTTCCTTCAGCGCTTTGTGGGTCTGCTTGGTACTGTATACCTGCTGGACCTGCTGGTACGCATCTATTCTCATAAACTTCCTCCTCACTATGGAAATGAAACTGTGTTAACTTTCCTTACTATGTTTATCGGATTCTCCAAAGGAAACTTTAGCACAATTTTCAGGAATGATCGCCTTTCCCACATGAGGCTCAATAAAGTGTTCTCTGGCATATTTCCAGAGGATTTCACTCCCTTCGCCGGTTCTTCTGTTCCGCTCTAAGATCTGCTCCAGACGCACTCCGTGCTCCTTCCAGCTAATTCCCTTTGTGGTATCGTTGAGCATGGCGGGCTGGACATTATCCAGAGTATGGGCGAAGCAGGCCTCCGGGCTTTCCCATGCCTCAAACTCTTCCCATATTGCTCTGAACCGTTCTCCCTGATCCGGGGGCAGCAGGGAGAAAATCCGGTCTGCTGCCTTTTTTTCTCTTTCCTTCTGGGTCTTTTTGGCCTCCGGGTCATAGGCGTAGGTATCTCCTGCATCAATTTCCACTAAATCATGAATCAGCAGCATGGTCACCGTTTTCAGCAGGTCGATCTTCTCCTCGCTGTATTCCTCCAGAAGGATAGCCATAACCGCCATGTGCCATGCGTGCTCCGCATCGTTCTCCCTGGTCTTTGCGTCTGACTGATAGGTCTGACGTTTTATTCGCTTTTCCTTGTCGATTTCCCTGCAAAACGCAAACTGCTGCTGCAGCCTTTCTTCTTTTCCCATATTTACCTCCTTCTGCCGCTTTAGCCGGATTTCCTTCATTCAAAAGGGGAACTGCCGAAACAGTTCCCCTGGTATCTTCTCTATCCTATACCGTTTTCGCTCCGCTGACCCTAAACTGCGAAACCAGCTCATCCAGCATACTTGCCTGGCTGCTCATTTCCTCACTGGCTGCCGCACATTCCTCACTGGTGGCTGAATTGGTCTGTACCACATCGTTAATGTGCTCCACTCCCGCATTGATCTGCTGGAAGGACTCCATCTGCGCTTCCAGTTCATCCGCAACCTGTTCTACCGCAGCAAATACCGACTTGGTGCTCTCTGCCACTTCCTCCAGACGCTGTGCAGTATCCTTGGCAATCACCATGCCCTTGGCCACCGCTTCTACGGAGGACTCGATCAGGATATTCGATTCCTTGGCTGCTTCTGCACTCTGTGCTGCCAGAACGGATACCTGATCCGCTACTACCGCAAAGCCTCTTCCTGCCTCGCCTGCTCTTGCAGCTTCAATGGAGGCATTCAATGCCAGCAGATTGGTCTGGGAGGCAATGCTGTTAATGGTGTCAATGATCTTGCTGATCTGTCTTGAGGTCTGGTCAATCTCGTTCATGGACTGTACCATCTCCCGCATCTTTGCGTTGCTGTCTACAATAGCAGAACCGGCGCCGGCCACTTCCTTACTGATGGACTTGGCATTTCTGGCGTTATCTGCAACCTGATCGGAAATGGTCTCGATGGTTGCCACCAGCTCTTCGGTAATGCTGGCCTGATCGGTAGCCCCCTGCGCCAGCTCGTTGGCGCTCTGGGAAACCTGCTCTGCTCCGCTGTCTACCTGATCCGCTGCTGCCTGAATACCATGAACGGTTTCTGCCATGTTCTTTTCAAAGTTTCTAAAGGATTTCAAAATAGCTTCGAAATCTCCCAGCCACTCACTCTGCGGGTTGACCACAAAATCTCCCTGACAGAATCTCTCCATGGACTGAGAAATATCCTCTATATAGGAATTCAGGGTTCTGATGGCAGATTCCAGATTCTTGGCCATGGAACCAATCTCATCCTCACTTTCGTAGCTGATATGTGTATGCAGGTTGCCTCTGGACAGCTCCTTGGATGCGCCTTCCACTTCCTTCAGCGGATCAATGATGGACTTGATGATTTTGCTGCCGATACGCTGCGCCACAACTACTGCAATGATTACCAGCGCAATAATGGAAATTACTGCAATGGTAAATACCATGGTTGTCGATCTCACCGATCTTGCCACAAGCTGATCGGTTTCTTTATCCAACTGTTGGGAAAAGGCAACTACCCCATTCAGGGCCGGTGTACATTCCTCCAGAATGGCTTTTTTCGCCTCTTCATCTTTTCCGGTTTCGATCAGGTTCATAATCTTATAGCCTATATTCCCCCAGTCGTTCAGCTTGCTTTCGTACTGCTGATACAGATCCTGGCTGATCAGCCCCGTTCCTTCCAGCACCTTTAGCTGCTCACCAATGTCAGCCGTCATCTCATCTACCTTTGCCCGATATCCGGCATAGGCGGCGGTGTCCTCGCTGATCAGCATTTCACGAATATTTCTTGCGGCAATATTCACATCGATCCGGCATATCTTAATCGCCGTATCTGCCGTACTGGAACCGTTCACAAAGCTGTCAATTCTGTTATTCAGCACAGCCAGACAAATCAGACTGATCACGCTGGAAATCACCATCATGGCAATAACGATCAGATATCCTCTGTTCAGTTTTGTTCCTATGCTGGCACCAGCCTCTTTTTTTGTTTTTCCTTTTTCCTGTACTCCCTTAGCCATAATCTTTCCGCTCCTTTTTCCTTTGTACGGTGTACCGAATACTGCGGTTGATAGTGCAGATGACTATCCGGCTACTCGTTCCCGACAAATAATTATAAATTTTTTCACCATTTTTGTCAACGAAAGTTCGCATGATTTCTGATTTATTTTCCGTTTAATCCACTGACGCTTTACCTCGTTGAAGTCACCCCTCTTCCTCCTGTTTGCCCGGGAAATCCTCCTGCGACAGCCTTTATTGCCAATAATGCTTCTTTTGCTGTTCATCCAGGCTCTTCACGAAATTCTCCTTGTGCTCGATAAAGGCCTCAAGCTGGCTAAGCACATGGTACAAAAGTGCCCTGTTTTCAAATTCCTCATAGCTTGACGGTAAGTCCTGTCTGCCCAGCTCCTCCTTCATCTCGTTCAGCTTCTTTCGCTGCTCATCAGGACAATTGTTTTCTTTGACAAAATCCTTTAAATAGAGCATATAGTCTGCCACCAGCTCTGCCTGAGCCGGCATTTGCCGCATTCGTTTCATTTCTGTATGAAGGCTGTAAAACTCCATACACTGCTCCAGCCGCATTTCAAAATAGCTTAAATAATAACCGCTGTGGGACTGAAAGGTATTGCCCTCGTATTCATAAGCGTCAAGAATATAATCCTTGAGATCATTCTCCAACTGCTCCAAATCCTGCCATACATCCCAACTGTCCTCCTGCTTTCTGAGGTAGCCGGCCATCTCCTCCAAAATGTGCTGCAAGCGCTTTTCCACGCTCTGCATATGACCCACGATGGAGGCCTTATGGTTCCGGTTATGGCGAAACATATTGACCACAAAGGCCACCGTAATTCCGATCAGAACCAGCATAAACTCGTTCAGAACGAAGGTCAGGCTGAAATCCTGAGAGGCAAGAAAATGGGTTCCAATCACCGCATTAACGGAAAGTGTGCTTTTCCAGTCCATGGACTCATTGATCAGAACCAGAGTAAATATGTAGATGCTGTACATCAACCAGGGGTTAATGGGTAATTGAAACAGCACAAAGGCCAGGATAATGGCAATGCCAAAGGTCAGTATCCTGGCCCATGACAGGCGTATGGTTTCCCACTTTGTGGTTACAATCGTCAATAAAGTGATGATTCCGGCAGAGGCCGCATTCTGCAGGGAAAGCAGAGAGGCAATGGTGAGTGCCGTACTGCTTCCGATGCCGATCTTCAGTGCCAGAATAAATGCTTTTTTTCCTAATTTTTTCTTCAAAGGCAGCTCCTCCTTAAGGATCTGGATTTGTTTTTGTTATTCAATCCGGGAGTAGCCAAAGGCATTGGCAAATGCGTCTATGGGGCGCTTCTCCTTACACAGGCTGCAGCCCTCCGGATCATAAGCCTTGTAATCAGGAAGATCGGCGATGGTAAACAATGCCCGGATGGGAATTCCCATCATGCTGTTGGCCGCACTGAATACCGCACTGATGCCGCTGATCGTTGCTCCGTAATAACGCAGAGTCTGGGTAGCCTTTACAATGGTCTGTCCGGTGGTGGCGGAGGCCAGAAGAAGCAATACGTTCTTTCCCTTGATCATAGGCAGAAAGTTCTCCCGAAAAACCAACTGCCCGGTATTCACCACCTCCGGTGTAATGATATAAATGGTCTTGTGTGCATTCATGGAATAAATTCCCGCCTTCGTCAGTTCATCTGCCAGAAAGGCGCCGATGATCTCACAACCGTCTATACACACTATGGTGTCCACAATAGTGGTCACTGCAATCTGAGTGCTGAGTTCCTTGGCTGCTGCCGAAGCCTCACTCAATCTGGTCTTTAGCGTTGTCATATCCAGATAGTAGTTTACATGAGAATTGGGAGTTACAAAATGCCCCGGAATGGCTTTCAGGGTAACACTGCTGTGCTGCTTTGAAGTAATTTTAATCATATCCTGCATAGATTTTCCTCCTTAGTATAAGTAGAGCATTAAATTGTGCGACAATTATTTGTTTATATTGTAAATCAATATACAATTTAATTCAATATTTTTATTTTTTATTTTTTTGGGACAAATTCGTCTTTTTGTCCCTTGTATTGAGCACGCTTTCTCACTAGGATATAACTAACAGCGAATTCTCTTTTTTAAGGCTATGCCAAAAGAGCTGAATGCTGCACAATAAAAGATTATACAGAATGTGAGCAGCCAAATGATGAAACAAAAGATCACCCGTGTTTTAGTGGAAATCACCCTCCGTAAAACCTTAACTGAGATTAAGCAGGACCCCGAGAGAAGCATCCGAAAGCTGGTGGATCTGGCTCTGGATTTTGCCAAGGGACGGTTTCAGCAGCAATTTTTTCAAACCGCCGCACAGCTTCTTACCAGCGAGGACAGCGCCTACTATTTACTGGCAGAGAAGCTGGTCAGCACCGTGGACAGCGAACGACTGATTGCCTTCGGCATGAATGTGGGCTACAACGGGTGCACCCTGGGAGCCGAAACCATCCGTTCCATTGAAGCCAGAGAGCACTTTAATATCCCCTGGTGCCTCTCTGTGTTTCTTGACCCCGAAGCCTTTCCGGCAAATCAGGAAACCTATAGGCGCCTGATTCATCAGGGACAGGAGCTGGGCATCTATACCTGGCAGTTTCATACGCAGAGCATCTTCCCGGAGCTTTTGGAGCTGTTTGCCGCCTTCCCTGATTCCGCCTTTGTCCTGTTCTGTCCTCCCCTCTGCATCACCGAAGAGCTTCTTATCCGGGTACAGGCTCTTCCCAACCTGATGTTTGCCTGTACTTATGAAGAGACCTCCTATGCTGAATGTAACGAGAGCTGCCGAAGGTTGAGAGAAAGCGGTTTCCTCTATGGCCTCCATGTCCCTTATGAAGCCGGAGATGAACAGAGACTGATCCTAGGCAGCTTCCTTGAGCCCCTCATGGCTCTGTCCCCTGCCTTCACCTTCTTCAGCCCCAAAGCCCCTCTGTCACCAGAGGAGAGACACGGGTTTTATCTCGCCATTCAACGGCTTCGCCTTGAACAGCGCTACCCCACCGTCTTCATGGAGCTTCTTCAGGATAATCAGGCCATTGACGGCATTATTTCCTCCCAGGGATGCAGCGGTGGTTTTACCGCCTCCGGTGAGCTGTATTCCCTGTCCGACAGGGATACGACTTCAGACACGAATCTCTTCAGGCAGGATTTGAAGACCATATTAAAGAAGGCCTTTCCCAAAGCAGAATAGCTTTACTCACCCCCAAAGCTGCGCATACAGCTTTGCATTCGATCAATAAACTGCCCGGGCGGTTCCGGCTCCCTTTTTAACAGCCACCGCTCTATGGCACAAAGATACGCATCGGTAAAAAAGGTCAGATAAAATTCCAGGGTCTCCTTATCCCGAATATCCCCTTCAAGATAGGTATGAAGAGCAGGCTGCAGATATTCTCTGAAATGCTCCGAAAAGGAATTCTGCCCTTCCATCTGCAAAGCCTTTCGGTAAAAAAGACGATTCTCATATAAGTAGGTGCATACATCCTGCAGCAAATCCCATGCTGCGGGATATTCTTTTTTACTGACGCCGGCAATGAATTCTATATCATAGATCCAGTTCACCAGATCGTACTTATCCCGAAAATGATAGTAGAAGCTCTTTCGGTTCATGTCGCATCGTTCACAGATATCCCCTACGCTAATCTTTTCAAAAGGCTTTTCTTCCATCAGCTCTCTGAGGGCTGCTGCAAGAGCTCTTTTGGTGATATTGGAATCGGCCAAGGTTTTTTCCTCCTAAACAGGGAAATTATACCATAAAAAGTGAATTATCTCAAGAAAATCCCGCTTTGTCCCCGGACATTTGTATCGAAATGTCCAAAAATGTAATAATTCCCGGCAAACGGGAAAAAATAGGACAGCAGCGGCCATTGGTCTAATGCCGTAAAAACAGTTTCAGGCTATAATCCCCCCTAGTGCAACGGTTTTAAATTAACTACACCATATCACTTATCCTCAGCGTAGCCCGCTACGCCTACGTTTTTTGCCCTGCACTCTCAGAAAAATATACTGCGTGAATAGTGCAGTTATTTAGAAACCGTTACACTAGACAACAAATAATAAGCAGGAGGAAAATAAAGTGATTTTTTATCAGGAAACCACGGAAGCGGTTATTCACCATCTGGCATCAGATATCAACACCGGCCTGACCGACGAGCAGGTGGAGTCCCGTTTACTGGAATATGGGGAAAACCGCCTTCAGGAAAAGAAAAAGAAAACCAATCTGCAGCGCTTTATCGATCAATTTAAGGATGTGATGATCCTGATCCTCATTGCCGCTGCAGGCGTTTCCTTTGCCATTGCCTGTATAGAGGGTAATCTGCGGGAATTTTTTGAACCTGTTCTTATTCTTCTGATCGTTTTATTAAATGCCATGATGGGTGTCCTTCAGGAAAGCAAGGCAGAAAAAGCATTGGAAGCCTTAAAGGGGCTGTCTGCCCCTCATGCCAGGGTGATCCGCAACGGCAGAGAGGACCTCATCGAGGCTTCCCTTCTGGTGCCCGGTGACATCCTGCGCCTGGAGGCAGGAGATTTCGTTCCTGCCGATGCCCGCCTGCTTCGCAGCGTCAGCCTGAAATCTGAAGAATCTGCCCTTACCGGAGAATCGGTTCCCGCTGAAAAAAATGCTGCCCTGATCATTGATGAAAATGCCCCTCTGGGAGATCGCCAAAATATGGTATTTTCCGGCTGCAGCATTACATACGGGACAGCCCTGGCTATCGTCACTGCTACCGGTATGGATACACAGATGGGAAAGATCGCAGGACTTTTAGAGGAGGAGGAAGGTTCCGCCACTCCCCTGCAGAAAAAGCTGGCACAGTTGGGAAGGTCACTGGGAATTATGGCACTGGCAGCCTGTTTGGTCATCTTTCTGGTGGGGCTGCTGAATGGAATCCCGGCTCTGGAAATCTTTATGACGGCTGTTTCTTTGGCGGTTTCCGCTATCCCCGAAGGGCTTCCGGCCATCGTCACCATTGTGCTTTCCATCGGGGTTCAGAGAATGGTCAGTAAAAACGCCATTATCCGCCGTCTTCCTGCGGTAGAAACTCTGGGAAGTGCCTCCGTTATCTGCTCCGACAAAACGGGAACCCTTACCCAGAATCGAATGACCCTGGCGAGCGCTTATTATGACGGCGAAAACGAGCCGGAGGCGATCAGCGATTCCAATTCAGAAAGGATAAAAAAGCTGCTTCGCTATGCTGCCCTTTGCTGCGACGGTTCCGTCGTTTTTCATGAGCAAAAGGAGCAGCATATCGGTGATCCCACAGAAACGGCTATCGTTCTGGCCGCTCACCGAAACGGTATGGATAAGGCCGCCCTGAATGAAGCCCATCCCCGTCTGGCAGAGCTTCCCTTCGATTCCGACCGGAAGCTGATGACTACCGTTCACAGTATTGACGGGAAGATCATCGCCATCGTCAAGGGTGCCTTTGATGTCATGAGCAGCCGCTGTGTCAGGGGTGATCTGGCCACTGCCCAAAGGATCAATGACGAAATGAGCGCCCAGGCTCTCCGGGTATTGGCCATTGCGTATAAGGAGCTGGAGCTGATCCCGGAAGAGCCTGTTGCCCGGGAGCTGGAGAATGAGCTGATCTTTTTAGGTCTGGTGGGGATGATCGATCCTCCCAGGCCGGAGGCAAAAACCGCCGTGAAGCTCTGTCGCAAAGCCGGTATCAAACCGGTAATGATTACCGGAGATCATGTGGTTACTGCTTCTGCCATTGCCTCTCAGTTAGGTATTTTAGAGCCTCAGGATAAGGCCATAACGGGTGCCGCTCTGGATGCCATGACGGACAGCCAGTTAGAGCAGGAAATCGAAAGCTTTGCTGTTTATGCCCGGGTTTCTCCGGAAAACAAGATCCGTATCGTTAAAGCATGGCAGAAAAAGGGTCAGGTAGTAGCCATGACCGGCGATGGGGTCAATGATGCCCCCGCCCTGAAGGCTGCCGATATCGGCTGTGCCATGGGCATTACCGGTACAGACGTAGCTAAGGGTGCTGCTGATATGACGCTTACTGACGACAACTTTTCCACCATTGTAGATGCCGTTCGGGAAGGCCGGGGCATCTATGCCAATATTAAGAAGGTGGTGGGCTTTTTACTGGGAACCAATATCGGCGAGGTCGTTTCCGTATTTGCTGCCATGCTGCTATGGCATAAATCTCCTTTCCTCTCCATGCAGCTTTTATGGATCAATCTGGTCACCGACAGCCTTCCCGCTATCGCCCTGGGCATGGAGGCGGTGGAAAAGGATATTATGGATAAGCCGCCCAAGCCCAGGGAGGAAAGCCTCTTTGCCCACGGCTTCGGCATCCGCATCGTTTTACAGGGGATGATGTTTGGCGCCCTGGCTCTGCTGGCTTTTTGGATCGGTGAACGGGCTTCGGGAAGTCTTGCCGGCGGCCGGACCATGGCCTTTATCGTTATGGCTCTTTCCCAGGTGCTTCAATCCTTTAATATGCGTTCCGAGCATTCTTTGTTTAAGATCGGGTTTTTCAGCAACCGGAATCTGAACTGGGCAGCGCTCCTTTCTCTGCTTCTGGTGGCTCTGGTGCTGTTCACTCCCCTTTCTGTGGCCTTCGGTCTGATCCTTCTGCCCGGCCACCTGTATCTGCTTGCTCTGGGACTGATTTTGATTCCTCTGGTCATCATGGAGGTATCCAAGGCCTGCGGGCTGATTCGCCAGCATAGCTGAAAAATAAGAGGGGTGCAGCAGACCGCTGCCCCCTCTTATTCCTTTTGGGCAAAATAATAGTAGGAGTTGCCTTCCTCCGTAAAGGTATGGGTTTTTATCTGAAATACTCTGTCCAGCATTCCCGATCGGATGATTTCCTCCGGTGTACCGCTGGCTGCAATCTTTCCCTGCTCCATCAGAATAATGTGATGGGAGTATTCCAGAGCCAGGTTTAAATCATGAAGTACCATGACAATGGTTTTTCCTGCCTGATGAAGCTGACGCACCAGCCCCATCAATTCAAAGCGTATATGAATATCCAGATAGGTAGTGGGCTCATCCAGAAAAATACATTCCGTATCCTGAGCCAGAGCCATGGCAATATAGGCTCTCTGCCTCTCTCCTCCCGAAAGCCGGTTCACCATGCGATGGCGGTAGGAGGAAATCTTTACTCTCTCCATGGCTTCCTCGATACGGCAGATATCCTCTTTGCTCAATCCCTGTCCATACCGCTGATAAGGGTAGCGCCCATAGGAAACCAGCTCCCCCACCTCAATCTCCGGAGGCTGGTTGCTTTGTGCCAGCATGGCTACCTGCCGGGCCAGTTCTTTTGGCTTCATGGATTCAATTTTTCTTCCCTGGAGCAAAATTTCTCCCTCCCCAGGGGGAAGCAGGCCGCAGGCCAGCCTCAGCAGAGTGCTCTTACCACTGCCGTTAGGCCCAAGAATGGTGGTGATCCTTCCCCGGGGAAAGGATACGGAAATATCCTTTAATAAAAGCTCGGCTCCGGGATAGGCAAAGGAGATATGCTTTAATTCAATCATGGCCTTTCCTCCTGCTGTGCACGATCAGATAAATGAAAAAGGGCCCGCCCAGAAAGGACAGCAGAATCCCCACCGGAATCTCATAAGGAGCAAAGAGCAGCCGGGCAAGCAGGTCGCAAAGCACTACAAAGGCAGCGCCCCCGAATATGCCGGCAGGCACAAGATAGCGATTATCGTTCCCCAGAAGAAATCGGAGTGCATGAGGCACGATCAGTCCCACAAAACCGATCAGACCGGCAAAGCTGACTGCTGCTCCCGCCAGCATGGCTGCAGTCATCACCAGAAGAAAACGCATCCTGCCTACTGCCATTCCCAGAGAACGGGCAGTATCACTTCCCAACGCAATAATATTCATGTCTCTGCGCATCACCATGGACAGCACCAGCCCCACCAGGATATACCATACCGGAAACTCCAGATTTTTCAGGGTAACGGTGGAGAGCCCACCCACCAGAAAGGTACTGGCTCCTATGTAGGCATCAGGATACAAAATCATAATACAGTTCATTCCTGCACCCAGCATACTGCTAACGGCAATTCCTGTAAGCACCAGGGCGATCCGTGATACTCCTTTTCCCATAGCCAGGGCAAAAATGAGCAGAGAGGTAATCAAAGCTCCCAAAAAGGCAGCAAGAGGCAGCAGTGCAGTCTTTGAGGGGAAAAAGGCTGAGCACAGAAGCACCAGCAGTCCTGCACCGGTATTCACACCGATGATATTCGGACTGGCCAGAGGATTTTGCAATACTGCCTGTAAAATACTGCCCGACACTGCAAAGGCGCTTCCTGCCAGGAGAGCGCCAAGAACTCTGGGCAATCTGCTGTGGACAATAATTCGATAGGCCGCCGAAGTGGTATCCCCGGTCAGCAGAGCCTCCAGAACGGTTCCCAGGGTAATTTTGCTGGAGCCCATCGTCAGCCCCAGGGCTACTGCCCCGAGGGTGAAGAAGATGGTCACTGCCAGCGCCAGCCGTCCTTTCTGTTGATTGGTAAATTGTTTTTCCTTTATCCTTCTCATTCCCTTCTGTCACTTATGGCTGCTTAGCCAGTAAATCAGCAAGATATTGATAGCTGTCTGCCCATTTCGCATTAGGCTTATAGAGAAACTGTTCTCTGGGCAGCAGGATATACTGCTCCTTTTGTACCGCCGTCAACCCATTCCATGCCGGATTGCTTTCAATATTTTCCTCCAGGTTCTTGCGGGTAGCTTCCTCATCGTTTCCCATAGGAATAACGAAGATATAATCCGGATCAATTTCAATAATTTCTTCCATACTGAACTCCTTCAGCAGGCTGGGATAATCATCAATAATATTATGGCAGCCAAGCTGGGTCAGCATTTGTCCGGTCATCGAGGAAGAGCTCTGGGGTCTGATTCCTCCCGAGTAGGTGATCAGCAATAAAAAGGAGGGTTCATCCTCACGAGTGCTTTCTGCAAGAATCTGCTGAATCCTCTCCTCCACGGCTGCGCCATTTTTTTCGTAGGCCTCCCTGTTCCCCGTAATGTCTGTGCAGATCTTCAGCATATTCAGATAGTCTTCAAAGTGGGTAACACTAAAGTAGGCTGCAGGAATCTGTGCCGCTGCCAGGGTGTCCTTCAGGGCTACATGACTATCGGTCTGAACCGTTTCTGCCGACAGCAGGATCAAATCCGGTTCCAGTGCCAGTATCGTCTCCAGATTGGGCTCCTGATAGGTTCCTACATTAGCTGTCTGCTCCGGTATACCTAAGTCCCGATTATCCGTGGTGTCTACGCTGGTTCCCACCAGACTCTCTTCTCCCCCTGCCAGCAGCCAGATTTCCGTAAAGCTGCCCATAAGGCTTACTACCCTCTGCGGGTTATCTACCGTAACCTCCTGACCCAGAGCATCTGTAAAGGTGTAAGGCTCCTGCTCCTGCATAGCCGTCTTGTTCTCCCGGGTCGTTTCCTGTATGGCGGCGCTTTCCTCCTGACTGCTGCTTTCCTGCCCGGACAGGGCCTGCTCCGAAGGACTGCTGCCGCAGCCTGCAAGGCAGGATAAGGATAGGAAAAGGGCTGTCAGGGTATAATTTATCTTTCTTTTCATCGTTTTCCTCCATTTATTCTGTTATAGATTTCTCCCAAATGCACAATAGCTGTCCTCCTGCAGAATATCCCCCTCATGGTAATAGGCCGCACGGGCACGACAGCCGCCGCAGATTCCCTTGTAGCCGCATTTTCCGCAGCTTCCCTGATACTCCTGAGTTCGCAGTTGTGCGAATACGGGGCTGCTTTTCCAGATTTCATCAAAGGGCATCTCATGTACATCTCCGGCCTCTTCTACCATGTATGCACAGGGGCGAACCTTTCCTGTGGGACTGATGATGCAATAGGTCAGACCCGCCAGACAGCCTCTGGTGTAGCGTTCATTTATGTCTACGCCCAATTGCTTCGCCACACGGGTGAACTGGGGTGCACAGGTGGGCTTAATGGGGATATCTACCTGTTTCTGCTTTTCCATAATGGTGCGAAGCAGATTCTCATACTCCATTACCTCCACCGCATTTTTTTCAATCAATACACCCCTTCCTACAGGGATCAAAAAGAAAATCTGTTCCGTAATGGCACCCATTTCCACTGCAAAGTCGATAATGTCGCAGATTTCTTCTTTATTCCAATCCATAACGGTGGTATGAATCTGAAAAGGAAGCCCCACTTCCTTACAATTTTTCATTCCCTGTATGGTTCGGGAAAAAGCCTCCGGGTGTCCTCGAAAAGCGTTGTGTTTATCTTCATCCAGACTGTCCAGACTGATTCCCATAGCCATGGCACCGGCATCCTTCAGCTTTTGTGCCACTTCCTTCGTAATCAGCATACCATTGGTTCCAAAAACGGGGCGAAGGCCTTTCCCGGAAGCATAGGATACCAGCTCGTAGATATCCGGCCTCATCAGAGGCTCTCCGCCACTGAAAATCATAATTTTAAAGCCTGCACGGGCAATACCGTCAATCAGCTCCTTCCCTTCCCGAGTAGTCAGCTCCGACTCTTTTGCGTCTCCCGCATCCTGATAGCAATGGCTGCAGGTTAAATTGCATTGATTGGTGGTCATCCAAGATACAATCATAGTCCCTCCTGTGTTTTCCTTTTCTCTTTTATTAGTAAAATACCATGATACCAGGGTCAAAAGGAGCACCACGATATGCGAATATTTTGCAGGATTGTGGGAGTACGAAGTACGTAACAATCCGTAGGTATCATAGTTAGGGGCTTTTGACCCTAACATCATACCATAGCTTTTTCATATTACCATAGTAAAGCATCATTGAACATTGTGCATATACCACAGACAAATAAGAGTAAATTTGTCTATTTTCTATGCCCCTGTTTCTTCTCTCTTCTCTTTCCAAAATTGCCTTTTTTTGCTAAAATGCAGATAACTTCCGAAAATTTCTGAGATTAAGATGCTGCTCAGGCATCAGAATGAGAGGTAATTATGAAGATCAATCGAATAGCCGCTGTTTACTATAGTGCTACAGGAAACACCAAACGGGTAATCCTAACCCTGGGAAAGCAGCTTTCCCGCCTTTTAGATGCGCCATTAGAGGAATTTGACTATACCCTGCCTGCTTCACGCAATAAGCACTATTCCTTTTCTTCTGATGATCTGGTGCTTTTTGCCACCCCGGTTTATGCCGGTCGGGTACCGAATAAGATGCTTTCCTTTGTGGAAACCGGATTCAGCGGCAATGGCGCTTTGGCTCTGCCTGTGGTCACCTTTGGAAATCGCAGCTTCGATCAGGGACTGATTGAACTGAAGGCCATTCTGGAAAAAAACGGATTTTCCCCCGTGGCTGCAGCCGCAGTGGCTACCAGCCATGTATTTTCCGATTCCATTTCACCGGGGAGACCGGATGAGGCCGATTGGGAAAAACTGAATCGTTTTATCTGCGATACTGCCGAAAAGGTACAGGCACTTACCACACCTGTCCCTGTTTTATCTCTGCCCGGTGAGGGAGAAGAATTAATTTACTATACTCCTCTGGGAATAGACGGAAAGCCCACCATGTTCTTGAAGGCTAAGCCCCAGACCCATGCCCAGTTGTGCGATGGCTGCGGAATCTGTGTGGCAGCCTGTCCCATGGCAGCCATCGATGAGGAGGATCCCCTGCTGGTTCCCGGAACCTGTATCAAATGTCAGGCCTGTGTGAGAATCTGCCCCACTAAGGCAAAATATTTTGATGATGCAAACTTTCTCTCCCATGTACGGATGCTGGAAGAAAATTATACTGAACGCAAAGAGCCCCAGGTGTTTGTCTAAACACCGGGGCTTCTTATCTTTCTTTTTCTATTCAGCAAATACGGCCGCCAGACGCTCCATGGCCTCTTCAAGGGTTTTACGGGGACAGGCAATGTTGATTCGCTGAAAGCCTTCTCCCGCTTTTCCGAACATACTTCCTCCGTCCAGCCACAGCCCTGCTTCATGGATGATTTTGCGGTTCAGTTCTTTGTCGCTAAGACCCAGGCTGCGAAAATCCAGCCAAATCAGGTAAGTCCCCTCCCAATCCATAAGCCTTACCCTGGGAAGCCTGTCCTGAAGAAAGGCTCTTACATAGGCTTCGTTCTCTCTGATATAGGCACACACCCCATCCAGCCATTCTTCCCCATGGCGATAGGCAGCCTCACAGGCCACCAGGGCGGGCAGGCTGATCTCATCGTAGCCGGTGGCATAAACCTGTGCCCTGAAGTCGCTGCGGCGCTTCTTGTCCGGGATAAAAATATTGGATATCTGCAGCCCCGCCAGGTTAAAGCTCTTGCTGGGGGAGGTACAGACCATGGACATCTGCTTATATTCCTCCTTAATTTGAGTAAATACCGTATGAGGGCGCTTGAAGGCAAAGTCGGCATGGATTTCATCACTGACCACAAACACGCCATGCTTCAGACAGATGTCCCCTATTTTTTCCAGTTGCTCCTTATTCCATACTTTTCCTATGGGATTATGAGGATTGCAGAGAATAAACAGCTTTACCTGCTCCTTGAGGATTTTCTCCTCGAAATCCGCATAGTCCATCTCATAGTCCTTTTCTCCCAGAAGCAGATTGCTGATCACCAGCTTTCTGTGGTTGTTCTTTACCACATTGGCAAAGGGATAATATACCGGCTGTTGAATAATTACCCCTTCTCCCTCTTTCGTAAAGGCTCTGATTGCCGCAGCCAGGGCAAACACTACACCGGGAGTTTTTACCAGCCATTCCCGTTCTGTCCTCCAGCCATGACGGTTTTCCAGCCAAGCCCGTAGAGGCTCGAAATAGTGTTCCTTAACCTCACTATACCCAAATATCCCATAGCTGACCAGCCTTTCCAATGCCTCCTGGATATAGGAGGATACCCGGAAATCCATGTCGGCTACCCAAAGCGGCAGGTTTTCTTCGGGTATTCCTCTTTCCCTGGCAAAGTCATATTTCAAGCTGCGGGTATTCCTGCGATCGATCACCCGATCAAAGTCCAGATTTTTTTCTCCCATTGTCTCTTCCTTCCCCTGTATTCTTCCTTTTCCTCTTTAGCTTAAGGCCTGATTCAGATCGGCCAGCAAATCGCTGATATCCTCAATGCCGACAGAAAGCCGCAATACCCGGTCATTGATTCCGTTTTCCGCAAGCCTCTCAGCCGGAACATCTGCATGGGTCTGGGTAATGGGATAGGTAATCAGTGTTTCCACCCCGCCCAGACTTTCCGCAAACAGAATCAGCTTAAGACGCTGCAGCAGCTTCTCTACCAGCTTTTTGTCATTTACCTCAAAGGTAAGCATTGCCCCAAAGCCTCTGGCCTGCTTTTTCATGATGCCATGTCCCGGATGCCCGGGCAGGCCGGGATAGATCACCCGCACAACCTCCGGTCTTTCTTCAAGCCATCTGGCAATGTGAAAGGCATTTTGCTGCGCCTTTTCCATACGAAGAGCCAGTGTTTTGATTCCCCTGAGAATCAGCCAACTGTCCATCGGCGCCAGCACCGCTCCTATGGTTTTGCTGATATAGCGAAGCTGCTCTGCCAGTTTAGCCGTTCCCGCCACCACAAAGCCTGCCAGGGTGTCGTTGTGTCCTCCAAGATATTTCGTTCCGCTGTGAATGACCAGATCTGCTCCCAAGGCCAGCGGATTCTGCAAATAAGGGGAAAGAAAGGTATTGTCCACAATAGTCAGAAGCCCATGGCTCTTGGCTATCGCTGTCACCTTGGCAATATCCACTACATTCATCATGGGATTCGTAGGTGTTTCAAAGAAAATAGCCTTTGTCTGTCCGGTTATATACGCCTCCGGGCTTTCCTTCGCCAAATTAATCCGAAGGATTTCCAGCCCGTTTTTTTCACTGATGGCAGAAAACAGGCGTACACTTCCTCCATACAAATCCTCATCGATAATCACCCGGTCACCGGGAGAAAACAGCTCCATCACTGCGGATACTGCTGCCATACCGCTGGAAAAAGCAATCCCATCCACACCTGATTCCAGACCGGCAACAACCTCCTCCACCTGCTGTCTGGTGGGATTTTGAAGCCGACTGTAATCGTAACCGGTGCTTTCACCCAGGCCGGGATGAGCAAAGGTGGCTGACTGGTATATGGGAAAGCTGACCGCCCCCGACCTGTCACAGGTAACCCCCTGTTGTTCAAGATGTATACATTTTGTAGCTACCCGGTATGCCATTTGAGCCTCCTCCTTTGCCCTGTTTATTTTTTACTTATTCGTAACTATTCTACTACTCCGCCTTCAACCACCAGATTGTCTGCATCAACGGCAGTTCCATATACCGGTGCCAGGGTCTCATCGAAATTCTTATGGAAGAACTGCTCCTCACCCAAGGCCTGAATCTCCTCATTGAGCCAGTTCAGCAACTGAGTATTTCCCTTCTGTACCGCAGGAGCTATCGTATCCAGGCTACCCACCGATTCAACACCTACCGTAAAGCCGGGATTTTGCAGCGCCCAGGCCAGAACCTCCGTGTTATCGGTGGAGAAAGCATCTCCGCGGCCATCCAGCAGGGCATCGTAGGCCTCCTGGTATTCATCAAATTTTAACAGATTGATTTCCGGATGATTTTCCCCAAAATAGCTTTCTGCAGTGGTTCCCTTTACTACGATTAAGGTTTTTCCATTCAGTTGCTCCACCTCTGTGACAGGCGCTGCTTCATTAGATACCACGCCCAGAGCCACCTTCATATAGGGCAGGGCAAAGTCCACCTTCTCGGCTCTTTCCTCCGTAACCGTAAAGTTTGCCAGAATAATGTCCACCTTGCCGGACTGTAAATATTCCACCCGGTTAGCTGCTTCCACAAAAACATACTCCACACTTTCCTCACTGCCCAGTAAATCCTGTCCTATTCTTTTGGCAAAATAAACGTCATAACCCTGTACCTCTCCATTGGCATCCACATAGCCAAACGGATTCTTATCACTGAATACCCCTATTCTGATGGTTCCCGAAGCCTTAATCTCCTCCAGGCTCCTTCCGGCAGAAGCTGCTTCCTCCGTCTGTGCTTCCGTTTCCTGAACCACAGCCTCATTTCCTGCTGCCTGCGCAGGCTCTGTACCTCCTGCTGCCTGATTGCTTCCCTTCCCGCAGCCAGTCAAAAGCCCTACGGTAAGACCTGTCAATAATAGTGTTTTTAAGATTTTATTTTTCATAATTTCCTCTCATTCTGCTGCTTTAGCAGCTTTTTCTTATCCTCTTTCTCTGATTATATTTCTAATGCTTCATAGTGAAATGTGTTTAAGAATTTTTTTGCCCTGTCTGTTTTTGGATAGCTGAAAAATTCTTCCGGTTTTTCTTCTTCTACGATTTCTCCCTGATCCAGAAAGATCACACGATCTGCCACCGCTCTGGCAAACTCCATCTCATGGGTGACAATGACCATGGTCATTCCCTCCCTTGCCAGCTCCAGCACCACCTGCAGAACCTCCCGAACCATTTCCGGGTCCAGAGCTGCCGTTATCTCATCCAGCAAAAGCACCTTTGGGTGCATGATCAATGCCCTGACGATGGCTACCCTCTGCTTTTGTCCGCCGGATAGCTGTCTGGGGTAGCTTTTTGCTTTTTCTGCCAGTCCTACCCGGGAAAGGAGCTTTTCTGCCTCCTGCCTTACCTCTTCCTTTTCCCGTTTTTGTACCAGAAGAGGCGCCAGAGTAACGTTATCCAGAACCGTTTTGTGGGGAAACAGCTCATAGCTTTGAAAAACCATTCCGATCTGCTCCCGATACCTGTGAATATTCTTTTTTTCTTTATTAATGATCTTTCCTTCCAGGAGGATGTCTCCCTCTGCCTCCTCAAGCAGATTCAGGCACCGGAGAAAGGTGCTTTTTCCACAGCCCGAGGGGCCTACGATGACTACAACCTCGCCCTGATGAATGGAAAAATCAATCTTCTTTAATACGGCTGCTCCCTGTTCAAAGGATTTGGTGAGGCCTGCCGTTTCTAATATTACCTGTTCCATCTTTCCCTCTATTCCGCTGCTTATACAGCATATTGTTTCCCTGTCCTCGACGTAGCCACCGCTACGCCTGCGTTTGGGAAGCATCACTCTCAGAAAAATATTCTGCGTCAAACTATCCAAAACTTAATTTTCGCTGTACTAGTATAACGGTTTACCTGCGATACCGGCTGGGACAGCCGCCCCGGAGGATTATCCCTTCACCCGTTTTTCCAGCGCAATGGACAGTCTGGAGATGGGAAAGCAGATGGCAAAGTACAGAATAAAGACGGTGCCATAAATCCATAATGCTGCCTTGGGATTCTCATAGCGGGAGGCATCAATAATCTGCTTGCCAACCTTCACTACCTCCACTACACCAATCAGAACCACCAGGGATGTGGTCTTAATCATTCTGGTCAGAAGATTCACTCCCGAGGGCAGCAGCCCTCGAAGGGTCTGGGGCAAAATAATGTACCGATAGACCTGAGCCTTGGTTAAGCCCAGACTATAGCCGCTTTCATACTGATGCCTGGGAATAGAAATCAAGGCATTCCTTACCAGGTCTCCCATTTCTGCCGTTCCCCAAAAGGTAAATACAATGACGGCTGCAAGCTCCCCTGAGATATCTATGCCTAAATGCCTTGCTGCTCCGAAATACACCAAAAACAGCAGGACCAACTGAGGCATGATTCTCACCGTTTCCAGATAAATCCGACACAGCACGGTAAGAATCTTATTCCTGGAGGCCATGACCATTCCCATAAAAATGCCCAAAGCAACAGAAAATACCATGGAAATCAGAGCCAGTCTCAGGGAAACCCAAAGGCCTGCCAGAAGCCGGCTGAAATTGATCCCTTCAAAGAGTACCTGTATTCCCATATCCTGCATACCGTACCCTCCTTTCTATCCAGGAACTGACCAGGGATATCGGCAGCAGTATAAGCAGATAGGAGATCACCAGCATGGTAAGAGCCTCATCCGTCTTATAGTAGAGGCCAATTAAATCCTTGGTCACATACATCAAATCTGCCAGAGCCACTGCACTGAATACCGAGGTTTCCTTAATCAGAAAAATACTATTGGCACAAAACACCGGTACACTGGTGGCTACTGCCTGAGGAAGAATGATCCTCCAAAAGGTCTGGGGTTTTGTCAGTCCCAGGCTGTAGGCAGCCTCCCTCTGAATTCCGGGTACATTGTCTATCCCTGTTCTGAAGCCCTCTGCCATATAGCTTCCTCCCAGAAAAATCAACCCCACAATTCCACAGGCCTCAGAGCTTAATACGATCCCCACCTTGGGTAAACCAAAGTAAAGAAAGAAAAGCTGGATCAACAAGGGTGTGTTCCTCGAGAGTTCTATATAGACCTGAATCAACGGGGAAAGAATCGGCAGTCTTAATTCTCTGATCAGACAACAGACAATTCCTACTACGAAAGCACCTACGATTCCACAGGCGGCAATTCTTATGGTAAGCATTGCCGCCTCCAGGTAAAGAGGTGCATACTTTACAATAAACGAATAATCCATGTATCTCGTCCCTTTCTTGCGTAACCTACTCGCCTAGTAGGTATATATGTAGTATATGCAAGTTGGTGTTCTTTGTCAACTGCTATTTTTCATCTTTTTTATTGCCTGTTTTTATGATCAGTCATAGCTTTTGGTTATAATAAAAAGTCAGTTACCAAACAAAAATAAACCTCACTCCCAAGCAAGTGAGGTTTGTCATCCTTTTTCTGACCTGTTCCATTCGTAAAGTCAATTCCGATACCTTTTCCGGTCTGCTGCTTCGTTATTCCTCATGGAGCTTCCCTTCCATGAAATGCTTTCGGCAAAGGGCAATGTATTCGTCATTTGCACCCAACAGTACCTGGGAACCTTCTCTCACGATCCCCTGCTCATTGTATCTGGCATTGCAGGTTGCTTTTTTCCCGCACCAACAGACGGTCTTGACCTCTTTAATCTCATCTGCCAGCTCCAAAAGCCGTTTGGAGCCTTCAAAAAGATTGGTCTGAAAATCGGTCCGCAGCCCGTAGCACAGCACCGGAACATCCAATTCATCTACAATGCGGGCAAGAAAGTCAATCTGCTCTTTAGCCGCAAACTGGATTTCGTCTACAATAATGGCGTCATAGCCCTTTAGAGCCTCATCCTCCATAGCGCAGATATCCGAAAGAAGGACACAGTCCTTTTCCAATCCGATTCGGGATTTGATTTTATATATCCCGTTTCTGGTATCAATATTGGTTTTCCCCAACAGAGCCTTTTGGCCTCTTTCCGCATAGTTATATTCGGTCATCAGCGCATTGGCCGTTTTAGAGCTGCCCATTGCACCATAATAAAAATAGAGCTTTGCCACTTCTGATCCTCCCTGACATACGGCAGTTCTTCGTTCACTGCCTTGATTCTTTCAGCTTATCCTCATCAAATCTGAATCTCGGACATCAGCTCTTCATCCATCACCTTCAGCATTCTCACCAGTATCTCCAGCTCCTCCGGGCTGAAGCGCTCTTCCATCCGTTGAAGCACGGTATCCATATACTGATAGCTGATATTATAATAGTCCAGATATTTCTGGGTTACCCGCAGGTGATATTCCCGCTTATCCTCCCTGGACTGCACCTTCGTCAGATACCCTTTTTTCACCAGATTATTTACCTTGTAGGCTGCATTGGGAGAGGAAAGATTAGCCAGCTTTGCGAATTCATTGACCGTAGGCTCCCCGGCGGCATTGATAATCTCCATACAGAAGGTTTCCACCGTGGTCAGAGATGCCTCTCTGTCCTGCCAGCGTTCAAATACCTTTTGATAAAAATGCAGTTTAAATTTGGAATACACCCTGGTAAATGATTCCCGAAGCATGACCTACCTCCTCCTTGTTTATGGAGAGTATATCAACTTTTTTCCGTAATTGCAAATGTAAGTTCTCCCTCCACAGCCACTTTTCCTTCTACATAGGCAATTGCTTTTCCAATTCCCACAGGCCCCCTTCTCATTATGATTTCGCAATGCAGCTCAAGAACATCGCCGGGCACCACCTGCTTGCGGAAACGGGCTTTCTTTATTCCTCCAAAGAGAGCCAGCTTCCCCTTGTTCTCCTCCTCCGTCAAAAGGGCTACCGCACCGGTCTGTGCCAGAGCCTCAAGAATCAGTACCCCCGGCATGATGTGATTTTGGGGAAAATGCCCCATAAAGTGCATTTCATTAGCCGTAATGCATTTTTTTCCTACTGCCTTTTTTCCGGGAATACATTCCAGAATTTGGTCGACCAGCAGAAATGGATAGCGATGGGGGATAATCTGCTGTATTTCATTTGAATCCAGTTTCATCTTCACCTCTTTATGCCTTTTTAAAAATGATTGTTGCATTATGTCCGCCGAATCCAAGGGAGTTGGACATGGCATAATTTACTGTATGGTTACGGCCTTGACCAGGGACAATATCCAGATCACATTCCTCGTCCGGCTGTCGGTAATTGATGGTTGCCGGTATATAATCATTTTTTACACTGAGTGCCGTAATCACGCCCTCTAAAGCACCGCTGGCTCCCAAAAGATGTCCGGTCATAGACTTGGTGGAGCTGATCATCACCTTTTTTGCCGCTTCCCCGAAGGCCAGCTTCACTGCCCTGGTTTCTCCTCTGTCGTTTAACGGAGTAGAGGTTCCGTGGGCATTAATATAAGCTACCTGTTCGGGGCTGATTCCTGCCTCCTTCATGGCCAGCTCCATGCACCGGGCTGCACCCGCACCGTCCTCCAGAGGAGCTGTAATATGGTTGGCGTCACAATTGGCTCCATAGCCGACTACCTCACAGTAAATTTGGGCTCCCCTCCTTCTGGCGTGCTCATATTCCTCCAGAATCAGCATTCCTGCTCCCTCACCCATGACGAAGCCGCTGCGTTCCTTATCAAAGGGAATAGAAGCCCGGTTGGGGTCGGTTCCCATATGAAGCGCCTTCATGGAGGTAAAGCCGCCTATCCCCAGAGGGGTGATGGCTGCCTCACTTCCGCCGCAGAGGATCACCTCCTCCATGCCGAAGCGAATCCGATGGAAGGCATCCCCTATGGCATTGGTTCCTCCTGCACAGGCAGTTACTACACAACTGCATATTCCCTGAAAGCCTGTATCAATGGCGATGTTGCCTGCTGCCATATTGGTGATCACCATAGGAATAAAATAGGGCGAAACCCGATCATAGCCCTTATCTCTTCCCTTGCCGTCCTCAATCTCAATGGTTCCCAGGCCGCCTATGCCGCTGGAAACGATAACTCCACAGCGGGAGGCAGCCTCCTGCTCCATATCCAGGCCGGAATCAGCAAAGGCCTCTCTGGCCGCAATCAGAGCAAACCAGGAAAACCGGTCAAGGGTTCTTATCTCTCTTTTATCCAGATGCTCCTGGGGAGAAAAATCCTTTACTTCAGCAGCCAGAGTTACCTTCCTCCCGGCAGTTTCATAGGCCGTAATCGGCCCTATTCCGCATTTTCCGGCCTGAATGCCTTCCCAGGTCTCCTGCAGCGTTTTTCCCAAAGGAGAGATGGCTCCCAGCCCTGTAATGACTACTCTTCTCATATGCACATTCCTCCGTCTACCAAAAGCACCTGTCCGGTAATATAGCTGCTTTCCTCTCCCGCAAGGAAGGCCACGGCTCCTGCAATATCCTCTGCCCTTCCCATGGCCTTAAAGGGAATATGAGCGGTCAGCTCTTCTCTGGCTTCCTTGGGCATTCCCATGGTCATGTCTGTTTCAATCAGCCCCGGAGCAACCGCATTTACCGTAATCCTCCGACTGGCAAGCTCTCTGGCCAGAGCCTTGGTCATGCCAATTACACCAGCCTTGCTGGCCGAATAGTTTACCTGTCCCGCATTTCCTCTTACCCCGGCTACACTGCTGATGTTAACGATACGTCCGTACTTTTGCTTCAGCATGATTTTGCTTACTGCCCGAAGCAGATAAAACACTCCTGTAAGATTGGTCTGAATGACTTCCTCAAATTGCTCATCACTCATCTTAAGAATCAGGTTATCTCTGGTAATCCCCGCATTGTTTACCAGTACATCAATTCTTTTTTCACCAAAACGGTAAGCCTCCTCGACCAGGCGGTCGCAATCCTCCCGGTTTGCGGCATCGGCCTGGACAGCCAGGGCCCTTACTCCCTGCTTTTCAATCAGGGCAGCCGTTTCGTCAGCCGCTGCTTTTCCCTCTCGATAGCTGAACACAATATCCATATTCATCCCGGCCAGCCTGAGCGCCACGGCCCTTCCTATTCCCCGACTGCCGCCGGTAACTAATGCAAGCTCTCTTCTTTCCATATTCACCTCTTTATCTGAGCGCCCTTTGCGGCATCTCTATTATCCCTTCTGTGTAAGAAACCGCTGTATATCCTCTGCCCTGTCCAAAGTGACTGCGGTAATGGGTTTTCCCATCGCCTTAGCGGTTTTTTTCACAAATCCGGTAAGCGCATTTCCAGGGCCGATTTCCACAAAGGTATCTGCTCCCTGCTCAAGAAAACAACGTAAGCCCTGTTCAAAATACACACTGCTTTGAATCTGTTTTACCAACCATCCTTTTAAGTCTGACAGACCGGTATCTTCTTCTCTATGGCAATACAGTCTGCCTGTGGCATTAAGGGCTACCGGCAGCTTCGGCGCCTGAAAGGATACCTGCTCCAGGTAGGCTGCCAGCTCCTCTCCGGCGGCTGCCATATATTTGGTGTGGAAGGGGCCACCCACATTGAGCCGGATACAGCGCTTTGCCCCTCTTGCTTTGGCTCTTCCCTCTGCCTCCAGGACACCGGCTTCCTCTCCGCAGATCACGCACTGCCCCGGACAATTGAAGTTGACGGGAACCACAAAGCCTGCACCGGCACTTTCCCGGCAGACCGCCACAGCTTCTTCTTCCGGCAGGCCCAAAAGGGCGCTCATACTGCACAGATTTCCCTGCCGTTTCTGTTCCAGCGCTGCTCTTTCCATTGCCTGTCCCCGAAACTCAACCAATCGGACATAGGTGTCCGCATCCATTACTCCTGCTGCATACAGAGCTCCATATTCCCCCAGACTCAGCCCTAAAGCTCCATCAGGGGCTGCTCCATTGGCCCTCAGCACCGCCGTTACTCCGGCGCCAAAGGCGGCCATACAGGGCTGGGTATAGCAGGTTTTCGAAAGCTCACTGAGTTCTCCCTCATGCATCATTTCCTTCAGCGGAAAGGACAAGGCCAGTGAATCAATAACCTGCCGATATTCCGGGAAGGCTTCATAAATATCCTTTCCCATCCCTGCTCTTTGACTGCCCTGTCCCGCATACATCCATACCGTTTTCATTTTTTCCTCTCATTCTGCTGCTTTAGTGATCGGTTAATCCTCTCCCAGCTTCTTCATTACTTCCAGACTGCCATTATGCAGCTTTTCCAGGATTTGTGCCACCGAACGAATTTCGGTAAGCTGTCCCGCCACCTGTCCTGCCATAACGGAACCGGTCTGAACATCTCCTTGTACTACAGCCCTTCTCAGGGAGCCCAGAGTATACTGCTCCAGCTCCATTAGGTCAGCGCCTGCCTTTTCTTTTTTCACATATTCTCTGGCCATTTTGTTCTTCAGGATTCTCACCGGTGTTCCCGCAATTCTTCCGGTTACGATAGTATCGATGTCCTTGGCCTTTACCACTGCCTCCTTGTAGGCCTTATGCACCGGACATTCCTCAGAAACCAGAAGACAGGTTCCCACCTGTGCGCCTGCTGCTCCCAGGCAGTAGGCGGCTGCCAACTGTCTTCCATCCGCAATTCCTCCGGCGGCGATAACGGGAATATTTACCGCATCCACTACCTGGGGCACCAGAGCCATGGTGGTCAGCTCTCCGATATGGCCTCCGCTTTCCGTTCCTTCCGCAATTACCGCATCGGCCCCTGCTTTTTCCATCAGCCTGGCCAAAGCTACGCTGGCCACTACAGGCATCACAAAAATACCGGCTTCTTTCCACTTTTGCATATACTTCCCCGGATTACCGGCACCTGTGGTAAGGTATTTGATTCCCTCCTCCACCACGATTTGGGCCATTTCCTCCACCTGGGGGTTCATCAGCATCAGATTAACACCGAACTTCTCTCCGGTCTTCTCTTTGGCAATATGGATATTTTCTCTTAAGGCTTCGGGGGTCATTCCCGCTGCTCCAATAAGTCCCAGACCGCCTGCATTGGATACTGCCGCCGCAAATTCTCCTGTAGCAATATTGGCCATCCCACCTTGAATCAGGGGATATTTTATTCCCAGAATCTCATTTAACTTCATCTTTACCTCCCATTCTGCTGCTTCATACGGTCAAAAGGGCACTGCCCCAGGTGAAGCCTGCCCCAAAGCCTACGCAGATCATCTTCATTCCCGGCTTCAGCAGACCCTTCTCTCCCATCTCATCCAAGGCAATAGGAATACTGGCTGCCGAGGTGTTGGCATAGTTTTCCATATTCATATAGAAAACGGTCTTTGTCCCTTCATATTTCTTTTTCACGTGTTCAATGATTCTTTGATTAGCCTGATGGCAGACCACAAAGTCGATCTCTCCTATAGACATCTTTGTGTCCTTAAGGATGGCTTCCACTCCCTGAGCAATGGCCTTTACCGCAAATTTAAAAACCTGATTTCCCTCCATATGCAGACGGGCTCCATCTATTCCTACCCCCGGACAAAATAAGGGGCCGGCTTCTCCATCCGCCCAGGCTCTATAGGCATAGGGCTGTTCCGTCAGAGAAATCACCGCCGCCCCTGCTCCATCTCCGAAAAGCACGCAGGTAGAGCGGTCTGAAAAATCGGTGATCCTGGAAAGCTGCTCACTTCCAATTAATAACACATATTCTTTTTTTCCTGCCAGCAGAAGGCCTCTGGCCACTCCCAGCCCATAGAGAAAGCCACTGCAGCCTGCACTGATATCAAAGGCCATAAGTTCTTTGGGAAAGCCTAAAGCCTTTTGTACCATACAGGCAGTAGAAGGAAAGGCTAAATCCGATGTTGCTGTAGCTACCACGATGGCTTCCACCTGGTCTTTGCCAATGCCTGCCTTTTCCATGGCTTTTTCGGCCGCCCGGACAGCCAGACTGGTACAGGTTTCGTTTTCACAGATATACCGCTGCCCTATACCGGTTCTGGTACGAATCCACTCATCGGTAGTATCCACCCGTTTGCTCAGTTCCTCATTGGTCACTATTCTTTGCGGCAAAGCCCTGCCTGTGGCCACGATTTTTATTCCCTGCATTTTTTCCTCCGTCTGTAACGTCTTGACCAAAGCTACTAATTGATTCGTCTGAATTTTTGATATCGTTTTTTTACCAATACAGGCCCTTTTACCCGCTGCAGCCGAGTAAGCTGGTTCAAAAGCATTTTATCCATCTGCTGCATCAGCTTCGGCCCCTCCGGTAAAATACCGTCAATCAATCCATATTCCAAAAGCTGGGGGGCAGTGAGCTTCATCAATTCACTGGCTTCAGCAGCTCTTTTCGGCTCCTTCCAAAGAATGCTGGCAAAGCCCTCCGGCGATAAAATGGAGTAAACTGCATTTTCCAGCATCCATATCTGGTCTGCCACCCCCAAGGCCAGAGCGCCTCCACTGCTGCCCTCCCCGGTGATTATAGCGATTATGGGAGTTTCCAAACGGCTCATTCCCGCAATACATTGGGCAAGGGCAATGCTCTGTCCATGGCTTTCCGCTTCCATTCCGGGGTAGGCTCCGGGGGTGTCGATGAAGGTGAAAATGGGCCGCTTGAATTTCTCGGCCTGCTGCATCAGCCGCAGAGCCTTGCGATAACCCTCAGGCAAAGGCATACCAAAATGATATTTCAAATTTTCTTCCGTAGTTTTTCCCTTCCGATGCCCCAATACGGTCACCGGAATTCCATGAAAAAAGGCGATTCCGCCTAAAATACTGCTGTCCTCTTTTCCCAGCCGGTCTCCCTGCAGTTCCATAAAATCATCGAAAAGAAAATCAATATAATCCATGATGCCCGGTCGGTCCTTTTCTCTGGCAAGGCAAACTCGCTCATAAGCCGATAATCTGTTCTCCATTATCCTGTCTGTCCTCCCATTCCATGTAATTTCAGCAAGGTAACCAGGGTCTTTTTCATTTCCTTTCGCTCCACTACCATATCCAGCATTCCATGCTCCAAAAGAAACTGCGCCCGCTGGAAGCCCTCCGGCAGCTTTTCTCCTATGGTCTGCTCAATTACTCTGGGTCCGGCAAAGCAGATCAGCGCCTCCGGCTCTGCCAGCATAATATCTCCCAGGCTGGCAAAGCTGGCGCTGACCCCGCCTGTAGTAGGATTGGTCAGGCAGGAAATGTAGAGCCCTCCCCGCTCTTTAAAGCGCTCAATAGCGGCTGCCGTTTTAGCCATTTGCAGCAGGGCAAACATCCCCTCCTGCATTCTGGCTCCTCCGCTGGCAGTGAATATGATCAATGGAAGTCCCTTAAGGGCAGCGTATTCTGCCAAAGCAGCAATTTTTTCCCCTACTGTGGTTCCCATGCTTCCCATTAAAAAGCGGCTGTCCATGATCCCAACGGCTACCGGAATTCCGGCCATTTCCATCGTTCCTGTTACCACAGCGTCCTGGTGTCCGGTTTTCTTTTGAAGCTGCCGGATTTTTTCCATATAGTCAGGAAAATCCAACGGATTTTTCGTGGTCAGCCTCCCCCGCATTTCCCGAAAACTCTTTTCATCGGCCAAAAGGCGAAGCCTTTCTTTGGGGGTCAGCGGAAAATAGTATTGGCAAAGAGGACAGATCTTCAGGTTCTTCCTTATCTCCTCCTTCTCTGCACTTTGCCCACAGTGAGGGCATAAGACCCTGGGCTTAGGTTCTCCGTTTTTTCGCACTTCTTCCAGCTTTTCCAGCTTTTTTCTCCGCTGTAAAAATAAGCTATGTATTCTCATCCGAGGCTTTTCCCTCCTCATTCCAACGCAATATGGTTTCACTGTTTTTCTCCCAAAAGGAGGTATTATAGTTTCCACTGATAAATTCCGGGTGAAGAGTCACCAGATACATGAGTTCCGTATTGGTTTCCACCCCTTCCACCATCAGCTCCTCCAGCGCCCTTCGCATACGGCGTATGGTTTCCAGTCTGGTTTTTCCACAGACAATGATTTTTGCCACCATGGAATCATAATAGGGGCTGACTTCACAGCCATTATACAGATGACTGTCTACCCTTACCCTGGGGCCGGCCGGAAAATGTAAAAACTCTATCTTTCCGGGCTTTATGGCATTAATGCGGCATTCCATGGCATGACCATTAAGCTCTATTTCCTCCTGTCTCAATTCCATTCTTCGCCCTGCCGCTATGCGTATCTGCTCCTTCACCAGATCCACTCCGCATAAAAGCTCCGTTATGGGGTGCTCTACCTGAATTCGTGTATTCATTTCGATGAAATAAAAATTATGGTCTTTATCCAGAACGAATTCTACCGTTCCGGCGTTGGTATAGCCGGCTGCCCTGGCCACCCGCACTGCCTCTTTTCCCATACGCTCACGGAGCTTGTGATCCAACGCCCAGGAGGGAGTTTCCTCCAAGAGCTTCTGGTTATTTTTCTGAATGGAGCAGTCTCTTTCCCCAAGGTGAACAATATTTCCATAATTGTCTGCCAAAATTTGAAATTCAATGTGCCTGGGTGCCAGAATCAGCTTCTCCAGATACACCTCTCCATTGCCAAAGGCTGCCTCTGCTTCTGCCCTGGCCATATGAAAGGCTTTTTCCAGTTCTTCCTCGGTGAACACCTTACGCATCCCTTTTCCGCCGCCTCCGGCAGTAGCCTTGATCAGCACCGGATATCCGATCTTCTTTGCCTGCTCTTCTGCCTCACGGAGAGAGGATAACAGGTTTGGGGAACCGGGCACCACAGGCACCTGATTTTTCTGCATCAGTGCTCTGGCCGTCTGCTTATCTCCCATCTTCCGAATCACCTCAGCGGAGGGGCCGATAAAGGTGATCCCCTCCTTTTCACAGGCTTCAGCAAAATCTGCATTTTCAGAAAGAAATCCATAGCCGGGATGAATGGCATCACAGCCCATTTTGCGGGCAGTTTCCAGAATCACTTCCTGATTCAAATAGCTGTCCTGCGCCTTCTCCGGTCCTATACACACCCTGTGAGCTGCCAGCATGACCGGTAGGGACTGTTCGTCTGCTGTAGAATAAACGGCCACCGTTTCTATTCCCATTTCTCTGCAGCAGCGGATAATACGCAGAGCGATTTCTCCACGATTGGCAACCAAAATTCGTTTAAACATATTTCCTCTATATTCCCTTGTCCCAAAATCAAAAGGTTAATCTCTTCTATATTTACCCATTCATGTTACGATGTGAATGTCTCATCTTAATATCATCAGGGGCTGATTGTATTCCACCATAGCTCCGTCTTCTACCAGAATCGTGTCAATCACTCCATCCCGGGGAGCTACGATTTCATTCATCAGCTTCATGGCCTCAATAATTCCTACCACCTCTCCCTTTTTTACGGACTGTCCTCTGGTAACAAAGGGCTTTTCATCAGGGGCCGCAGCCGCATAAAAGGTACCCACTAAGGGAGCCCTGACCTCTTCATTGGCACCGTACTCCTGCATTTTTTCTTCTGTTTGGCTCACCGAAGAATCCACCGCAGAAGAGCCAGCTGCTGTTACTGCACAGGCAGAAGAAAGGCCTTTTTCCAGAGTAAGCCTTACTTCCCCCAGCTCCAGCTTCATTCGGCTTAAGGCAGACCGGTCAAAATGATCCATTAACGCATAAATTTCCTGAATATCCATGTGTCCTCCGTTGACTGTTTACTCCTTCTACCTATGCACTCTGTCCACTGATATAATCTACGATGTCCTGTACGGTAACGAAATTAACCAATGCCTCATCGGAAATGGTCAGCCCAAATTCTTCTTCCAACGCCATATTCAGTTCAACCGCATCCAGGGAATCTGCACCCAGGTCCTCCTTTAAGTTTGCGGTCAATACCACCGCCTCCTCATCACAGCCTAAGGTATCCACGATAATTTCTTTTACTTTTTCGAATGTCAATGTTCAATCCTCCTATTTTCACTTTCTGTAAATTTAGCTAAATTATTTTAAATAAATTTACTGAGCGAATTATATAAGAGTCTGCTGCGGTTGTCAATAACTATTTCAATTAATTTAACTAAATTAATTGATTCTTAAGAATTGCTCTATATTTTAAATTGGTATATAAATGATACCAGGGTCAAAAGGTCTGAACCCACATGAGCTTGCTCAAATGTGGGTGAATGTCCTTGAGACCCGCCAAAATATGAGCTTAAAAGTGGGG